>DASQGX010000152.1:0-5898 GCA_035632395.1 Allostellaceae bacterium
AGGATGGGCTGTCGCGCGTCGATATCCCGCGCTTGGTTACCGGCGATACCAACGCGCAGATCACACTCGCACGCAACGGCAAAGGCTGGGCCGTTGATGTCTCCGGCTCAAGCTATGACGCGAGCGGATTATTGCGCGACGTATCGCGCCCGTCCGCTGCAAATCCGCCGCCAATCGCAATCCACGCGAATCTGGATCGGCTATCGCTCGGCGCGAACCGGCAACTCACCAAATTCAGCGCCCAGTTGCAAAGCAACGGCCCGCATTGGGATGAGGCCCGGATCGACGGCACCTTTACCGGCGGCAAGAAGCTAACGGTACGGTTCGGCGGCGCCAATGGAGCCGGCAAATTCGATCTCACGGCTGACGATTTCGGCGCCTTGTTGCGCGTGCTTGACGTCACTGGCGATGTCGAGGGCGGCACGTTCGCGGTCAAAGGCAACGCCGTAGACGAAAACGGCAAGCGTGTCCTGAAAGGCACGTTCAACGGCGCCGACTACCGCGTTGTTCGCGCGCCGCTGTTTGCGCGGCTGTTGACGCTGACTTCGTTCACCGGCGTCAGCAATTTGCTGACCGGCGGCAGCGGCATACCGTTCAAGGTCTTGCAGGGCGACATCGTTTACGGCGCCGGCGCCATCAAGATCGACAACATGCGCGCTTATGGTGGCGCGATCGGCATCAACGTCAACGGCACGGTGGACTATGATGCCGGCGCGCTCGACGCATCGGGCACGCTCGTGCCGGCCAATATCCTTAATACCGTGATCGGCGATATCCCGGTGATCGGCAATCTGCTCGTCGGTGGCGAAGGGCAGGGGATCTTCGGCGCCAATTTCCGCGTCGCCGGCCCAATCAGCGACCCACAGATTGCTGTCAATCCGTTGAGCGCACTCGCGCCGGGGTTCCTTCGCAACCTGTTTCTGTTCAAGGCGTGGAATCCGGCGCCGAGCCCGTCGTCGAAACCCGAACCGCCGGCGCCTGCCTCCACTCCCTAGACCGGCTTCACGAGCGCGTGCCGCTTCTTGCCGGCGGAAAGTTTGATGACGCCGTCGCTGTTCAGATCGGCCAGCGACAGCGTGGCGTTCTCGTCGGTCACGACCTTGTCGTTGACGCGCGCGCCGCCGCCGCGGATGAGCCGCCGCGCTTCGCCCAAACTCGGCGCCAGGCCGGCGCGGTGGAAGCATTGGATGGCCGGCCGGCCAGCTTTCAGCTCGGCATTGGGCATCTCGGTTACCGGCAGATCGCTACCGATGCCGCCTTCAGCGAACACCTGATGGGCAGTTGCCGCAGCTTCATCCGCCGCTTTGCGGCCGTGCGCCAACGCGGTTGCCTCGGTGGCGAGCACGATTTTGGCCTGGTTGATCTCGCTGTCGCGCAGTGTTTCGAGCCGCCGGATTTCGTCGATCGGCAGGTCGGTAAATAGCTTGAGGAAACGGCCGACATCGGCGTCCTCGGTGTTGCGCCAATATTGCCAATAGTCGTAGGGCGCGAGCTTCTCGGTGTTGAGCCAGACCGCGCCCTGCGCCGTCTTGCCCATCTTCGCGCCGGACGCGGTTGTGACCAGCGGCGAGGTGACGCCATAGAGCGTGCGGTCTTCGGCTCGCCGACCCAGTTCGACGCCCATGACGATATTGCCCCACTGATCCGAGCCACCCATCTGTACAGCGCATTTGTACCGTCGCGCCAACTCGAGGAAATCGTAGCCCTGCAAGATCATGTAATTGAATTCGAGGAAGCTCAGCGGCTGCTCGCGCTCGAGGCGAAGCTTGACGCTGTCCATGCTCAGCATGCGGTTGACTGAGAAGTGCCGGCCGTATTCGCGCAGGAACGGAATGTATTCGAGCCGGTCGAGCCACTCGGCGTTATCGACCATCACTGCATCGGTCTTGCCGTCGCCGAATTTGAGAAACCGCTCGAAGACTCGACGGATGCCCGCCATGTTGGCAGCGATCTCGGCCTCGCTCAGCATACGGCGGGTCTCGTCCTTGCCCGATGGATCGCCCACCTTGGTGGTGCCGCCGCCCATGAGGACGATCGGCTTGTTGCCGGTCTTCTGCCAGAGCCGCAGCAGCATGATCTGCAGCAGGCTGCCGACATGAAGGCTGTCAGCTGTACAATCGAAGCCGATATAAGATGCAACCGGACCGCCGGCGAGCAGGGCGTCGAGGCCGGTGCGGTCAGTGATCTGATGAATGAAGCCGCGTTCCTCGGCGGCAGCAAGAAAGGCGGAGCGGGCTTTGGTCATGGGAACTGCGTCTAGCACACCGGCGGCGTGCCGTCAGCCAGCGTGCGGTCGCCGTAGAGTCGCAACGTGACCTCGGCCATCGGCCTGATGAGCGGCACGTCGATCGACGGCATCGACGCCGCAGCGATCGAAACCGACGGATTGCATGCCGTCGTGCCGCGCGGCGCCCTCACGGTGCCGTACGAGCCTGCCTTGCGAGCGCGCATCCGCTCGGTGCTGGGTGGCAATGGCGAGCTCGCGGCGGTCGAAATCGAATTGACCGAGGCGCACGCGCGTGCCGTTGATGCTTTGATTCGTCAGTTCGGCCTGCGCGATGCCTCGCTGATTGGCTTTCACGGCCATACGGTGCTGCACCGGCCGTGGGAGGGGCGGACGTGGCAGATCGGCGATGGCGCGCTATTGGCGCGGTTGACGGGGCTCGACGTGGTGAACGACTTCCGCGCAGCCGACGTCGCGTCGGGCGGGCAGGGTGCGCCCTTTGTCCCGCTCTATCATCAAGCACTAGCGGCCGGCCTTGAGCGCCCATTGGCGGTGCTCAATATCGGCGGCGTCGCCAATGTCACTTGGCTGGGGCGGAGCGACGACCAGATCCTGGCGTTCGATACCGGTCCAGGGAATGCGCTGATCGACGACTGGGCGCACACGCACACAGGGCGGCCGATTGATGAAAGCGGCGCACTGGCGCGTGCCGGCAAATCCGATATGAATCGCGTCGCGCGTTTTCTCGTGCATCCGTTTTTCAATGTGTCGCCTCCGAAGTCGCTCGACCGCGACGATTTCGCCCGGTTCATGCCCTCAGGCCTATCGCCGGCCGATGGCGCGGCGACGCTCGCGGCGATGACAGTCGCCGCCGTTGCTGCAGCACGGCGCCACTTTCCCGAGCCCGCAAAGCGCTGGCTGGTGACCGGCGGCGGGCGGCGCAATCCGGTGCTGATGGCATTACTGGCGGCGCAGCTTGATGTGCCGGTTATACCGGTCGAGCAGGTGGGCTGGGACGGCGACGCGCTCGAGGCGCAGGCCTTCGCCTATCTCGCGGTTCGGTCCGTGAAGGGTCTGGCTTTGAGCTTGCCGCAGACTACCGGGGTTGCTGCACCGATGACCGGTGGACGACTGCACCGGGCGGCGCGCCGAAGCTAGGCGGCCGATGTCTCGGCCGCTGGCCGGTGCTCGAGCGCCTTGGCCTTAATCGCCTTCTGCAGCTTCTCGAACGCTCGCACTTCGATCTGGCGGACGCGCTCGCGCGAAATGCCGTAGCGCACCGACAAATCCTCGAGCGTCGCCGGTTCGTCCTTGAGCCGACGCTCGACCAGGATGTCACGCTCGCGTGCCGTCAGATGGGTCATGGCATTGCGCAGCAGATCGCGCCGCAGTCCGAGCTCTTGCTGGTCGCCTAGGCGGGTCTCCTGCGTCGGACCCTCGTCGACCAGCCAGTCCTGCCACTCGCCGTCGCCATCGGCGCGCAATGGCGCATTGAGCGAATTATCCGGCGCGCTCAGCCGGCGGTTCATGCTGATGACGTCGGACTCCGGCACCGCCAGCTCGGTAGCGATGCGCTTGACGTTCTCCGGCGACAGGTCGCCTTCCTCGATTGCCTGGAGCTGGCCCTTGATCTTACGCAGGTTGAAAAACAGCTTCTTCTGAGCCGCGGTGGTGCCCATCTTCACCAGCGACCAGGAATGCAGCACGTATTCCTGGATGGCGGCGCGAATCCACCACATCGCGTAAGTCGCGAGCCGAAAGCCGCGGTCGGGGTCGAACCGCTTCACCGCCTGCATCATGCCGACATTGCCCTCGGAGATGAGTTCCGACAGCGGCAGGCCGTAACCGCGGTAGCCCATCGCGATCTTGGCAACGAGCCGCAGATGGCTGGTGACCAGTTTGTGCGCTGCGTCCTTGTCACCGTGCTCGCGCCAGCGCTTAGCGAGCATGTACTCCTCCTCCGGTGCCAGCATCGGAAACCGGCGGATTTCCTGGAGATAGCGCGCAAGATTGCCCTCGCGCGCGACAGACGGCAGGGCGTGGGTGGCCATTGCGGGTCGAAATCCTTTCTCTTAAGTCAAAATCTTAGTGCCGGAGTCGGGTATTGTCTAGTCTAGATTTCCTCTAACTTATGTAGCAAATCCGTCATCTCGCTTGGTAAGGCGGTTTTGAATTCCCGGTATTCGCCGGTCGCTGGGTGGCGAAAGCCCAAGAGATAGGCGTGCAGCGCTTGGCGCCGCAGATTGCTGGTGGCAGCCCGCGCTGCCGCCGGAAGCTTGGTAAGGCGTGCGGTGACGTGCCGCCCTTTATAAACCGGATCGCCCAGCACCGGGTTCCCCTTGGCCAGGAGATGCACGCGGATCTGGTGCGTCCGGCCGCTACCCAAACGGCATTCGATCAACGAGGCGGTGGTGCCGAAGCTTTTCAGCACCTGATAGCGTGTGATCGCCGCCTTACCGGTGGCGACCACTGCCATGGTCTTGCGGTCGCGTGGATTGCGGCCGATCGCTCCAACAATCTCGCCGGCCTTGGGCGTGGGCACGCCCCAGACGATCGCCTGGTAGGCGCGCGTCACACGGCGGGCGGCGAAGTCGGCGGCCAGCGCACGATGCGCAGCATCAGTCTTGGCGATCACCATGATTCCGCTGGTGTCCTTGTCGAGGCGATGGACGATCCCCGGACGCTTGACGCCGCCGATGCCGGCGAGGCTGTCGCCGCAATGGGCCATCAGGGCATTGACCAGGGTGCGGTCCGGATTGCCGGGCGCCGGATGAACGACCAACCCAGCCGGCTTGTCGAGTACGAGCAGATGCGCATCCTCGAACAGGATCTTGAGGTCCATCGCTTGCGGCACGATCACGCCCGAATCCGGCGGCGGCACGGTGACAGTAAATATTTGGCCCGCTTTAACCTTGTAGGCTGGATCGGTGATCGGCTTGCCGTCGAGTGTGACCTGACCTTGCTCGACGAGGCGCTTCAGTCTCGACCGCGACAGATCGCCAAAATGGCCAGTGAGCACACGGTCGAGGCGGTTTCCGGCCTCGTCGAGCGCGACGGCGGCGTGCAGGATATCGCTGCTTGTGTTGACGGCCATGACCGCTAAATTGGCCCCGAAGATGCGCGCTCTCAAGCTCCTGGTGATCGTCCTCGGCGTGCTGCTGCTGTTGGGCATCGGCGCCCTGGCGGCGGCTGTGGTCTGGCGCATCGATCATGGTCGCCCGGCGACGCCATCGCAGGTGGCATCGACGGCGCTGCGTATCGTGCTGCCGGCGGGTGCCAAGGTGGTCTCCACCGACGTCACCACCGGCCGCTTGGTCGCGCGGGTTGACGTGCCCGGCGGCGGTGTCCGCGTTTTCGTCTTCGATCTCGCGTCCGGCGCCGAGATCGCGACGGTCGAGCTGGTGCCGGCGGCCCCTTGAGCCGCCCGCATCGCCGATTTTTGCTCGCCGCAACAGCCGTGCTGCATCTTTACTATTTGTTGAGAAGCTCGCGGCGGCCATTTTGAGTGCATGGCATCGATTGTCGTGTGGTCGCAGCCACGAGCGCCGAAAAATTTACCTTTCCGTGAATTTTGTCTTGCATCGTAGCGTGATGAGCGTATCTAAAGTGTGCGACGCACTCGCACGTGCCTATGGCCCATCGTGGTTATGCAACGACGTAACGCGTCCTTTTTG
>DASQGX010000153.1:0-8987 GCA_035632395.1 Allostellaceae bacterium
CGGCTTGGCGCCAACGGCGGATCCACATCCGTTTCGCGCCGAACTTACGTTTAGCCTTTTCCTGCACGCCTCGCCCCCGATGTAATAATTTTGGCACATCGTTCTAGAACCGCGTCTGCCGAAATACAACCCAAGATCAGACGCTTGGTTTCACGATGTCGCGCTTGTGCGACGCCATCGACGGGTGCAACGGCCGATTGCCTAATGTAGTACTAATACTACGTCTAGGCGATCTGCCGGGTTGCACGCACCAACGGCATCTCACAGGCCGAAGGGCGCGCGACGGAACCGCAGACACCCCCGCCTTGACGCGGTAATCTGACAACGAATGGGGGTACGGTTCGGGGGATGCGTGACGGCGTTGCGGGATTGTGCATTGGCGGCCATCCTCGAGATCGCCGCCGTGGCGGAGTGGGATTTTCCGCCGCTGGCGACATGGCTCGACGGCAGCTCACTCGCCGCCGGCCAAGCGGCGCCGAAGGCGGTCCATTGAGCCGCGGCTCGACATGGATAGTGCGCGCGGCGGCGCTCGTGTCGCTCGTGTCGCTAACGGCTGCCTGTCATACGACGCGCGTCGTCTGGGCCAAGCCGGGCGGCGACAATGCGCAGTTGCAGGCCGACATGCAGGCCTGCGGCTACCAGCCATCGTCCGCTACGCAAGCCTATCAAGCGGCGGCGGCCCCACCGGTCTATCAAACGCGGACTATGACATCTGGCTATCCGACCGGTCCGGTGACACCGACCTACGCCAATGAATCCACCAAGTCCGCGACCATCGATGTCCAGGAATCGCAGCGCTCGCCGGTGAGCTGCATGACCGCGCGCGGCTGGCGCCTGACGCCACTGCCATAGCGGGCCGCGATCGGCGCGACTTCAATCGAGAGCGAGGTCGAACGGAACCATGTGATGGTCGACGCCGAGCTGCGCCGGCGCGACACCGATGGCCAGGCCGACAAGCTGCGGCAGGTGCAAGATCGGCATGCCAAGCTCGGAGCCAAGATCGCGTTCCATCTGATCCTGGAAAGTGTCGAGCACGGTGTGGCACAGCGGGCAGGGCGTGACGATCGCGCCGGCGCCGTTATCCTTCGCCGATTTGATGTGCCGGCCGGTAAGCTTGATCGCGATCTTCTCCTCGTGCGCCGCCGTATGAAAGCCGCAGCATTCGGTCCGGCCGCTATAGTCGATTGACTCGCAACCGAGAATCGCATTGACGGTCTCGATGGCGCGCGCGTTGCGTGAATCGACGAAGCCGAAATGCGCCGGCGGCCGGGTGATGTGGCAACCGTAGAATGCGGCAACGCGCACGCCAGAGAGCCGACGCACGACCAGAGCGCGCAACCGCGCCTCGCCAATGTCTTCGAGCAAGACCCAAAGGAAATGGCTGACTCGCGTCGTGCCGCGATAAGTCAGCCCCTGCTTGGCGAGGATGGCGTTGACCGCCGCGAGCCGCATGGGCTCCTCGCTCAGTGTCTTGTTCACGTCGAGGAAGTTGAGCGTGCAGGTGTTGCACACCGTCATCAGCGGCAGGCCGTTGGCCTCGGCCAGCGCCAGCAAACGCGCATTAAGGGCCAGGAATAGGTCGGGGTCGATGGCGCGTAACTCGCGGCTACCGGTGCAGCCGGCCGATGGCAGCTCGATGAGATCGAGACCGAGCTTCGAGGCGACAACATGCGTCGCCGCATTCAGCTCCTTGCAGGTGCTCTGTGCCGAACAACCGGGATAATAGGCGAATCTCATCGCGACCCTCCGCGCACTGCCTCGAAGATCTGGCGTATCTGCGCGATATCGGGCAACCGAAAACCGAACAGCGTCTTGAGCGGATCGATCTTGCCGTGACGCCAGAGCTTGAGAACGCGCAATGGATGCCGCAGCGCCGTCAGCCGCTGGACGCCCAACACCAGCGCCGAAGGATCGATACGGCCCCGTGATCGGACGATCGCAAGAAAAACCCGCGCATGCCGGCTCTTGCGCGGCAGGCTATTGAAGGCGAGCGCCTTCAACGGCTCAATCGAGCCGGTGACGATTGGGATCGATACCGGACAGACCTCTTCGCATTTATAACAAGAGACACAGTCGAAGACTGCGCCGCGTTCGAGCGCGATTCGGCCGCGGTCGATACCGTCGCGCGGATCGAGAGCGACACGCGCTAGCTGCACCAGCGGCGCCGGACCGGCGAATTTTGTCTCGTCGCCCAGTCCGACAACCGGGCAAGCAGAAAAGCAGCACATACAGGAAATGCAATCGAGCGCCTTGTCCGCCGCCGCCATCGCTGGATGGGTCAACGGCTCGGGAAAGCCGCGATAGGGTTCGCGGCGTTCGAGCCATGGCACCAAGCCGGAGACGCGCTGTTCATACCCCGACCGGTCGATCACTAGGTCGCGGACGACCGGCGCGTTGCGCAGCGGCTCAATGGTCATCTCCGGTTCGACCGGTTCCCAGCACGCCAGCACTTCGCGTCCGTTGACGCGCACGGCACAGGTGCCGCACATGCGATTGGCGCAGAACCAGCGATGCGCCAGATCGCCACCAATCTCCTCGCTGACATAGGTCAGCACTTCGAGCACGCGCATCCATTTGGTGTAGGGCACGCGATAGGTCTCGAAGCGCGGCGCAGGCTCCGTACCGGGATCCCAGCGCGAGATGTGCGCCGTGACCGTGTCGCCTTCCTTCAGGCGCGCCAATCGCGCCGCGGGGCTGTCGCCGGTTTCATCGCGGCCAAAGTTGCGCGCGGCAGATGCGACCTGCGGACGTTCGGCCATTACCAGTCCACCTCGAGACTGTGGCGCCGGACGAAATCGGGCTTGAAAAACGGCAGCTCGTAGGGCTCGGTGCGGAACCGCACATCGCCGTTCGGCGTCGGCGTCAGGATGTTCTTGACCAGCCAGTTCGCGTTGTCCATCTCGGGGAAATCGGTGCGATAGAACGGTCCGCGGCTTTCGGTGCGGTTGAGAGCGCCGCGGATCGTGAGCGCCGCGACATCAAGCAGATTGACGACGTCGATGGCATCAAGCCAAGTGTAGTTGAGCCGCGGCGTAACGTTGGCAAGGCCCATCGCCGGCAGCAACTCGTCGCGAAGACGCGTCACCTCGGCCAATGCGCCGTTCATCATGATCGCGTCCTTGAAGAAGCCCATCTTCTCGCTCATCACGCTGCGCAGAGCCCGCTTGACGTGTGCCGGCGCGACGCCATTGCTAGGCAGCGAACGGCGCAGCGCCAGCAGCCGCGCTTCTTCGGCAGCGGCCTTGTCCTCGGGGAGCGCCGACGATTTGAGGCGCGGCAGATCCGTCGCGACCGTCTCCGCCGCCAGCATGCCGTCATAGGTCACCGGCGCAATCAGGCCGTTGCTGTGTCCGCCGACGCCGCCCGCGACATAGAGGCCGCGGACGCGCGTGGCCATGGTCGCGGGATCGACGACGATGCCGCCCTGGCGGTAATGGGCCGAGCAGGCGGTTTCCAGCGTGTCGCTGGCGACCGATTTGCCGACCGCTGCGAATGCCTTGGCGTAATCGGTGTAGGCAGTGACGACGTCCGGCGCGACGTGGTTGAAGCCGCTGTAATAACCGCCGTCGAAACGTGCCTTGCCAGCAAGCACCTGTTTCGCCAGCCGCTTCAGTTGGAGCGTGTACGGCCCCATCGCAATTGGCGCATCGGCCTCTTGGTCGAAAAACACCTCGCCGCCGCTGTTGTAGAGCCGCGCCGAATGCGACGAGCCGATGATCGGATTGGGATAGACTTGCGTCCGCTGCCAGCACAGCGGATAGCGCACGTCGCTCGTATGCCACCACTGGATCTCGAGATTCATCAGCTCGGCGCCAGCGCGCCAGGCCATCGCAATACCATCGGCGGACATTTCGCGCGTCGCCGTCGAGCGCGGATAAAAGCGGTCGGCGTAGCCGGTGGCCAGGATCACCGCGCGGCTTTCGATCGCCACGACTTCGCCACGTGCGAGATCGAGCGCCATCACGCCGGCGATGGCGCCATCAGCTTCGGTCAGCAGCGCCGTTGCGGCGGTCTCCTCGAGCCACGGGATACCGGCCTGGAGCACCTGTTTGCGGCGCAAATCCATGAACAGCACGCCCGATTCGCCCTGCGAATGCGCCGCCATGCAGCGCACCGGCCCCTCGTTGGTGACGATCTCACCGTGCTCGTCGCGCCGCAGGTAGAGGCCGGCACGCTCGAGCTCGGGATAATATTCGCGCTCGATCCATTCGCCGGCGGCCCGCGCATAATGCTGGTCGATCAGGAAGTGGTTGTGCATCCGGATCAGGAATTCGGCGGTGTCGCGCGCCTGCTGCTCCGTGTTGCCCAGCAATCGCCCCGGCACGACGAGGTTACCGGCGAAGATCGACGCGCCGCTCTTGCCGACGAGACCTTTGCAAAGAATCAGCGGCTTGACGCCACGCCGGTGCAGCTCGAGCGCGGCGAAGGTGCCGGCCGCGCCGCCGCCAATCACAACCGCTTCGGCCGCCACTCGGCGCATATGCCTAAATCCCGAGGTGCCGGTGCATGAAATCGCGCTCGCGCCGCAAATCGGCCGGCGTACCCTCGTAGACCATGTGACCGTTGTTGAGGATGTAGCAGCGGCGCGCCAGCGACAACGCCGCCTCGACATTCTGCTCGACGATGATGATCGTGCGGCCTTCGTCGGCAAGCCGGCGGCAGATTCCCAGGAGATCCTGAACGATCAGCGGCGCCAGCCCCTCGAACGGCTCGTCGAGCAGGATCAGCTGCGGTTCGCGCACCAGCGCGCGCGCGATCGCCAGCATCTGCTGCTCGCCGCCGGAGAGCTCACGGCCGCGGTTGCGGCGCCGCTCGCCGAGGCGTGGGAACATGTCATAGACGCGCTGCGGCGGCCACGGCTTCGCTTCGCTCAAGCCCGCGAGGACGATGTTCTCCTCGACGGTCAATCCGCCAATGATGCGGCGCTCTTCGGGCACAAGCTGGAGCCCCAGGCGCGCGATCTTGTATGGCGGTAGGCCGCCAATTGCCTGGCCGTTGAAGCGGATGGCGCCCGATTTGGGCGCCATCACACCCATCATCGTCTTCAGCGTCGTCGTCTTGCCGGCACCGTTACGGCCGAGTAGCGCCACTACCTCGTGCGGCTCGATGTGCATCGACACGTCGAAGAGCGCGTGCGCCTCGCCGTAATAGGTGTTGATGGCGTCGACCTCAAGCAGGCTCATGGGCCGCCTGGCTTCCGAGATAGGCCGCGCGCACATCGGGATTCGCCTGGATCGCGTCAGGTACATCCTCGGCGATCTTACGGCCGTTGAACAAAACGGTGATGCGGTCGGCGAGGCCGAACACGACGTCCATGTCGTGCTCGACGATGACGATGGTGACGCCCGAGGCGATGCCGCGCAGCAGCCGCACGGTATCGGCGCGTTCGACCGGACTCATGCCCGCGGTCGGTTCATCGAGCAGCAGAATCTGCGGCCGCGTCGCCAAGGCGAGGCCGATCTCGAGCCGGCGCTTCTCGCCATAGGCGAGCTCGGCGGCGGGCGTGTCGAGGCGTTTCGCGAGCTGCACTGACGCGGCGGCGGCATCGATCCCGGCGTTGACGGTGGCATCGCGATCAACTGCGCGCAGCATCGCTGGATGGAATTTGCCGTAAGCACGCGCCAGAACGGCAATCCGCAGATTCTCGCGTACCGTTAAGCTCGGAAAGATTTGATTGATCTGGAAGCTCTTCGAAATGCCGCGCTGACATACCATCGTTGCACCGAGGCCGGTGATGTTGCGGCCCTTGAACTCGATCGTTCCCGAGCTGGGCGGGATAACGTTCGCCAGCATATTGAAGAACGTCGATTTGCCTGCGCCATTGGGGCCGATCACCGCACGGATCTCGCCCTCCCGCAGCTCGAACGAGACGTCGTCGACCGCCGTCAGGCCGCCATAACGCTTGCTGAGATTGCGGGTCGCCAGCACGATTGGCCCGGTCGGTGGCGGCCGTTGCATCGAGCGGCGCGGCTCCGCCGCGACCCGTGCCGGCTCGCCGACTGCGGTCTCGGCAACCGGTTCCAGTGCTGGCCGCGCAACCGGCCGCCGCCACAGCAAAAGCGTGCCGCCACACAGGCCGCGCCGGAATACTGTCACCAGTACAACGAAGATGACGCCAAGGATCATCTTCCACCACGCGCCAATGCCGGCGATGTTCTGCAACAACGTATAAAGGTAGAGCCACACGGTCGCGCCGACCAGCGGCCCGATCAGCGTTCCGGCACCGCCGATGATCGTCTGCACCACGAGCTGGCCGGAGGTGTCGAGATAGAACGCATCGGGCGGCATATAGCCCTGCAGCAAGCCCAGGAGTCCACCGGCAAGACCGGCGTAAGCGGCGGCGATGACGAAGACGGTGAGCTTGTATTTCGGCACGTCGTGACCGACTGCGGCGACACGCGCGCCATTCTCGCGGATCGCGCGCAAGACAGCGCCGAAGGGCGACGCAACGATGCGGCGCGCGAGCCAAAAGCCGAGGACGAAGACCACGACGAGCAGCCAGTAAAGACCACCGGGATCATTGATATCGATGCTGAATATCCCGAACCCGAGATGCGGTTCTGGCACGCCGGCGACGCCGTTTTCGCCGCCGGTCCAACGCGCAAGCGGCGAGATGTCGAGAAAGAAGAACATCTCCCCGAAGGCGAGCGTCAGCATTGCGAAATAGATCCCAGTGCGGCGTAGCGACAGATAACCGATGATGACGCCGAAAATCGATGCCGCCACGGTGCCGCCGATCAGCGCCACCACCGCGTTGTTGGTGAACGGCGCGACGAGAATGTAGGCGGCGACGAATCCGCCGGCACCGTAAAACGCCGCCTGCCCGAACGATAGCAGGCCCGTGAAGCCGAAGAGCAGATCAAAGCCGAGGCCGAAGAGGCCCCAATCGAGGATACGGTTGGCGATGTCGTAGGTGCCGTCGATATAAGGCAGCACCAAAGGCAGAATCAGCAGAATTACGACGAGCGCGATCTCGGGGGCCCATCGTTTTGCGAGCGCGACCGGCGCGCTCATTGCCGGCCCTCGACCCCGAACAGACCCTGCGGCCGAAGAATGAGCACCAGCGCCATCACTGCGAACAGCATGACCTGGGAATAAGCGGGCTGGATCATCGCGGTGAGGCTGAGAATCTCGCCGGCGATCAGCCCGCCGACGACCGCGCCCCAGAACGATCCGACGCCGCCGATGACCACCACGACGAAGGACTGCACCAGGATGTCGGCGCCCATGTCGGGCGTCACGGTGACGATCGGCGCGTTGATGACGCCGGCGAAACCCGCCGCCATTGCGCCCAAGCCGAACACGGTGAGAAAGGTGCGCGTCACATTGATGCCGAGGATGTTCACCATAAGCTGGTCTTCGATCCCGGCGCGCACGATCAGGCCGAGCCGCGTGCGGTAAAGAACGAAATAGAGCAGGACCAGGGACGCCCCGACGATCGCCAGCACATCAATGCGATAGGTTGGGTAAAGCGTGACGCGCAGATTGACGATGCCCGCCGCCCACGACGGCGCCGGAATGTTGCGCGCGAGACCGCCGAAGATCGCGCGAATGGCTTCGACGAGCACGATGGTGATGCCGAAGGTAACGAGAATTTGGTCTTCCGGTGGTCGTTGGTAATAGAGCCGGATGAGTCCGCGCTCGATGACGACACCGACGACAAGGAGAAATATCGCGCCGGCCGCCATCGCCGCGACGAACGAGCCCGTATATTCGTAGGTAACAAAACCGGCATAGGCGCCGACGGCATAGAGTGCGCCATGGGCAAAATTGACCACGCCGAGCGTGCCGAAGATGATCGTCAGCCCCATTGCGACGAGCACCAACAACGCGCCGAGCGTGAGCCCGTTGAACACCTGCGAGAAGAAGAGCGGCCAACTAATCACGGTCGCCCTCCTCCCGCACCGTCACCGATCAAGCGGCAGGCGTGTCAGGCGCTGGCCGGCATCTTGCAGCCGAGGAAGTCCGGCGGCATGACCTCCGGACCCGGCGTCAGGTTGACGATCTCGAACAAATCCTCGTCGTTGCGCATCTGGGCCTTGGTTTTGCCAACCACAACGGGCACCGCGCGCACCTGCTGGTGATCTTCCTCGCGGTACCAGACCTCGCCCAGCGGCATTTGCAGCTTGTGGCCCGCCTCGAGCTCCGCGATCACCTTGCGTGGATCGAAGGTCTTGGCGCGGGTCACGGCGTCGGCCCACACCATCATCTGGGTGTAGGCGATGTGCGCCGGCCAGCTCGGCCGGTATTTGTATTTGGCATAGAACGAGTCGACGAAGACCTTGGCCATCGCGTTGGTCTCGGCGAGAGTCCACCAAAAATCCAGGGTGCCGTAGACACCAGCCATGATCTCCGGGCCGAGTTCTTGGCCCTGGAAGGCAGAAATGTTCGGCACGATCATCTTCATCTTGTCGAGAATGCCGAACTGCTTCGCCTGCTTGCACGAGGCAACCGCATCGTTGCCGAAGGCAACATTGACGAACACGTCGGCACCGCTATTGGCGATGTTGAGCAAGTACGAGCTGTAGTCAGTGGTGCCCAATGGACAGACCTGCGAGCCGAGCGACTTCCAGCCGAGTTCCTTCTCGGTGAACTCGCCGGTCGAATGCTCGACCGAATGGCCGTAAGCGTAATCGGGCACCAGGTAGACCGCCTTCTTGTCCCTGCCGATCGCCTTGGCGAGCGCCGGCACCAGCGCCTTGGCCGCCATATAGGCCGAAGGCTGGGAGCGGAAGCCGTATTTCTGGCAATCGACGCCGGTGGTTTCGTTTGCGCCGCTGCATCCGACCATGTTCAGCACCCGATAGCGCTGGGCCAGTTTTTCGAGAGCGATCGCCGTGTTGCTCGCCAAGCAACCGGTGATCATGATCGCCTTGTTCTGCGTGATGAAGGCGGTCTGCGCCTGGACTGACGGGTTCGGCTGGGTCTGGGTATCGGCGACCTTGTACTCGATCTTCTTGCCGAGGACGCCTTTCTTGCCTTTGAGC
>DASQGX010000154.1:0-30898 GCA_035632395.1 Allostellaceae bacterium
AAAGCCCGCGACGGTACGCACCGCATGATTGCGCGTGTCGATGATGCCGAACGCCATGAGCCAGGAAAACACCGCCGCGACGATGACGACCCACCAATAAATGTTGATCAGGGCGACGATCACCTCGATCACCGGTACCAGGAAGTTGCCCATCGCCCCTTTCTCCCCTCACGCCCGCGGCGTCGCCGAACCCTAACCATCGGCCCGGGCCGGTGCAAGGAGAGCGGATGTCGCGGGGCCGCCTTGACAGTCCGCGCGGCCGCGACCCATATTCCGCGCCACGCGGGCGGGGCAGTAGCTCAGTTGGGAGAGCGCGACGTTCGCAATGTCGAGGTCAGGGGTTCGATCCCCCTCTGCTCCACCATCCGCCCCGGCGGGGCCGTCGATCCAAGGGAAAACGATTAATCATGAGCCGTCGCGCGCTGGCCATCGCGTTCGTATTGGCGGTCGCCGCGGCACCGGCGCAGGCCGGCGAGGTTTATCAGGTCTCGACCATTTCGAGCCTGCTCGCCGGCGGCTATGACGGCACGGTCACAGTCGGCGAACTGCTGCAGCACGGCAATTTCGGTCTCGGGACCTATAACGGCGTCGATGGCGAGATGGTGGTGCTCGCCGGTCGGGCCTATCGTTGCTCGGTCGATGCCGTCGCCCATCCGGTGAAGGCGGCGATGCAAACGCCGTTTGCCGTCGTGACCGACTTCCATCCGCAATCCGCCGCGACGGTTACCGCCGGCCAATCGCTCGAACAGCTCGAAGCGATGCTAGACCGCGTGCCGGGGAGCGCATCGCGCATCGTCGCAGTTCGTATCGTCGGCCGTTTCCAGGCAATGCAGATACGCAGCGAACCGAAGCAGCAGCCGCCCTACCGGCCATTGGCCGAGGTGATTCAGGCGCAGCAAGTGGTCCACGACCTGGGTGTGGTAGACGGCACGCTGGTCGGCTTCCGTTTCCCCGTCACCGCCAGCTCCGTCAATGTCGCCGGCTGGCACTTTCACTTTATCACCGCCGATGGGACGCGCTGCGGCCACGTCCTCGGCTTGACGACGGGTGCGGGCCGTACCGCGATGCAAGAAGTCGCTGACTTGCGCGTGCGCTTTCCGGCGCAAGCGCCCGCGGCGGCGGCAAGTGCGGACGCCGTCCGCGCGGTGGAGCACGCGCAATAAGCGTCGGCAGCGACTCAGCCGAAAGCCGGCGGCCGCGGCTTTTGCATGAAGTCGAATCCGTCGAGCAGGTTGTAGGCCTTGGCGTCACGGTCTTGCAGCGGCTTCAATCCGAACCGCGCCTCGATCAGCGCCAGCACCGAAGTCGTATCGGCGATGCGGTCGTCGACATAGCCGCGCCGCGCCCACGGACTGATCAGTAGCGCCGGTATCCGCGTGCCGCAGCCGTAAGCGTCCGGCATCGGCGGCGCGACGTGGTCCCAGAAACCGCCGCCTTCATCATAGGTGATGACGACCGCGGTTTTCTCCCATAGGGGGCTTTCGCCGAGCGCCCTCAGCAGGCTCATCACCCATTGCTCGCCCCAGCGCGGCGCCGAATTCGCCGGATGCTCGTCACGTCCGCCGGTCGCCTTCAGGAAGGCCACTCGCGGCAGCCGGCGGTTTTTCACGTCCTCGAAGAAATCGCTGCTGTCGCAGAAGCGGCCGTTTTTCACGTTGCCAAACCAGGTCGGGAAATATTGGAACGGATTGTGATGCGGTAGATAGAGATCGGCAGTATCGACGACGGCAGAGCCATCGCCGGCGTCGAACGCGGTTTTCATCGCCCACGGCTTTACCGCGTTCCAGCCTTCGTTGTACCAGGCCCAGGAGAGCGACGCGGCGTCGAGGCGATCGCCAATGGTCGGAAAGGTTTGCTCGTCAGGCGGTGGCGACAGGTCGATCGAGCCGGCGAAGGTTTCGGTCGGGCCGTTCACCGGCGGCGCGTCGTTTATCAACACGCCATGCTTGTCGTAGGGCCGGTCGAAGACCGGCGGCTCGAGGCTGCCCATCTTATTAGCCGGCGCCTTCGACCACGCAGCCGAGCGCGCGGCCACGAGATAGAGTGCGTTGCCGGTCGAGCCGCCCGACATCGCCTGGAAGAAGTGGTCGAAGAGGACGTACTCGTCAGCGATGCGGTAGTAATCCGGCAAGTCGGCACGCGTGTAGTAGCCGAGCACGGCGCCCGACGGCGTCGATTGGGCAAGCATCATCTTCACTGGGTCAGTTCCCGGGCCTTTTTCGAAGAACTCGTGCTTGCCCTTTAGCGCCAATGCCACGAAGTAATCCATCTTGCCGTGATCCATTTGCGCGAACATCCGATAGAAATGGTGCATCGGATCCCACGGCACATTGGCGTCGGCTGGGACATAGTGCGCCATATGGAACGGTTTGTTCTCGAGAACGGCGTGGGCGAAGCCTGGAATCTGATAGGGCAGCGGCAGATAGGTATAGGGAACGCCGGCCGGGTTTTTCTGCAATCCCGTAAAGCGCGGGTCGATGTGGCCGTTGCGGTCGAGTAGGCCGGCGACGGTGGCGCCATGCGGCGACCGATAGGCGCCGAAATAATGATCGAAGCTGCGATTCTCCTGATAGATGACCACGATGTGGTCGATCTTCTCGCGCAACTGGCGCAGATCGGGCGCAGCCGGTTCGGCTGCCCGCACCAATGGCGCGAAGCGTGCATCGAGCAACGCGGCGCCGCCCATGGCCGCGACCGACTTGAGAAATCTCCGGCGGCCCTGCCTCAAGATCGTCATCGTCGTCTCTCCGTGCGGCCGTTGGCCAGCGTGCCCCAGAGCCGCTGCTGGCTGCAAATATCACGCTTTGATTGCAGTTGTGCGAAGCCGGCCGCAGCCTGGCCGGCGTCAGCCCTTGGCGGCTTTGCCGTAATGGATTACGCGCACCTTCTCAATGGTGGCCAGACCGCTCGACATCATGCCGTCGAGCGTCGGCAGGAACGCTTCGATCCGCGCTTCGGCATCGACGATTTCGACGACCATCGGCAAATCGTCCGAGAGCTGGAGGATTTTGGCAGTATGCAGGATGCTCGACTGGCCGAAGCCAATTGAGCCGCGGATCACCGTGGCGCCAGCGAGGCCGGCTTCGCGCGCCTTGAGCACCAGCGCCTCGTAAAGCGGGCCATGGCCGTGCCGGTCTTTTTCGCCGACGAAGATGCGCAGCAGCACTGCGTCCTTCGGAATCTGCATGGAACCCTCCTGCGGCTAGCGGTTAATCGCGGCGGCGGCGACGTGACCGAGCCACACCGCGGCGAGGCACGCAATCACCGAAATCACGACATTGGCGCTCGCCCAGAGCCACTCGCCGTCGCGTGCGAGGTTCAGCGTCTGGTAACTGAACGACGAAAACGTCGTGTAGCCGCCGCACACCCCGACCATCAAGAAGATGCGCGCGTCGCTCGGCAACAGCCAGCGTCCTTCGGGGCCGCTCAAGGTGCCGATGCAGCCGATGATGAACGAGCCGGTGATGTTGACCAGCACGGTGCCCCACGGAAAGGTCTCGCCGATCAGGCGGTCGGCCATGCTTGCGAGCCAGAACCGGCTCACCCCGCCGAGCGCACTGCCGAACGCGATCCACAGATAAGTCGCCACCGCGCACACTCCTGTTTTTCTGAAAACAACGCTAGCTGCGGGCACGAAAAGACCCGCCAAAGGGGCGGGCTGCGTGGATTACCGCTGCGTCTTGGCGAATCGCCGGCCCGGGCCAGACCGGGCGTTGCACGCGAAGGTCATCGCTTCGGAACGCGAGCATCGCGAATTTAACCGGCGCGTGGGCAAAAACCAGTGATCGCATTGCCGCAGGGCGTTACGGAACCGCCCTACCTGTCAAAAAATTTAGGCATCCTCTTCGAGCGGCTCGAATTTGGGATGGAACCAGGTCTGGGCAATGAGGGTCGGCACGACCGCGCTGCCGATCACGGCCGTTAGCAGAATGGTGTACTGGCTCTGATCGATGATGTGATTGGTCAGGCCGAACAAGGCCGAGATCGAACCAAAGGTCAGTCCCGTCGACATCATCATCGTCGCGTACATGCCTTCACGCGGGACGAAGCGGAAGTACCGGGTCAATGGCAGGATGCCGACAAATTTGGTGAGCATTTTCACGGCCAGGAACATGACGATCAGCCCGGCGCCGCCGACCAAGGCATGCCATTCGATCAGTGAGCCGGCCTTGAGAAAGTAAAATGGCGTGAGGAAGGCGAAGCAGATCGCGCGCATGCGCAATTGGAGTTCGCGGTTCTTGAGGAAGAACGGCGCCAGCACCATGCCGACCAGATAGGCCGGCAGGACGGCCTCGCTGCGGCCGAGATTGGCGAGTCCGCCGAGCCCGAACAACACCAGGAAGATGAACTTGATCTCAGGCTCGCTCGCGCGCCGACCGATCCACTTGAACAGCGGCGGCACGATCCACGGAAGGACAGCAATGACCGCGACCGTGACGACGGCGAACAAAACCAGATAAAGGTTGTAATTGGCGAAGATAAGACCAAGCGCCAGCACTGTGCCGATGTCGTTGATGAAGCAGGCGGCGAGGATAATCTTGCCGAGCTCGGTCCGGTTGTAGCCGGTCTCCACCATGACCGCGTAGACCACGGCCACCGACGTCGTGGACAGGGAGATGCCACCGATCTGCGCTTGCGGCCAGGGCCATCCGAGGCCGTAGTGCGCGAGCAGCAGACAGCCGCAATAGGGTGCGAAGAAGCCCATGACGCCGATCGTGATGCTCGACCAGAAATGCTTCTTCACGACATGCGGGTCGATGTCGGTGCCGGCGAGAAAGGTGAGAAGCACCGCGCCGACACCGGCGATGTAGTTGATCCACGGCGTCAGCGGCAGGCCGATAACGTTGCCGGCAATCGCCCCGACTACGATCTCGAACAAAGCAGCCGAGACCGTGATCCAGATCGATCCCGTGGCGGCGATCAGGGCCAGCGCCATCCACAGGGCGGATTGCAACCATACGTTTTCCATCACCGCTCTCCCGCTCGTTTGCGCCATTCGCAGGCACAAAAAAACCCGCACTCCGGCGGGTCGCGACGCGCCCCACCGCACTCTCACGCGGCAGGGGTCATCAGCTCTTGCGAGCGGTTTTGGGGAACCCCATCCCCTTCAGCGGTCTCCGATATAGCTGAAATCGGCTGCTGCTTCAACTTGGGCTAACGCTGGCCGCGGGCCGGACGCCGCACTACCGGCGGCGGTGCACGGCGAAGACGTGGCGGCGGTGGCGCCGGCGCAGCATAGAAATTCGGCTGATGGGCGCGATAGAGCTCGGCCTCGAGCCGCTTCTTCCAACTCGCCGAGCCGAGGGCGACGACGACGGCAGCGGTCAAGATGCCGGCGAATGCCGCCACCACGGCGGCAATCTGCGACACAGTCGAAGGGTCGGGAAGCAGCTGCGCCATCGGCAGCGAAGCGAAGAACAAGAACAGACCCACGGCTGCGCCGCTCGCCAACCCGAGCAGCGCGAACATGAAAATCCCGGCAACGAGCTTTGGATAAGCCGATTTCATAACAGCCATCCGCCTGTGCGCAGCGACCGGTCGAAACTATCGCCGGAGCAGTGAATAAACCCTTGAATTTCTTTAACAGTTTTTAATCCTCGAAAATGCCGACGCGCTGCCCTTGCGGCGCCCCTGCGCTTGACGCGCGGCGCCCGCGGCCCAAAATACCGGCAGGAACCGGGCGCCAATGCCGTCGTTGACGGTCAGGCGCCCGGACGGTTTTGGAGACAAAGATGTATTCGGCGACGACGCGTTCGATCAAGGTGACGGTGGAGCCCCATTTTCTCGAGGACCAGTCGTCGCCGGTCGAGAGCCATTTCGTATGGGCCTATCGCGTGCGGATCGAAAACCATGGCGGTGAAACCGTCCAGCTGCGCCGCCGCCATTGGCGCATCACTGACGGCATGGGCCGGGTTCAGGACGTGCGCGGTCCGGGCGTCGTCGGCGAGCAGCCGGTGCTTGCACCGGGCCAAAGCTTCGAATACACCAGCGGCACGCCGCTCAGCACGCCCTCCGGCATCATGGTCGGGACCTACCAGATGGAGACCGGCAGCGGCGAGCATTTCGATGTCGATATCCCGGCGTTCTCGCTCGACAGTCCGCACCAATCTGTTCGGCTCAACTGAGGTTTTTCGCCATGCCTAAAGACCATACCGAGAAGCGGGCCCGCAACGACGCGAGAAGCGTCCGCCCGTCGCGCGAGGAAGCGGAGGAGGCAGTTCGCGTCCTGATTCGCTGGGCAGGCGACGATCCCGAACGTGAAGGCCTCAAGAGCACGCCGGGCCGCGTGGCGCGCGCCTACGAAGAATATTTCGCCGGCTATGGCTCAGATCCGGCCGACATCCTGGGCCGTACTTTCAAGGAAACCAACGGCTACGACGAGATCGTCGTGCTCAAGGACATCCGCTTCGAAAGCCACTGCGAGCACCACATGGCGCCGATCATCGGCAAGGTCCACATCGCCTATCTGCCGGACAAACGCGTGATTGGCATTTCCAAGCTGGCGCGGCTTGTGGAGGTGTTCGCCAAGCGGCTGCAGATCCAGGAAAAGATGACGGCGCAAATTGCCATGGCGCTCAACGATGCGCTCAAACCCAAGGGTGTGGCGGTCATCGTCGAAGCCGCGCATCAATGCATGACGACGCGCGGCGTCCACAAGCCCGGCGTCGCGATGGTGACCTCGCACATGCTGGGTGCGTTCCGCGACGATCCGATGACGCGGCGCGAGCTGCTAGCGATCGTTGGCGTGCCGTCGAACGCCGCGCTGACCAACGTCTGACGACGGATTCGCGCTGGCTAGTTGGTGACGAAGCCGGTGAAGTGGCTGCGGATTTCGTTTTCCATCTGACGATCGAACGCCGTCATGACTTCCTTGGTCATGTCGTACCAGGTCTGGTCGCGTTGATCCGGCGAGATATTCTCGGCGACGCTCTGCGAGCGCGACGCGTGCGCCGTTGCGGTCCGGACGACGAGACCGGTGGAATCAACGATGTTGATCGTCGCCTGCACCGTTACGTCGTACCGCTCCGATTGATCGTTCGTGAACATGCCCTGCATGCCGGGCGTGCGAGGCAAGGCAGTCTCGACGACACTTGCCTCGGTGATGTTGACTACGGCGCGATCCTTTCCGCCGGTCGCCGATAGCCGGTCGTGCGCCCAATTTTCGATCGCGTGCAGCGGCGTCACCGGAAACTGCGTCTCGACGTGCGGCGCCGCAGACGACGGCGTGTAACCCTCGCGCAGGCTCACGGTGTTGACCGCCAGTCCGATCGGCGGCTGCCCGGTGAAATGAATATCGGGATATTGCGGATGCGGCGGCGGCGCGTTGCACGCGGTGAGCATCGTGGCGGTAGCCACGGCGATGAATGCAACACGCACGATACCACGCACTTGCATGAGTCCTCTCCGGCTGTTCGAACCCACTCGCCCGTCCCCGAACCGGCGCGAGACTGGCACCGCAAGGCGACCTTTTCAAGGCGATCGCCGGATTCGATTTAGTTCGGCGCTATCGCCGCCACCGCGTCTTCGTCGAAGCTGTAGGTGGCGTTGCAGAACTCGCAGGTGACGATCAGCTTGCCATCGACTGCGAGCTCGACTAGGTCGCGCGGCGGCAACGCCGTCAGCATGCGTTCGACTCGCTCGCGCGAGCACCGGCATTGCGCCATCAGCGCATGCGGCCGGTAGGCGCGTACACCGTCCTCGTGGAATAGGCGGAACAGGAGCGTTTCCGGCGCCAGTTCGGCATCGAGCAGCTCGTCCGAAGTGCTCGTCGCCATTAGCACCATGGCCCGGCGCCAGCCTTCATCCTCGGCCTCGCGCGCGGCGGTCGCGCCGTCGTCCTTCGGCAGGCGCTCGATCATCAGCGTGCCGGCGCGCCAATGCGGCCGGCCGTCGGCGTCGGGCCGCTGCCCGACCGCGACCTTGATCCCGGCTTCGACCTGCTCGCTCTGGCGGAAATAATGATGCACGCATTCGGCTAGCGTCGCGCCTTCGAGCGCCACGATGCCCTGATAGCGCTCGGTATGTTCGCCTTGATCGACAGTGAGCGCTAGATATCCCGCGCCGAGCAGCCGAGGCACCGACATTTCCGCAGCCGGATCAAGCTGCGCCAGCTTGGCGGCGTCGAACTGCGCATAGCCGCGCACCGCGCCGGCCGTGGTCACGTCCGCGACCAGGAGACGGATCGGACCATCGCCTTTGGTCTGCAGGGTAAAAACACCGTCGTATTTGAGGGCGCCGGACAGCGAGATCGCGAGCGCGATCGCTTCGCCGAGCAGAGTCGCTACCGGCGTCGGATAGTCGTGGCGCGTCAGAATCCGGTCGAGCACGGGGCCCAACCGGACGAGGCGGCCGCGCAAGCGGAAGGGATCGACTTGGAACGGCTGGACGATGTCGTCGGCAGTGCGGTCAGGCATTGCCGCTATGTAGGTTCAGCCGAGGCACCAGGCAAGGATGCCTTTTTGCGCGTGCATGCGGTTTTCAGCTTCGTCCCACACGGCCGATTGCGGGCCGTCGATGACCGCCGCCGATACTTCCTCCCCACGCTTCGCCGGCAGGCAATGCATGAAGATGGCATCCGGTTTGGCCCGCGCCATCAGCGCCTCGTCGACCCGGAACGGGCGCAGCATGGCGTGGCGCTCGTCCTTATCCTTGGCGCCCATCGAGACCCAGGTATCGGTGACGACGCAGTCGGCGCCCGCCGCTGCCGCCGCCGGATCCGTGGTGAGTACGATCTTGGCGCCTTCGGCGCGCGCCCAATTCACGGCCGCTTCGGGCGGCGCCAGCTTGGCCGGGCAGGCGGCACGTAGTTCGAAGCCGAAGCGCGCGGCGGCATGAATCCAGCTCACCAACACGTTGTTGCCGTCGCCGCTCCACGCCACGATCTTGCCTTTGGCCGGTCCCTTGCGCTCTTCGAGCGTCATGACGTCGGCCATCACCTGGCAGGGATGGCTCGAATCGGTCAGGCCGTTGATCACCGACACGGTGGCGTTCTGCGCCAGTTCCTCGAGCTTCGCCGGGCTATCGGTGCGGATCATAATCGCGTCGACATAGCGCGACAGGACACGCGCCGTATCGGCGGTGGTCTCGCCGCGCGAGATCTGGCTGTCGGCGGCCGTCAGCGTGATGACGTCGCCACCGAGTTGCTTCATCGCCACTTCGAAGCTCAGCCGCGTCCGCGTCGATGGCTTCTCGAAGATCATCGCCAGAATCTTGCCGGCAAGCGGTTTGGTCCGGTCGCGTCCCGACTTGAACGCGACCGCGTGGCCGAGGATGTTGCGCAGTTCGCCGGCCTCGATTCGATCGAGGTCAAGAAAATGGCGCGGTGTCTTGTTCGTACGGTTACGGCCGCTCATGACCAGGCCCGCGCGACGCCGTCAATGAGGCCGACCGCTTCGTCGACATGGCGTTCATCGATGATCAGTGGCGGCAGCAGCCGCACCGCGTTTTCGCCCGCGCCGACGGTCAGCAGGCCGGCACCCCGCAGCCTTTCCACGACCTCGAGATTGGGTACCACGCACCTGAAGCCGGTGAGCAGGCCCTTGCCGCGCACTTCGGCGAAGATTTTGGGATAGCTCTTGGCCAAAGCTTCGAGTTTTGTGCGCAGCAACTTGGCAATGCGCTCGACCTGCGGCAGGAAGCCGGGCTCGGTCATCACCGTCAGCACCTCGTTCGCTACGGCCATGGCCAGCGGATTGCCGCCAAATGTCGAGCCGTGCGTTCCGGCCGTCATGCCCTTGGCGGCTTTTTCGGTGGCGAGGAACGCGCCGACCGGAAAGCCGCTAGCGAGGCCTTTTGCCAGTGCCATGATGTCGGGAGTCACGCCGGCCCATTCGTGCGCGAACAGCTTGCCGGTGCGGCCCATGCCGGTCTGCACCTCGTCGAAGATCAGCAGCAGGCCGAACTCGTCGCACATCGTGCGCAGGCCCTTGAGATAGTCGGCCGACGCCACTGCTAGCCCGCCTTCGCCTTGCACGGGTTCGACGATGATGCCGGCAGTCTCTTTCGAGACCTTGGCGCGCATTTCGTTGAGGTTGCCGAAGGCGACATGATCGAAGCCAGGCACCGGCGGACCGAAACCCTTCAGGTATTTCTCGGCGCCAGCGGCGGCGAGCGTCGCCAGCGTACGGCCGTGGAACGAGCCGGTGCAGGCGATGAGGCGGTAGCGTTCCTCGTGCCCGGATTCGGCGTGATACTTGCGCGCGACCTTGATCGCGCCCTCCATCGCCTCGGCGCCGGAATTGCAGAAGAACACGGTGTCGGCAAAGCTCAGTTTGACGAGCCGCTCTGCCAGCCGCTTCTGCCCGGCGATCTGATAGAGGTTGGAGCAGTGCCAAAGTTTCTGCGCCTGCGCGGTCAATGCCGCGATGAGACGCGGATGGGCATGGCCGAGCGACGTCACCGCGACGCCGCTCGAGAAGTCGAGATAGCGCCGCCCGTCGGTGGCGTAGAGATACGGACCTTCGCCGCGATCGAACGTCAGTTCGCTCCGCGCGTAAGTCGGCATAACGGCTGGAATCACAGGACTCTCTCCTCGGCGATGAAGACGCAAGAATACGGACGGCGAGCAGCGACGCTCAGCGTCGTCGCGGCAACGCAACCGTTCGCAGTTCCTGGCCGTGCCGGGCGCACCACCCGTTTGCACGCTTCATCGCTTGGCTCCAGTCCTCCGGGGAGGCGCGCGGAGTATGGGGCGGCCGTTAAGCGCCTGTCAACGCCGGGAGAATCGTCACGCCTTGAGCTTATAGCCGCGCTTGAACATGGCGTGGCACAGCACGATGAGCGCCGTATTGGTGACGATCATGACAATAACGCCGACGACGAGCGAACTGTCGGCATGGCCGGTGAGGCCGTAGCGGAAGCCGTCGATCATGTAGAAAAACGGATTGGCGAGCGCGACATCGCGCCAGATGCCGGGCAGGACGTTGATCGAATAGAAGGTGCCGGACAGGAACGACAGCGGCGTGACGACGAAATTGGTGACCGCGGCAATGTGGTCGAACTTGTCGGCCCAGATCGCGCCGATGATGCCGAGAACCGACAGGCAGAGCGACGCAGCCACGGAGTGGAACAGCATCAGCCCGTAATTGTAGACGTGCAGCGGCACGAAAATCGCAATTACCGCCGCGACCACGACGCCGACGACGAGGCCGCGCGTCACGCCACCTAAGGCGAAACCCCAGACCAATTCGCCGGGACCGAGCGGCGGCATCAGCACGTCGACAATGTTGCCCTGGACCTTGGCGATCATCAGCGAAGACGATGTGTTGGCAAAGGCGTTCTGCACCATCGCCATCATGATCAATCCCGGCGCCAGGAACTCGGTGTAGGGGATGGCGCCGATCATGCGCGTTTGGCCGCCGAGGGCGAGCAGGAAGATCGCCAGGAACAGCAGGGTCGTGACCACCGGCGCCGCCACGGTCTGCATGTAGACTTTGAGGAAGCGGCGCACTTCGCGGACGTAGAGCGTCCACAGGCCGAGCCAATTGACCGCGCCGATCGTGCGCGCAGCTGGCCCCGCAGTATGCATGTTGAATCCTGTCTCCAAGGCGGCGAAGCTTAGCAGGGGAGGGCCGGCGTACGCCAAGACAACCCGCGATGGCAGAGCCGCGCAGAGCGCGCAAGCTTCCGCGCCGCATGACGGCCGAGCGGCTGGAGAATATTGCGCTTCACTATCTGAGCCGATATGCCAGCTCAAGCGGCAATTTGCGGCGCGTGCTGATGCGCCGGGTCGAGCGTGCCGCCGCCGCGCACGGCGACGATCCTGCCGACGGCGCGCGCCTGATCGACGCGCTAGTAACGCGCTTCCAGCGCTCGGGTCTAATCGACGATCGCGCCTATGCGGCGCAAAAGGCGGCAAGCTTGCAACGCCGCGGCGCATCGCGCTTCGGCATCCGCGGCAAGTTGCGGCAGAAGGGCGTCGAAACCGGTCTCATCGATGACGCGGTGGCAACTCTTGATGAGGGCGGCGCCGGCACCGGCGAATTCGCTGCCGCCTGCGCTTTGGTCCGGCGGCGACGGCTTGGTCCTTGTCGCGCCGCGGGCCAGCGCGTCGCCATGCGGCAGAAAGACTTGGCGACGCTGGCCCGTGCGGGCTTCGGCCTCGACGTCGCGCGTCGTGCCTTGGCCGCGCCTGATCGCGCCACGCTCGAAGCCTGGGGACGCGGCGAAGGCGAAGAATGAACGCCGGTCAGCCGGACCTGCGCGCTTTCGCGCCGTTGGGTGCGCGTCCCGCCGGCCCGGCCGCGTCGTTGCCGAAATAGATCGTGCGGGTTGGGAACGGCATCTCGATGCCTTCGCGCTCGAATGCCAGCTTCATGCGGCGGTTGAATTCACGGCCGACGGTCCATTGATGGATCGGTTGGGTCTTGATCCGGACTTGGATCATGACCGCCGAGTCGGCGAAGCGATCGACGCCGACGACGTCGAGTGGCTCGAGAATCCGGCGCGCGAACGGCTTCTCCTTACGCATCTCCTCAATGATTCCAGCGAGGACCTTGACGACGCGGTCGGTGTCCTCGCTGTAGGCGACGCCGACGTTGGCGACGTAATACGAATAATCCTTGGTCAGGTTCTGGATGACTTTGATTTCGCTGAACGGCACAGACAGCACCGAGCCGTCATCGCAGCGCAGCTTGATCGTCAGGATCGACATTTCCTCGACCACGCCGGCATGGCCGCCTCCCAAATTGATCACGTCGCCGACCGCGAACGTGTCGTCGATCAACACTCCGATGCTGGTGAGCAGCCCTTTGACGATCGACTGCGATCCGAATCCGGCGATCAAGCCGAACACCCCCGCGCCGGCGAGCAAGGCGCCGACATTGATTCCGATCGCGCCAAGCACCGCGAAGACCACGATGATCCCAATAATGACGACGGCGACGACACGCAGGAACGGCACCATGGTTTGCGCGCGCGCCCGGCGGCGGCTGTCGTCTTCGAGGCGCAACATGTGATGCTCGATCGCCAGCACGAAAGCTTCCCAGGCGATGACAGCGGCCGCGACCACGACGGCGATGCTGACAATGCTGCCGACGATGGAACTGGCGGCCGCCGTCTGGACCCAAATGAAGGCGTCGACCCCCCACGCCTGCAAAAGTGCCAGCGCCGCGACGACATAGATCGCCAGCGACGCCAACGTCGTCAAAATCGGTATGTAGCGATTGGTCCGGCTTTCGAGCGTCGGAAACCGCACCTTGAGTTCCGGCTTGATCGCAAATCCGTGCTCGCTCACGCGGCTGACGAATTGCACGGCCAATGCGGCGGCCAAGACTACCACGACGCTCAACAGCGTCGCGCGCACCAGGATGAGGACTCCGCCCTCTATGTGCAGCACCGAAACACCGAACGTGCCGGCAATGACGATGATTGCGAGGATGTGCCATACCGCAGCCAAACGCTGGCGCAGCAGCCGCCAGCCGCGCCCGCCTCCGATCGAGACTTCGCTGGAGCCGCGCAGCCACGTCGCGACGATCGTCCGGTTCTGCAGAACGAAGATGACCGCCAGGATGCCGAGGACGAGCACGACGATGCGGAGCAAGATCGCATAGATAGCGCCCGGTACGCTCAGCCACCAGCCGCAGCCAGCGACGGCGAAGCCGTAAAGACCGAAATTGGCGAACCGCCGGATCCAGATATAGAGGTAATTGCGCGTTTCCTCGCCGAGCCGGTAAAGCGCCAACGCGCTCGGCGATAGCAGCACCACGCGCGCGCTCGCGGCGACGACGCGCGACCAGAGATAGGCCGTGATGACGGTCGTCGCCACCTGTTCGGTGACGAAACGCTTCGCTGTCAGCGGCAACACGAAGAACGCCACCGCAGCGAAAGCTGCGATCGGCAACGCCTCGAATATCGCGTTGATCAACAGGTAGACAAAGCGCCAGGTCAGGGCCTCGCCCGTACGCGCGCCGAAACGGCGAGCCGGCGCGCGCAGCAATAACCACACGAGCCAGTCGGCCACGAGCGCGAGTCCGATGATGATCGCCAGCCGCGTCGTGACCTCGAACCAGCGTTGTCGGGTTTGCCCGTCGCTGGCCTGCTCGCGCAGCCAGCCGATAACGCGCGGCGCGTCGACGGCGACGGTCGCCGCGGCGAGGGCCTCGTCGCCGATCGCGTGCGCGCCATCCGCCAGGCTGGTGAAGAATTTATGTGCGGCCTGCGACGGCGAGGACTTCTGGACCCCGCGCTGCGCCGCAATCAGGCCCTGCAATTCGGTGACGAGCTTCTTGCGCGCCACGGGGTCCTGAATAGCGTTGACAAGATTTTGCAGGTCGTCGGCGGTGACTGGAGCGGCCACGGACGCCGCCGGTACGGCCGTTGACGCGCTGGCGGAAGGCGCCGGCGTTGTCTGTGCACGGACCGGGGCGGCCGCCAAACACGACAGCAAAAAGGCGGCGAGCGCTAGCGTGCGCAAAGGGCGAACGACGTTCAAGGCTCGCAAGCTTAGCCGTACGCTTCGGCTGCGCCAACCGTCACAACAATCCGGCGAGGCGCGCGGCGGCGGCACCCAAAAGGCCGATGCCCGAGATCGCCAGCAAGCCGCCGGAGAATCGCGGCAGCCACGACATGCCAATCCGGCGCAGCCACGGCGCCGCCAGACAGAGACTGACCCACCATGCGAGCGACCCGGAGAAAACGCCGCCGACCAAGGTAGCGATGCTCAGCCGGCCGGACGCCGGATCGAAGCCGATCTGCGTGAAGATCGCCGCGAAGGCCAAAATCGTGACCGGATTGGCGATAGCGAGCGCGAAGGTCGAAAGAAACGCGGCCGCCAGACGCTCGTGTCCGATCGGTCCGATTTGCACGGTGCGGGGCACGACCAGACCCTTCACGCCGACGATCAATAGGAACACGCCGCCGCCGATGCCGAGCGTGTCACGCCAGGCGAACAGCCAGTCGCGGATGAAGGTCAGACCGAAACCTGCGATTGCGCCGAACGACGCGTCGGCACACGCGGCGCCCAAACCCGAGACCAACCCGAAGATCGCGCCTTCGACGATGGTACGGCGCACGCACAACATGCCCGCCGGTCCCACCGGAACCGCAAGGATGAGTCCGACGACGATGCCTTTGGCAAATGTAAAGAGCAGCATAGATCCGGTCTGGGTGCGTGCGCCGCGGACCATAGTCCAGGTGCCTGGCTCGGTGCCAGCGAGCCGCGGCGAGCAGCGTCTCAGCCGGCGGCTTGAGTCGGCATGCGGGTGCCGCGTTCCTGAGCCGGCGCAGCAGAGAGATCGGCAATCGTTGCGAGCGCCTGTTGGCCGTAGAAATTCTCGTCGAACCGGTGGCTGCCGATGAAGTGGAGGAACTTGGCGTCGGCGCGCGGGCCACCTGGGAAGAAACAGGAATACGACGGAAACGGCAGCACGATTGGCCGCGGCGAATTCGCGGTGACGAAATTCGATGCGCACTGCTCGGTGCCCCAGCCGCGCCAGCCGGCACCCGTCAGCTTCGACATGATGGCGTCGAATTCCTCGAGCCGGTCGCGGCTGAACGCGCCTTTGGCGAAGCCGGTGAAACCGGACGAGCCGCGGACATAAAGCAAGCGGTCGCAGTTGGGATAACGGTCGAAGACGCGTTCAGCGACGATGCCCGCCTGATTGCCCGGAATGTTCCGCGCCGCTTCGGCCGCGGCCCGCATCGTCACCAACGGCCAGCCGTCGCTCAACGTGAACGGCAGGTTATTCATCAGGCAGTAGGTAACTTCGTCGAGCTCAGCGCCGATCGCCAAGGTGTCGCAGTCGACTTGAACGACGTAGGCGTCGCGCGCGCGGTCGAGGATATAGACCAACCGCTCCCAGGTCCCGCCGCGCTGGCATCGTCCGGTGTCGATGGCCTCGAGCGCTTCGATGTGGATGCCCTCGAAGTGCTCGGCGAGCAGGTCGCGTTGCGCTTGCGGCATTGTGTTGGCCACGATCGCGACGACGTTGCCGCGTCCCAGCCGGCGATAGAGACTCTTCATCGCCAGCAGGTAAAGCTGAGTGTCATCGTCGCCGACCATACTGACGAAGGTCCATGGCGCGGCTATCAGGCGAACCGGCGGTGTCGCGCGTATGCCGCGCGTGATCGATTCGAAGCGTCGGGTCCGGATCTGCTTCCGCAGTTGATAGAACATCTTCGGGCGATCCTAGCGACGGTCTGGTTGGAAATTGCTTAAGCCGGAATCACCAGCGGACGGCGCTGCGTGTGTTCGACGATGCCATCCAACCGCGCGCGAAACGGTCCATTCGGCGTTGACATTCGCGGCCTCGCCCTTGAAGCTGGACGGCAATTAATCAAACGATAACCAAACAAGGAGCCGCGCCGACAACGGGTCGGAAGCGAGGATCAGGGAAACATGGCGATGGCGGACTATTCGCGGCTCAATCAGGCGCTCGTCGAACTCCTTGCACTCGATGTGCCGCCGATTTCGATCAGCTTTGTCGACACAGCGCCAACGGATGTTGAGCGTCCGGCCGGACCGATGCCGCCGCCGACTTCGGACGGACGCACGGGAACGGTCGCCGCCAGTTGCGTTTTCTGGGTGATGGCGACGCGGCAGACATTTGCGACAACCGCCGCTGACCATGGCAATTGCAGCGTCGGCAGCCTGACGCACGGCTTCAAGACGCTCGCCGAAGCGGCCAAGGGCGCCGATGTCGCCGGTCTCGTCGAAGCGAACTGGGTTGCGCCGGAAGCTTTTCCCAATATCGCCGCCGTCACGCGTAAGCCGGGTGCGATTGTCTACGGGCCGCTGGCACGAACGGTCCTCGACCCAGACGTAATATTCCTGCGCCTCAATGCCAAGCAGCTGATGAAGCTGCATGCCGCGTATCCTGAGCTGCGATTCGAAGGCAAGCCGCAGTGCCATATCATCGCCATCGCCAAGGAGCACGGCACGCTCGCGGCTTCGACCGGGTGCGCATTGAGTCGCGAACGCACCGGCATGTCGGATTCCGAATTGACTTGTGCGGTGCCCGGCCACCGTCTGGCGGAGCTGGTCGAGCGGCTCAAAAGCGTCCAGGCGGCAGATCTGCGGGTCGCCGGCTACGCCCGGAAGGATGCGGCACGGTTTCCGGCGATCGCCTGACCGCCGCCGGTTCCGCGCGACGGTAAACCGCACTTCGTTCGCGTGGCGAACTGCGTTATGATTTGGTGCGGGGGAGTTAATGTCGCCTGTACTGGGTCGCCGGGGTGCGGATGCGCGCGGGAATAGCCCGTGGAGTCTTGCCGCGGTCGACGAGCGCGGTTTGCCGGGGTGGCTCGTCGCCAACGTCGTCGTCGCCGGCTTGTATTTCCTCCTCGGTACGGCCGTCGCCAGGTTCTTCGCCGCCTACGGTCTGTTTCCGGCACCGATCTGGTTGCCGGCCGGCGTCGCCATGGTGGCCGCGATGGTTGGAGGCTGGCGCCTTTTCCCCGGCATCTTCGTCGGCTCGTTTCTGACCAACGATCTGCTGTTTGCGCCGGCGCTTTACATCACGACGGTCATTTCGGTCACCAACGGTCTGGGTCCCGTGGTCGGCGCTGTCGTCTTGCGGCAGCTACGGCCGCGCGGCGGCCTGTTCACAGCGTTCGCCGGTGTGCTCGCCTTCCTCGTCTGCACCACGTTCCTCAATCCGGCGATTACGGCCACCGGCGGCGCGATCGCGACAACATTGGGACATCCCGATCCGGCGCTGTTCTATTCGATTTGGGTGAATTGGTGGCTGTCGGACAGCGGCGGGACTCTCTATCTCGCGCCGGCGCTGATCCTGTGGCTCGGCCTCGAACCTGAATTGGATTTGCAGACAGCCGGAGCTCCGAGCGGCTTCAGCCGCCGCGACCTGGCGGTTTGGGCCTGGATCGCCGCCGTCAGCGTCATTCTATTTTTAACGCCGCCGCTCCGCGGCACGTACATCCGGTCGGCATTTCCGTTTCTGCTGGTGGTGCCGTTGTCGTGGATCGCGCTCCGCATGTCGCTGCGCTCCGCCTACACGCTGGTATCGCTGGTGGCGATCGTGGCGACAGCCGGTACCGTCGCCGGCTACGGCCCGTTCCAGAATCACTCCTTGGCCAATCCGCTTCAGCTCGTCGGTACGCTGGTCGTGCTACTGGCGATGAACGTGCTGACGATCGTCGCGCTGATGAGCGAGCGACGCGAAGCCGAGAACGCGAACCGGGTCAAGTCGATGTTCCTGGCGAAGACCAGCCACGAACTGCGCACGCCGCTCAACGCCATTATCGGCTTTTCGTCGCTGATGGATGCGCAGACGCGCGAGCCGCTGAGCGATAAGAAGTACGGCGATTATGCCCGCCTGATACAATCGAGCGGCACGCACCTGCTGGCGCTGATCGACGATCTGCTCGAGATGGCGAAAATCGAAGCCGGCCGGCTGGAGCTGCGCGAAGAACGCGTGTTGCTGGCGGTCGCCATCGAGGATGCGGTGGCGTTGATCGAAATACCGGCGCAGGCGAAATCGATCACCGTCACGACGAGCGGGCTGAAAGATTTGGCGGTCAAGGCCGATCCCAAGGCGGTGCGCCAGATCCTGCTCAATCTTCTTTCCAACGCTGTCAAATTCACGCCCGAAGGCGGCGAGGTCGGTATCACCGTCACATTGGGCGACCGTGGCGACGCGGTGATCCGGGTGGCCGATACCGGCATCGGCATTCCGGCGGATTCGATCGAGCGGGTGTTCCATCCGTTCGAGCGCGTGCAGCGCGACGTGAACCGCAAGATCGAAGGCACCGGCCTCGGATTGTCGATCACGCGCGGGCTGGTGCAGCTTCATGGCGGCGAAATCAGCCTGCAAAGCCGCGTCGGCGAAGGCACGATCGTCACGGTCGTACTGCCCGCCGAGCGCGTTGTCGCCACCGCGCAGGCCCGCCGTGACGGCGATGGCGGCCGGCCGACGCGTATGGCAACCGGCTGACGCAACCTACGGCTGAGCGACATTACAGTGAATTAAGTGTCGGCCGCGCTTTCGAACATGCTTGATTCGACGGCATAAAGTGCCGCAGATGGCGCTCCGCGACACGGCAAACATGCGTACTCCAATCGCAACCGGAATTCCCACGGCTGGCATGATCGAGGTCCGCAATCTCACGCGGCGGTTCGGCCCCATCCTGGCGGTCGATCATGTCTCGTTTTCGGTCGGCCGGGGCGAGGTGCTGGGTTTTCTCGGTCCGAACGGCGCCGGCAAATCCACCACGATGAAGATGATCACCGGCTTCCTTGCACCGACCGAAGGCACGGCGGTGGTGTGCGGCGCCGACATTGTCACCGATCCGATCGCCGCCAAACGGCGGATCGGCTATTTGCCGGAAGGCGCACCCGCCTATCCCGACATGTCACCGCGCAGCTTCCTGCGCTTCATCGCCGAAATCCGCGGCTTCGCCGGCGATGAAGCGAAGCGGCGCATTGATCTTACGGTGGCACGGACGGCGCTCGCGTCGGTCATGGAACAGCCGATCGAGACTCTGTCCAAAGGCTTTAAGCGCCGCGTTGGCCTGGCGCAGGCTCTGTTGCACGATCCGGACGTACTCATCCTCGACGAGCCGACGGACGGGCTCGATCCCAATCAGAAGCACGAAGTCCGCACACTCATCCGCGCGCTGGCGCCGGAAAAGGCGATCGTGATTTCGACGCATCTGCTCGAGGAGGTCGATGCCGTCTGTACGCGCGCGATCGTTATCGCCGCCGGCCGGCTCCTGGCCGACGCCACGCCGGTCGAGCTTGCGGCGCGCTCGCGTCTCCACAACGCTGTGCGCGTCAGCCTCGTGGCCGGCCACGACGAAGCCGAAACCGCACTGCGGCGTCTGCCCGGCGTGGCGGCCGTCGAACGCGTCGACGAGTCCGGCGACCGGGCACTGCTCGTCCTGCCGCGCGGCGGCCAAGCGATCGTCGGCGAAGTCACCGATCTGGTACGCACCGCGGGCTGGGCGGTCCGCGGCCTGAGCGTCGAGCGCGGCCGGCTGGATGAAGTCTTCCGCAGCATTACCGCCTGAGGCGACCGTGCATTCGACCTGGGTCATTTTCCGGCGCGAATTGGCGAGCTATTTCACGACACCGCTCGCCTACGTCTTCATCGTCATTTTCCTGGTGATGGCGGGTGCGCTGGCGTTTTTTGTCGGCAATTTCTTCGACCGCGGCCAGGCCGATTTGCTGCCGTTCTTTAACTACCATCCCTGGCTCTATCTCGTGCTGATTCCGGCGCTGGCGATGCGGCTCTGGGCGGAGGAGCGCAAGAGCGGCACGATCGAACTGTTCCTGACCTTGCCAGTCTCGGTTGGTTCCGCTGTCTTCGGCAAGTTTCTCGCGTCCTGGGCGTTTTCGGCGATCGCCCTAGCGCTGACCTTTCCGTTCTGGATCACGGTCAACATACTCGGCCATCCCGATAACGGCGTGATCCTGGCGAGCTACATCGGCAGCTTGCTGATGGCCGGTGCCTTCCTTTCCATTGGCGCGGCGCTCTCGGCGCTGACCAAGAACCAGGTCATCGCGTTCGTCATCACTGCCGCTGCCTGCTTCATCTTCACCGTGAGTGGCTCGCCGATCGTGCTTGGCTTCCTGACGCCGTGGGCGCCGACGGCGCTGATCAATGTCGTCGCCTCGCTCAGCTTCCTGACGCATTTCAACGCGATCATGCGCGGCGTGATCGAAGTGCCCGACGCGGTGTTCTTCGTTTCGGTGATTGCCTTGTTCCTCTATGCCAACGCCGTGATCGTCGAATTGAAAAAGGCGGATTGAGGCGGGCGATGAATTTTCAATTGTCCCGCCGCACTGTCGCGCTCACGTCGCTTGCTGCGGCCGTCGTTCTGTTCGTCGCGATCAACGTTATCGCCGGCAACTGGTTGGGCAATCTGCGGGTCGATCTGACGCAAGAGGGTCTCTACACCCTGTCGCCGGCGACGCGAATCACGCTCGCCAAGATCCGCGAGCCGATCACGCTGCGATTCTATTACTCGCCGCAGCTTGGCCGCGAAGTTCCGTCCTACGGTGTCTTCGCCGATCGCGTGCGCGAAATGCTGCAGGAATATGCGGCGATGGCCAAAGGCAAGATCGTATTGCAAATGCTCGATCCCGAGCCGTTCTCGCCGGTTGAGGATCGTGCCGTCGCTTTCGGCCTGCAGGGCGTGCCCCTCGATCAAAGCGGCACGCCGGTCTATTTCGGTCTCGCCGGCACCAATTCGACGGACGATCAGGCGATCATCCCGTTCTTTCAGACCGACCGCGACCGCTTTCTCGAATACGACCTGACCAAGCTGATCGCTGGTCTCGCCAATCCACACAAGACCGTCGTCGGCCTGGCGACGCAATTGCCGCTCGAGGGCGATCTGATGGCCGCCATGCAGGGCCGTCCGCTAGTGCCTTATGTCGTACTCGAGCAGATGCAACAGCTCTACGACGTGCAGACTCTCGGCACGGATTTCGCCGCGGTTCCGAGCAACGTCGACGTGCTGATGCTCGTGCATCCGCAGCACCTGTCCGATAAGACGCTCTATGCCATCGACCAGTTCGTCCTGAAGGGCGGGCGAGCGCTGGTGTTCGTCGATCCCGATTCGGAAACCCAACGGTTGCATCCGAGCCAGCTCAATCCGCCCACCGCACCGAACGACAGCAGTCTCGACAAGCTGTTCGCCGCTTGGGGATTGCGCTTGGTGCCAAAGATGGTCGCGGCCGATCGCACCAACGCCGAACGCGTCAACGCCGGCACCGAGACGAACGTCCAGGCCGTCGATTATGTCGGCTGGCTGGCGCTCAAAGCCGACAGCCTCAGCCACGACAATCCGATCACCGCCGATCTGTCGCAGATCAACGTCGCTACGGCGGGCGTGCTCGAGCCGCTGGCGGGCGCGAAAACCACGTTCGCGCCACTGATCTCGACTTCGACCGATTCGATGGAAATTCCGGCCGACAAATTCCAGACGCCTGATCCCGCCGCGCTGCTCGCTGGGTTCAAGCCCGACGGCAAGAAGCTGGTCATTGCCGCCCAGATCACCGGGCCGGCCGCAACCGCGTTCCCGGACGGTCGGCCAAAGGGCGAGCCGAATAAGGTTGCTGCAGCCGACAAGAATGCCGATGCGTCACCGCCGGTGCAGGTCAAAACCGCGGTCAGGCCGATCGACGTCGTCGCGGTCGCCGACACCGACATTCTCGACGACCGATTCTGGGTGCAGGTGCAGGATTTCTTCGGTCAGCGCGTCGCGGTGCCGTCCGCCGGCAACGGCGATTTTGTCACCGATGCCATCGATGTCCTCGCCGGCGGCGCCGATCTTATCGGTCTGCGCAGTCGCGGCACGGCGGTACGGCCGTTCATGCTCGTGCAGAGCATCCAACGCGCGGCTGACGAGCGCTATCAGACGACCGAAAAAGGGCTCGAGGACAAGCTGAAGGACACCGAGCAGAAGCTCAAGGATCTGCGCGACAAGGGCACGCACCAGGCTGGTGCCGTCGATGCCGCGCAAAACGAGGCCATCGAGAACTTCCGCGCCCAGTTGCTGGCGACGCGCCGCCAATTGCGCAAGGTACAGCTTGCCGAACGTGAGAACATCGACCGGCTGCAAAGCTGGGTGGAATTCTTCGATGTTGCGTTCATCCCGATTCTCGTGGCGCTCGCCGCGATGGTGATCGGCGCTGTGCGGTTGCGGCGGCGGCAGCGCCGAACGGCGACCGGCTGAAGCGAAGAGGGCAGCATGCGACAGCGTCATCTGCTGATTTTGCTCGCCGTCACCGCGCTGGCTGTGGTGCTGGCGGTGGTGTCGAGCGTCGGCGGCTCAACGGTGCAGAACGATCCGCTGGTTGGCACGCTTGTTTTGCCGGATCTCGGCCGGCAGCTTCAGGCGGTCGACCGCATCACGATGGTCCGCGGCACGCAGAAGGTGACGCTGAAACACGCAGCGACTGGCTGGCAGAACGAAGATAAAGGCGGCTGGCCCGCCAATGCGACGCACGTGCGCCACTTGCTGCTTGGTCTCGCCGAGCTGCGTTATGTGGAGCCCAAGACGCGCGAATCGAAGCTTTATCCACGTCTCGGTGTCGAAGATGCCGGCAAGCCCGATTCTAAATCGACGCTGGTCACCGTTGCCGACGCCAAGGGCAAGCTGCTGGCCGACATCATCGCCGGCAAGAGCAAGTATGACGAGCTTGGCGGCGGCGATGACGGGCTGTATCTCCGCAAGCCCGGCGATGTCCAGAGTTGGCTCGCGCGCGGTTCGCTCGATCTCGCCGGCGACCCGGGCGTTTGGCTCAACAAGACGCTGTTCGATGTTCCGGCGGCAACGATCAAGGAAGCCGTCTTCACCGCCGCGAATGGCGCCGAAGTCACCATCGTGCGTGCCGCCGCGGGCGATAAGTTCCATCTCGTCAATCCGATACCCAAGGGCAAGAAGCTCAAAGACGGCGATCCGCTCGCCGAGCCGGCCGGCGTGTTGGCGTCGCTCGAGCTCGCCGATGTCCAGTCAGCGACCGCTTTCGCGTTGCCGGAAACCGGCATTGCGCATGCCCGCTTTACGACGTTCGACGGTCTGACGGTCATGCTCGCCATCGCCGACCGGGACAAGACCAGCTGGGTGCGGATCACCGCTGCCGGCTCCGGCGCTGCCGCCGCTGAGGCGCAGGCGATCAACGCCAAGGTCCATGGCTGGCTTTTCGCCTTCGCCGATTATAAGAGCGGTCTGCTCAAGACCACGCTCGCGAACCTGATCGAGCCGGCTAAATCGTCGTGAGCGAGGCGGTCGCGTCGCCCTGCGTGCGGGTTTGCGCCGTCGATCCGGGTACGGGCCTGTGCCGCGGTTGCTGGCGGACACTGGCGGAAATCGCGGCTTGGCCGACGCTCGACGACGACGGAAGGCGCCGCATTCTCGCGGCTGTAGACGCCCGCCGGACCGGATGACTGCCATGCGCCGGCGCGATCGCAAATGCCGCCCCGCATGCCTATATGATCGGCGCAGGAGGGTATGCCGATGCACGATACGGCAGCGACGATCCGGCCGGTGGCCAAACTGGTCCGCGGTATGCCGGCCAATGATGGCGCCGGCGTAAAGCTGACGCGCGTAATCGGCAGCCCGGCGCTGGATTCTCTCGATCCGTTTTTGTTGCTCGACGAGATCCGTTCACCCGATGGTGCTGACTATATCGGCGGCTTCCCCGAGCATCCGCATCGCGGTTTCGAGACCGTGACCTATGTTCTCGCCGGTCGCATGCGCCATGGCGACAACAAGGGTAATAGCGGGCTGCTCACGCCCGGTAGCGTGCAATGGATGACTGCCGGCCGCGGTATCGTCCACTCCGAGATGCCGGAGCAGCAGGATGGATTGATGTGGGGATTCCAGCTTTGGGTCAATCTGCCGGCGACGCACAAGATGATGGCGCCGCGCTACCAGGACATCGAACCGGGCCGCATTCCCGAAACTGTGCTACCGGGCGGCGCGAAAGTTCGCGTGCTGGCCGGAAATTTCAACGGCGTGAAAGGCCCGGTTGCGGATATCGTGACTGATCCCTTACTGCTGGACGTGACGTTGACCGGCGCCGGCGAAGCGCTGGTGCCGCTGCCCGTGATCCACAACAGCTTCGCATATGTCTTCGACGGCACGGCGACGGTCGGCGCGCCCGAAACGACGCTTGCGCGCGGCCAGATTGCGGTTATGGGCGCCGGCGATGTCGTTCGACTCGCTGGCGGTCCGGGCCGTGTGTTGCTCGCTGCCGGCAAACCGTTGAACGAGCCAGTGGCGCGTTACGGTCCGTTCGTCATGAACACGCCAAACGAGATTCGCCGGGCGATTGCCGACTATCAATCCGGCCGGTTTTGAGAGTAGGATTCGAGTTGTCCACGGGGTAGACGCACGCATGAAACGGTTCGCCGGCCTAGTTGTCGCCCTCGTTCTGATCGGCTGCGCCGGCCCGACTTGGACCAAGGACGGCGCAACGCCGCAGCTCGTCGCTAAGGATCTATCGGATTGCAACAGTCTCGCTTCGGTCGCGACTGAGCGGGATTCGAATATCAACCAGGATATTCTCGCCGCGCGCAGCAAAGATTGGCAGGACACCGGCGCGCTATTCACTGTGCAGCAAACTTATGCCGCGCAGAATCAGGCGCAGTCGTCCGACATCGTATCCCAGTGCATGATCGCGAAAGGCTACGCGCCCGGCAGTTGAACGCCTAGCGTCGCTGCGAAGCCGTCGGTTTGGGGCTACGCTCGATCGTGCTCGGGCCGTAGCAATGTTCGGGTCCCGGGAATGCGCGCGTGCGCACGTCCTCGGCGTAAGCCGCCGCCGCCGCCGCGATCGCCGGATTCAATTCGGCATAGCGTTTGACGAAGCGCGGCTTGTGCCCGTCCGACAGGCCGACCAAATCCTCAGTGACCAGGATCTGGCCGTCACAGGCGGGTGAAGCCCCGATGCCGATCGTCGGCACGTGAATCGCTTCTGTAACGCGGCGCGCTACCGGCTCGTTGGTGCCCTCGATGACGATGGCGAACGCGCCGGCCTTGGCGATGGCGCGCGCATCGGCCATGACGCGGTCGGCCTCGGCTTCGTTGCGTCCTTGGGCGCGGAAACCGCCGATGACATTGACCGATTGCGGTTGCAGCCCGATATGGCCCAGCACCGGAATGCCGCGCTCGACCAGGAAACGAACTGTGTCGGCCATGGCTTCGCCGCCTTCGATCTTGATGCCAGCGCAACCGGTTTCGGCCATGATGCGCGCCGCGTTCTTGAACGCCTGCGCCGGGCTTTCCTGGTAAGTGCCGAACGGCATGTCGACGATGACGCAGGCGCGCGTCGCGCCGCGAACCGCCGCCGCACCGTGCGCGATCATCATCTCAAGTGTCACCGGCAACGTGCTGTCGAAGCCGTAAACCACCATGCCAAGTGAATCACCAACCAGCAGCAGGTCAGCGATCGGATCGAGGGTTCGCGCCATCGCGGCGCTATAGGCGGTCAGCGCGACGATCGGTTCGCCGCCCTTGCGCCGTGCGAGTTCGGCGGGAGTGCGCTTCTTGCTGTCGGGGGCCGCAACGCTCATACGAACTCCACAGGGGGTAGCGGAACAACTATTCTACCGCAGTGCAGCAAAATTGGGCAGTATCGTTTCGCGAATGCCCAGAAGGTCGGAAAACGCCCGATCCATGGCCGATTCAGCGCCACGGCGGGCTTGTCATCGGGTCCGAAGCGGCTTAAGTCAACGGCGGTTTCCGCAGGAGCGTTCAATGGGTTATCGGGTCGCGGTAGTCGGCGCCACCGGCAATGTCGGGCGCGAGATGCTGAGCATTCTCAGCGAGCGCAGCTTTCCCGCCGATAAGGTTCATGCGGTCGCCTCGACGCGCTCGATCGGCGCCGAGGTGTCGTTCGGCGACGACAAGGTACTCAAGGTCGAAAGCCTCGACTCGTTCGAATTCGCCGGCGTCGACATCGCGCTGTTCTCGCCCGGCGCCAAAGTGTCCGCCGTGCATGCGCCGCGCGCCGGCAAGGCCGGCTGCGTCGTCATCGACAACACATCGCAATTCCGTATGGACAAGGACGTGCCGCTGGTCGTGCCCGAGGTCAATCCGGACGCGATCGCGCAGTACAAGAAGCGCAACATCATCGCCAACCCAAATTGTTCGACGATCCAGATGGTGGTCGCGCTGAAGCCGCTGCACGATCTGGCGCGCATCAAGCGCATCGTGGTCGCCACTTACCAGTCGGTGTCGGGCGCCGGCCGTGACGCAATGGATGAGCTGTTCACGCAAACCCGCTCGGTTTACGTCAACGATCCGATCAAGCGCGAACGCTTCACTAAGCAGATCGCGTTCAACTGCATTCCGCAAATCGATGTCTTCCTCGATGGCGGCGTGACCAAGGAAGAGTGGAAGATGGACGTCGAGACACGCAAAATCCTCGACCCGAAAATCGCAGTCACTGCGACTTGCGTGCGCGTTCCGGTGTTCATCAGCCACGCCGAGGCAGTGAACGTCGAGTTCGAATCTCCGCTCGATGAGGAGACCGCGCGCGAGGCGCTCAAGCGAGCGCCTGGCGTGGTCGTCGTGGATCACCGTACCGAGGAGGGCTACGTGACGCAGATCGAAGCCGCAGGCGAAGACGCGGTTTTCGTCAGCCGCATCCGCCGCGATCCGACCGTGCCGCACGGACTTAACCTCTGGGTGGTCGGGGACAATCTGCGCAAAGGTGCGGCGCTGAATGCCGTCCAGATCGCCGAGCTGCTGGCGCGCGATTATCTCAAGAAGTCGGCGACCAGAGAACCGGCGCGCGCCGACTAGCGGATGCGTCCGCGCCGCAGCGTCCTGTTCGTTCCTGGCATCAACGCGCGTGCGCTGGATAAAGCGCGCGGCCTCGACGTCGATGCGCTGATCTTCGATCTCGAAGATTCGGTCGCGCCCGATGCCAAGGGCAAGGCGCGTGCGGCAATTGCCGCGGCGATCGCGCAAGGCGGCTATGGACGGCGCGAGCTGATTTTGCGGATCAATGCGCTCAATACCGAATGGGCCGAAGACGACCTGCGCGCAGCGGCGCAGATGAAGTTGGACGCCGTCCTGCTGCCCAAGGTCGAAAGCGAAGCCGAGCCGCGCAAGGCGGAAGCAAGCCTGATTTCGGCCGGCGCGCCGCTCGATCTCGGCATCTGGTGCATGATCGAAACCGCGCGCGCTGTCCTGCATGCCGAAGCGATCGCCGCTGCCACGCCGCGGCTCAAGGCCTTCGTTATGGGTACGGCCGATCTGTCGAAAGAGATCCATGCCGAGGAGACGCCGCTGCGCGAGCCGATGACGACCGCGCTCGGCCTCTGCATCCTCGCCGCCCGCGCCTACGGCTTGACCGTGCTCGACGGCGTCCATTTCGACATTACCGACACCGACGGCTTCGTTCGCTCGTGCCGGCAAGGCCGGATGCTCGGCTTCGACGGCAAGACCCTGATCCATCCGAGCACGATCGCCGACGCCAACCGGATTTTTGCGCCCGACGAAGCCGCGCTCGCGTATGCGCGGCGCGTGATCGCCGCTTTCAACGAAGCCAAGGCGCAAGGCAAGGGCATGGCGGTGCTCGACGGACGTCTGATCGAGCGGCTGCACGTCGCCGATGCCGAACGCATCCTGGCATTGGCCGCCGCCATTGGCATGCCACATACCGCGAGCTGAGTTCGCGCGCCTCATTCGCCGTCTGCAAGCGTGCCGTGTGCGGCCCGGCGTTGACGCGACGAAGGGGGAGGGCTAAACCAAATCCTCTTCGCATGTGCGAAAGCGCAAGGTTCGTGTGCCAATGACTCCCGCCGAGCGGCCGCTTTCACCCCATTTGCAGATCTACAAGCCGCAACTGACATCGGTGCTGTCGATCACGCATCGCGGCACCGGATTGGCGCTCGGGGTTGGCGCGATTTTCTTTGTCTGGTGGCTGTCGGGCGCGGCTTGGAGCGACGCCTGCTTTCGCGCGGCGCAGGCGTTTTGGGGATCGTGGCTCGGTAGGCTGTTCCTGCTCGGCTGGACGTTCTCGCTGTTCTATCACCTGCTCAACGGCGTGCGGCACCTGTTGTGGGACATCGGCTTCGGCTTCGATCTGCCGATGACCTACCGCACCGGTTGGACCGTGGTGGCATTCAGCGTGCTGTTGACGCTATTTGCTTTCGGCGGCGGTCTCTATGCCTGGGGTTCGCCGTGAGCGGCAGCGCTGCCATTCGCCACTGGCGGGCGCAGCGCGTAAGCGCACTCGCATTGATTCCGCTGGCGCTTTGGCTGGTCGAATCGCTGCTCGCGCATCTCGGCTCAGATCGCGTGCAAATCCAGACGTGGCTCGGCCAACCGGTTCCGGCTGTTCTGGCGGCGGCGCTGGTCATCGTGACGTTCTTTCATCTGGGGCTCGGCGTGCGCGTTGTGCTCGAGGACTACGTCCACACGCCTGGGCGGCTGGCGGTGGCGTTGGTGGCCAATCGCGTGGCGTGCTGGGCGCTGGCGCTGATCGCGCTCGCGGCCATCGCCACGCTTGCTTTCGGATTGTGATCGTGTCGGCAGCGTATCCCGTCACCGAGCATGTCTACGACGTGGTTGTGATCGGTGCGGGCGGCGCCGGCTTGCGGGCGAGCCTCGGCATGAGCGCCGCCGGCCTCAAGACCGCCTGCATCACCAAGGTCTATCCGACTCGCAGCCATACAGTGGCGGCGCAGGGCGGCATCGGCGCCGCGCTCGGCAATATGGGCGAGGACGATTGGCGCTGGCACATGTACGACACCGTCAAGGGTGGCGACTGGCTCGGCGACCAGGATGCGATCGAATATATGTGCCGCGAGGCGGTTTCCGCCGTCATCGAGCTCGAGCATATGGGCGTGCCGTTTTCGCGCACGCCTGAGGGCAAGATTTATCAACGGCCCTTCGGCGGCCACACCGTTCAGTACGGCAAGAATCCGGCGCATCGCTCGGCGTCGGCGGCCGACCGCACGGGCCATGCCATCCTGCACACGCTTTATCAGCAATGCCTAAAGCACGACGCCGAATTCTTCGTCGAGTATTTCGTGCTTGATCTGCTGATGGACGGCGGTGTCTGCCGCGGTGTCGTCGCCTGGTGTCTTGAGGACGGCTCGATCCATCGTTTCCGGGCGCAGATTGTGGTGATGGCCACCGGCGGCTATGGCCGGACCTATTTTTCCTGCACGTCGGCACATATCTGCACCGGCGATGGCAATGCCATGGTGCTGCGTGCCGGCTTGCCATTGCAGGATATGGAATTCATCCAATTCCATCCGACCGGCATTTACGGCGCCGGTTGCCTCATCACTGAAGGCGTGCGCGGCGAGGGCGGCTATCTCACCAATTCGGAAGGCGAGCGCTTCATGGAGCGGTATGCGCCGCACGCCAAGGACCTGGCCTCGCGCGACATCGTGAGCCGCGCCATGACCATCGAGATCCGCGAGGGACGCGGCTGCGGTCCCAAGAAGGACTACATCCATCTGCATATCGAGCACCTCGATCCGGCCGTGATCCGCCTGCGGCTGCCCGGAATCGCCGAGACCTCGCGCATCTTCGCCGGCGTCGACGTGACGCGCGAACCGATTCCGGTATTGCCGACGGTGCACTACAACATGGGCGGCATTCCGACCAATCTGCGCGCCGAAGCGCTGGCGCCGACGTCAGACGATCCAGAACGCGTCACCCCCGGCTTGATGGCGATCGGGGAGGCTGCCTGCGTCTCGGTGCACGGCGCCAACCGGCTCGGCACAAATTCACTGCTCGATCTCGTCGTTTTCGGGCGCGCCGCCGCCCAGCGTGCCCAGGAAATCGTCAAGTCGGGTGCGGCGCAAAAGCCATTACCCACGTCGGCCGACGACCGCGCGTTGTCGCGGCTCGACCGTGTCCGGCATGCCAAAGGCAATACCAAGACCGGCGAAATCCGCTTGGCAATGCAGCTGATCATGCAGGAACATTGCGCCGTGTTCCGCACCGCCGAACTGCTCGAACAGGGCGTGCGCAAGATGGCACAGGTCGTGTCGTCGATCGGCGATTTGAGCGTGTCCGACCGTTCGATGATCTGGAACAGCGACTTGGTCGAAGCGCTCGAGCTGGACAATTTGATGGCGCAGGCGACAGTGGCGCTGCACGGTGCGCGGGCGCGGACCGAAAGCCGCGGCGCGCACGCGCGCGAGGATTTTCCCAAGCGCGACGACCAGAATTGGATGAAGCACACGCTGGCATGGATGAACGGCGGCGGGCAAGTCGAGCTCGGCTACCGGCCGGTGCACAATTTCACGCTGTCGAATGACGTCCAGCCTTTCCCGCCCAAGGAACGCGTTTACTAGGATCCGCCATGGCCGATTTCTTTCTGCCCAAGAATTCCAAGGTGGTCGAAGGCCGTCACCACCCGGCGCCGTCCGGCGCCAAACGGGTGAAGACCTTCCGCATCTATCGTTGGGACCCCGAAGCCGGCGGCAATCCGCGCATGGACAGCTACGACATCGATCTC
>DASQGX010000155.1:0-12937 GCA_035632395.1 Allostellaceae bacterium
GTTCTTCGAGAATTCGACGCGCACGCGCACGTCGTTCGAGCTCGCGGCGAAGCGGCTGGGCGCCGACGTGATCAACATGCAGGCGCAAACCAGCTCGATCAAGAAGGGCGAGACGCTGATCGACACGGCGATGACGTTGAATGCGATGCGCCCCGATGCGCTCGTCGTCCGCCATCCGGAATCCGGCGCGGTGCAGTTACTGTCTGAAAAAGTTGATTGCGCCGTGATCAACGCCGGCGACGGCAGCCACGAGCATCCGACCCAGGCGCTGCTCGACGCGCTGACCATTCGGCGCCGCAAAGGACGCCTCGAAGGCTTGGTGGTCGCGATTTGTGGCGACATCTCGCACAGCCGGGTCGCGCGCTCGAACATCTACCTGCTCAACGCCATGGGAGCGCACGTGCGCGTGGTGGCGCCGCGGACATTGATCCCGGCGGCGATGGACCGTTTCGGCGTCGAGGTGTTCTACGACATGAAGCGCGGCCTCAGCGATGCCGACATCGTGATGATGCTGCGCCTTCAGACCGAGCGCATGCACGGCAGTTTCGTGCCGTCGATCCGCGAGTATTTCCATTTCTTCGGCCTCGATTACGCCAAGCTGGCGGTCGCCAAGGACGACGCCCTGATCATGCATCCCGGCCCGATGAACCGCGGCGTCGAGATCGACACCGAGGTCGCCGACGACATCGACCGCAGCGTCATCCGCCAGCAGGTCGAGATGGGGGTCGCCGTCCGCATGGCCTGCCTCGAAGCCTTGAACCGCGAGGCGCGCACGCCGGCCGCACCATGACCGAACGCATTCTGTTCACTAACGCCCGCCTGCTCGATCCGGCGAGCGGACTCGACCGTGCCGGCGACCTGCTGGCAGAAAACGGCGTGATCGCCGCGCTCGGCCCCAATCTGGTGCGCGACGGCTTGGGCGAAGACGTGCACGTCGTCGACTGCGTCGGCAGCTGTCTGGCACCCGGCTTGACCGACATGCGCGTGCAGTTGCGCGAACCGGGCGACGAACACCAAGAAACCCTAGCAACGGGTGCCGAGGCCGCCATCGCCGGCGGGATCACCACGATGGCGATGCTGCCGAACACCGTGCCGACGATCGACGACCATGCGCTGGTCGAATTCGTCGGCCGCCGCTCGCGCGAAATCGGCCGCACCGCCATCCGCACCTACGCCGCGGCGACGAAGGGCCTGCACGGCCGTGAGCTGACCGAATATGGGCTTCTCGCCGAGGCCGGCGCTGTCGCCTTCACCGACGGTTTGCACGCCATCGCCGACGCGGTGGTCATGCGCCGCGCTTTGTCTTACGCCAGCACCTTCGACTTGCTGATCGTTCAGCATCCTGAAGAGCCGAGCCTTAGCGCCGGCGGCGCGATGAACGCCGGCGAGATAGCGACGCGGCTCGGCCTGGCCGGCATCACGCCGGCGGCGGAGACTATCATGGTCGAGCGCGATCTCCGGCTCGTCGAGATCACCGGCGGCCGATATCACGCGGCGCACGTTTCGACGGCTGGCGCGATCGACGCCATCCGGCGCGCAAAAGCGCGCGGCCTCGGCGTGACCTGCGATACGGCACCGCATTATTTCGCGCTCAACGAGACGGCGGTCGGCGAATACCGCACCTTCGCGAAAGTATCGCCGCCGTTGCGCAGCGAAGAGGATCGCCGCGCCGTGATCGACGGCCTCAAGGACGGCACGATCGATGCCATCGCAAGCGACCATTCGCCGCAAGACCAGGAATCGAAGCGCTTGCCGTTCGCGTCGGCGGAGCCGGGTATCGTCGGCCTCGAGACGCTGTTGCCATTGTCGCTCGAGCTATATCACAATGGCAGCCTGGGCCTGTTGCAGGTGATACGCGCGCTATCGCAGCGGCCGGCGGAAATCCTCCGTCTGCCCGGCGGCCGCCTCAAACCCGGCGCGCCGGCCGATCTCGCGATCTTCGACCTCGAACGACCGTGGCGCATCGACGTGGCTGCATTGCGCTCGAAGTGCAAGAACGCCCCGTATGATGGACGTCCTGTGCAAGGCAAAGTGAAGCGGACCGTAATCGGCGGCCGCACGGTTTTCGGCCTCGAGCCCTGAGCGCGCGCGGAGCGCCGGCATGCCGTCATCGTCCGCAGCGCTCAACTCGTCGTGGCCGCTTTTGGTTTGCGCGGCGCTCGCCTACCTCATCGGGTCGATCCCGTTCGGCTTGATACTCACGCGCCTCGCCGGATTGGGCGACGTGCGCCAGATCGGCTCCGGCAACATCGGCGCCACGAATGTGTTGCGCACCGGCCGTAAAGGCCTGGCTGCGGCGACGCTGATTCTCGATGCCGGCAAGGGTGTGCTTGCGGTCGCGGTGGCGCGCGGCTTCGGCGACGAGTTCGCGGCAGTCGCGGCGCTCGCCGCCGTTCTCGGGCATCTCTTCCCGGTGTGGTTGCGTTTCAAGGGCGGTAAGGGCGTCGCCACCTCAGCCGGCGTGCTGCTGGCCTACAACCCGCCGGTCGCACTCGCGACGATCGCGACCTGGCTGGCGATGGCATTGATCTTCCGCTACTCGTCGCTTGCCGCCCTGACGGCCGCCGTGTTGGCGCCGTTATGGGCATGGCTCTTCGGACCGCGTACGGCGTTGCCATTTGCGATCGTGAGCATCATTGCGTTGCTCGTAGTGATACGCCATGCCAGCAATATTGGCCGGTTGGCGCGCGGCGCCGAAAACAAGATCCGGCTCGGACGCGAGCAATGAGCAGCCGGTCCGCGTTGGCGGCGGCCGAACGGCTCGCGTGGCTGCGCCTGATCCGCAGCGAAAATGTCGGCCCGGTCACATTCCACCAGTTGATTGCGCGTTTCGGCAGTGCGACGGTAGCGCTCGAAGCGCTGCCCGAGATCGCCAATCGCGGCGGACGGGCCAAGCCGCTGACCATTTGTCCTGCATCTGCGGCCGAACGCGAAATCGAAGCCGTTGCCCGGCTCGGCGCGCGCCTCGTCGCGCGTTGCGAACCCGACTATCCACCGGCACTGGCGGCGATCGACGATGCGCCGCCGCTTCTGACCGTGAAAGGCCGGACCGAGCTGGCGACGCGGCGGGCAGTTGCCGTGGTCGGCGCGCGCAACGCTTCCGCCAACGGCCGTCGTTTTGCGCGCGAGATTGCAACTCATCTGGGCGCAGCAGGATTGCTCGTGGTTTCCGGCTTGGCGCGCGGCATCGACGCCGCCGCGCATGAAGGCTCGCTCGACAGCGGTACGCTCGCCGTACTCGCCGGCGGCATCGATGCCGTCTATCCCGAAGAGAACCGCCGCCTGCATGAAACGATCGCCGAACACGGCTTGCTTGTCGCCGAAATGCCCGTTGGAACGGTGCCGCAAGCGCGGCATTTTCCGCGCCGCAATCGCATCATCTCGGGCATCGCACTCGGTGTTCTGGTCGTCGAGGCGGCCGAGCGCTCGGGCTCGCTGATTACAGCGCGCTTCGCGCTCGAACAGGGCCGCGAGGTGTTCGCGGTCCCGGGATCGCCGCTCGACCCGCGTTGCAAGGGCACCAACCGCTTAATTCGCGACGGCGCGACACTGGTCGAGGCCGCCGACGACATCCTGCGTGAGATCAGCCCGCAGTTGGACGCGCCCCTCGCCGAGCGTCAACGCACCGCGTTTGCACCCGCGCCAACGGCGGAAATCGGCCCAAAAGACCTGGCCGACGCGCGCGAAATCGTGCTCGGTTTGTTGTCACCGACACCCTTGCCGGTTGACGAATTGCTCCGGCAGTGCCAAATGTCGCCCGCCGTGATCCTCACAATTGTGCTCGAACTTGAGCTTGCAGGCCGAGTCGCGCGCCAGCCGGGGAACGCGTTAACCTTGATTTAACCATAAATCCCCCTATTTCACGGGCTTCTAAGGCTACCCCGCAGCGGGACCATGAACGTCGTTATCGTTGAATCGCCTGCAAAGGCGAAGACCATCAACAAGTACCTCGGCAAGGACTTCAAAGTCCTGGCGAGCTACGGACACGTGCGCGACCTGCCGGCCAAAGACGGCTCGGTGCGTCCCAACGAAGACTTCGCCATGTCGTGGGAAGTCGACCACCGTGCCGACAAGCGGCTGAAGGAAATCGCCACCGCGGTCAAGGGCGCGGACCACCTGTACCTCGCCACCGACCCGGATCGCGAAGGCGAAGCAATCTCGTGGCACGTGCAGGAAATCCTGCGCCAGCGCAAAGCGCTGCAGGGTGTCGACGTCAAACGCGTCGTGTTCAATGAAGTCACCAAGTCGGCGGTGCAGGAAGCGTTCAAGCATCCGCGTGAATTGGACCGCGAGCTGATCGACGCCTATATGGCGCGCCGCGCCCTCGACTATCTCGTCGGCTTCACCCTGTCGCCGGTGCTGTGGCGCAAACTGCCCGGGAGCCGCTCGGCCGGCCGCGTGCAATCCGTCGCCTTGCGGCTGATTTGCGAGCGCGAAGCTGAAATTGAGGCCTTTAAGCCGCGCGAATATTGGTCGATCGAAGTCGATTTCCTGACCCGCAGCGGCGACCGCTTCACCGCGCGCCTAACCCATCTCAACGGCAAGAAACTCGACAAGTTCGACCTCGCCAACGAGCAACAGGCACGCGAAGCCGCCGAGGCGATCCTTAAGAACATCGATTACGCCGTCGCCGCGGTCGAAAAGAAACAGATCCGGCGCAATCCGCCGCCGCCATTTACGACCTCGACTTTGCAGCAGGAAGCGTCGCGCAAGCTCGGTCTCGGTGCCTCGCGCACCATGCGCACGGCGCAACGGCTCTACGAGGGTGTCGACATCGACGGCGAGGCCGTAGGCCTCATCACCTATATGCGAACCGACGGTGTATCGTTGTCGAACGAGGCGATCGCGGCGGCGCGCGAGATGATTGCGACGCAATACGGCCCGCAATACCGGCCGGACGAACCGCGCATCTATCGCAACGCCGCAAAGAACGCGCAGGAAGCGCATGAGGCGATCCGGCCGACGGACATGCACCGGCGTCCGGAGATGCTGCCAGGCCATCTCGATACCGACGAACGCCGGCTTTACGAGCTGGTGTGGAAACGCGCAGTCGCGAGCCAGATGTCGTCGGCGACGATCGACCAGGTCGCGGTCGATATTACGCCGCCAGACAATTCCATCACCTTGCGCGCCACCGGCTCGACGGTGGTGTTCGATGGGTTTCTGACGCTCTACACGGAAGACGCCGACGATCCCGAAGGCGACGAAGAGAACCGCCGCCTGCCCGCGCTCAACGAGCGCGAAGCGCTGACCCGCGACAAGGTCGATCCACAGCAGCATTTCACGCAGCCGCCGCCGCGCTATACCGAGGCAAGTTTGGTGAAGAAGCTCGAAGAGCTCGGCATCGGCCGGCCATCGACCTATGCCTCAACCATGCAGGTGCTGCAGGACCGCAAGTATGTGCGGCTCGACAAAAAGCGGCTGATCCCCGAAGACCGCGGCCGCCTCGTCACCGCCTTCCTGATGGAATTCTTCGAACGCTACGTCGAATACGATTTCACCGCCGATCTCGAGAACAAGCTCGACGACATTTCCGGCGGCCGCATCGACTGGAAAAAGGTGCTGGCGGATTTCTGGACGGATTTTTCGGCCGCAGTCGCCGGCACCAAGGACCTCAACATCACCCAGGTCATCGACACGCTTGACGAGGAGCTTGGCCGGCATTTCTTCCCCGAGCGCGCCGATGGCAGCGATCCGCGCCGGTGCCCGGTGTGCAATCAGGGCCGGCTTGGTCTCAAGCTGGGCCGTTTCGGCGCCTTCATCGGCTGTTCGCGTTATCCGGAGTGCCGCTACACCCGCGCTTTGGGCATCGAGAATGACGAGAATGGTGCCGCCGCCGAGCCGCGCGAACTCGGCACCGATCCGAAGACCGGATTGGTCGTCGCGCTGAAGAAAGGTCCCTACGGCCCTTACGTCCAGCTCGGCGAGACACCGCCGAAGCCGCCGCGCGAGAAAGGCAAGCGTGCGAAGAAATCCGATGCGCCGCCGGCCGAGAAGCCGAAGCGCGCATCGCTTCCCAAGGGGGTGTCACCCGCCGACATCGACCTTGAGAAGGCGCTGAAGCTCCTGGCGCTGCCGCGCGACGTCGGCCCGCATCCGCAGGACGGCGAAATGATCGTCGCCGGCGTCGGACGCTTCGGGCCCTACATCCGGCACGGTAAGATTTACAAGTCGCTGACCGCGGACGACGACGTGCTGACAATCGGACTCAACCGTGCGGTTAGCCTATTGGCCGAGCCGCGCAAGTTCCGCCGCGGCGCGCCTGAGCCGATCAAGGTTCTCGGTGACCATCCGTCGGCCGGCGGCGCGGTGAAGATCTTCAACGGCAAATACGGCGCCTATGTCAGCCATGACGGCATCAACGCGACCCTTCCAGGCGGCATGGCGCCCGAAGAGCTGACCATGGACCGCGCCGTCGAGCTGTTGGCGGAGCGCGCCGCCCGCGCCGGCGATCGCCGTGGCGGACGCACCCGCGGCCGTGCGACAAAAGCCAAACGTGAAACGAAGACATCAGCAAAGAAGAAGCAGGCCACGGCCGCGGCGGAATGACCGGCGTCCGCGCGGCGGCGGGCATCGACCGCGCGGCGTTTTGCCTGAAATCGGCATCGTCGAGATAACCGGCGTCGATATCGACGGCGAAATGCAGGGCCGCGCGGTCGGCGTGGTTGACGAAGCGCCGGAAATCGTCGTCATCGCCGAGCGCGGTGCTCCAGCCCTTGGCGTTGGAGAGCGCGCGGTGGCGCGCTTCAGCCGGACCGGACCCGGCCTCTATGAAGCGAGGATTCTGCGGGCGGTCGGCGGCGCTCCTGATCGCGTTATTGGAATCTACCGCGTCGGCCGCGACGGCGGGCGGATCGAACCGACCGACCGTAAGGTCCGCACCGAATTCCGCGTCGCAGCCGGGGACACCAAGGACGCCGCCGCGGGCGAGATTGTCCTCGCCGAGATGCTTGAGCAGCCGCGAATGGGCTTGCCTGCCGCACGGATCGTCGAACGCATCGGCGACAGCACCAATCCGCGTGCCTTCAGTGTCATTGCTATCCACAGCCACGGCATTCCGGTCCCCTTCCCCAAGGCCGCGCTCGATATTGCCGGCGGCGCCAAGCCGGTCGCGCTGGGTAACCGCGCCGACCTGCGCCATGTGCCGTTGGTCACCATCGATGGCGCGGACGCGCGCGATTTCGACGATGCGGTTTGGGCCGCGCCCGATCCGGACCACGACGGCAACTGGCATGCGCTCGTTGCAATTGCCGACGTCGCGCATTACGTCCGCGCCGGCGACGCACTCGACGCGGCGGCGCGCGAACGCGGCAATTCGGTCTATTTCCCCGACCGGGTCGTGCCGATGCTGCCCGAGGCGCTATCGAACGAACTGTGTTCGCTGAAGCCAGGCGTCGATCGCGCATGCATGGCCGTCGATCTGTGGATCGACTCGGAAGGACGATTGACCCGTCACCGCTTCCGGCGTGGCCTGATGCGCTCGGCAGCGCGGCTCACCTACGAGGAAGTGCAGGCGGCTGTCGACGGACAAACGAACGAGAAGACCGCGCCCCTACTCGACCGCGCGTTAAAGCCGCTCTATGGCGTCTATCGGGCGCTCGAACGCGCGCGCATCGCCCGGGGCACACTCGATCTCGACCTTCCCGAGCGGCGCATCCTGCTCGACCCATCCGGCCACATTGCACGTATCGAGCCACGCGAACGCCTCGAAAGCCACAAGTTGATCGAAGAACTGATGATTGCTGCCAACGTCGCTGCGGCCGAGACATTGGAACGAGTGCAGCAGCCGTGCATGTACCGCGTGCACGATTCACCGGACCCGGAAAAGCTCTCGGCCCTGGCACGATTCCTTGACGGCATCGGCATCCACGGCCTGACATTGGCCAGAGGCCAAGTCGTGCGACCGCAACATTTCAATGCCATTCTGCGGCGCGCCAAAGGCACACCCTACGAGCGGCTGCTGAACGCCCTGGTGCTGCGGAGCCAAGCACAGGCCGAATACAGTCCCGAAAATCTCGGTCATTTCGGCTTATCGCTGCGGCGCTATGCGCATTTCACGTCGCCGATCCGGCGTTATGCCGACCTGTTGGTCCACCGCGCGTTGATTACAGGCCATCGCTTCGGCCACGATGGACTGCCGCAACCGACCGAGGACTTCAAAGCCATCGGCTCACATATTTCGATGACCGAACGGCGCGCCGCCGCCGCCGAGCGCAGCGCCGCCGACCGCTATACTGCGGCCTATCTGGCAGAGCGCGTCGGCGCTGAGTTCAGTGCGCGGATCAATGGCGTTACCAGGGCCGGCCTGTTCGTCACCTTGGACGAGACCGGCGCGGATGGGCTGATTCCGATCCGTACGCTGCCGGGCGACTATTACATCCATGACGAACCTCACCACAGCCTCAAGGGCCGCCGTTCCGGACGAATCTACGTGCTCGGGGATCCGCTACGAGTCCGTCTAGCGGAAGCCGACACCGTCACCGGCAGCCTGATCTTCGCCGTGACCGAGGACTCGCCGCGGCGCGACCGGCCATCGAAGCGGTCACGGCCTTAACCACAATTCGTGTAGCGCATACTCCGTTTGGGCCGTGTATGGCGTGCGCCGTTAACGCTATATCTGCTTGCAACGCAGGATGCACGAAGGCAACAATGGTTGCCGTGAGGAAACATTAATTTCAGCGAACCATGATGGCCTCGGGGGAAATTCGCCGAAGCGTCGCTCGAGTGCCAAGAGTCCTCGCCAAAACCGCGATTTTTTCGGTCCTTGCTCTCTGTGCCTGTGCCGCCCAGCCGGCACACAATGCTGTTCAGCCGGTTCCGCTCGCCGACGGCGACGAGGGACAGCTGTTCAGCGAGACCTATCAGAGCGTCATCGAATATCACGTCGAGGCGACGCGCGCCGACGCGCTATCTCTCGCCAGCCTCGGCGATCTCGCCAGTTTCGATCGCGAAGTCAGCGTCGGCCGCGACGGTGACGACGTTGTGCTTCACCACGGCAGCCAGACTTGGCGCGCACCGGCGCCGGCACCATTCGACACCGCCGATTGGGGCAAGCTGACTGCCGCCGTGGTGCAGGCAGCGCGCGACGCCTCGCCCAAAGTGGCCGCGGTCGCACCGGATAAGCTCGATCAAGCGCTGATCGACCACATGCTGGCAACGCTCGATCGCTTTTCGCACTACGCCCGCCCAGCCATCGCCCGCGAATGGCGCGCCGCCCGTGACGGCTATGGCGGCATCGGCATCGTCCTCGGCGACGAGCCCGACACGCGGATCTCTGCGGTGATGGCGGACTCGCCGGCATCGCGCGCCGGGATCCACATCGACGATCGCATCGTCATGCTCGACGGCGTGCCATCCACGAAGTTGACGCCGGAGCAATTGCGCAGGCGGCTGCGCGGACCGGCTCTGAGCACCGTCGTTCTCGGCATTCAACGCGCCGGCATCGAGAAGCCTTTAACGTTGACTTTGCGACGCGCGCATCTCGTTCCGCCAAGCGTAAGCCTGGAGATGTTCGGCGATGTCGCGGTGATCAAAATCACCAACTTCAACCAGCAGACCGGCGATGGCGTCGTCGACGCGCTGGCGCGCGCGCATCGCGAATTGGGCGAACATCTGAAGGGATTCGTTCTCGACTTGCGTGGCAATCCGGGCGGCTTGCTCGATCAGTCGGTGACCGTCGCGAGTCTGTTCCTCGATGGCGGAACGGTCGCGACGACGATTGGCCGCAATCCAGAAAGCTTCCAGTATTTCGCCGCGCCGGCCAACCCCCACGCCGAAACGCTGCCGCTGGTGGTCCTGGTCAATGGCGGTTCGGCTTCGGCCTCGGAAATCGTCGCCTCCGCGCTGCAGGACGCAGGGCGGGCCGTGGTGGCGGGCACGTCGTCTTACGGCAAAGGCACAGTGCAAACGGTGCTACGGACATCGAACGACGGCGAATTGACCGTGACCTGGGCGCGCCTCATTACACCGAAAGGTTACTTCCTGCATCACCACGGCGTTGTGCCGACGGTCTGCACCGCCGATCTCTCTAACAATGCAAGTATTGGCGCCATTCTAGCGAAAAGTCCTGGGCCGACCCTGAGTGAGGCGCGCGACACACTCGACAACGCCGGTTGGACCGCCTTGCGGTCCGCCTGCCCGGCTTCAAACGAGCATGATCCGCTCGACCTTCGCGTTGCCCACCAGATGATTGAAAACCCGGCGGTCTATGCCCGCATGCTGAACAACGACCCGGTCCGGCTGGCGCACAACTTCCACGCAGCCGCGGCACACTGACCGCGCGCCGCCGGCGTCAGGTGTGGCCGGCGCTGCAGAAGTGCCAAGCGTGGCCGTGACGAGCGTACAGCAGCAGATAATGTTGGCCGTCGGCGTCCGCGATCATCACGACCAGGCGGTCACCGACGCAACTGCTCTCCGGATGGAGCGGCGGCGTCAGTCGCTTCGCCTTGGCACAAGCCGCCACCAAAGGCGGCAACGAGGTATGGATAGGTGCGAGCACCGCGCCGTCGAGCGATACATAGTAGTACAGGACGGTGCCTTTCTTCACCGAGGCGCGCACCTCGATGCGGCCGAGCCGCGACTTGTAATAGCCGGCCTCTTGTTGGCCATCGGCAGCCCCGGGCGCCACGGGATGAAAGGCGATGGTGGCGCAATTCTGGGACGACAGCGGCTCAGCTGCCGGTGCGAGGTGCGCAACCCCAACCGCGGCGACAGCAACCATCAGCACGAATGCGAATCGCAGCATCGGCTGGAATTATGTTGACCCGCAGGCGAGCCTGCAAGCATTGCTCGCCAAATCGGAGCGTTTATTGTTTGCTGTTCGTCATGAGGGCTGCAGTTTGGATTGCGGCTGTGCTTGTCCTGGCGGCATCGCCGGCGCATGCCGCCGACACTGACCTGGCGCTGGTCATGGCGATTGATGTTTCCGGCAGCATCGATCCCGGAGAGTACCGACTCCAGCATGAAGGCATCGCGCGGGCATTTGAAACGCCGGCCGTACTATCCGCCATCGCCGGCGGGCCGCACGGCGCAATAGACGTCACGGTGATCGAGTGGTCCGACCGCGACAAGCAGATAACGATCGCGCCGTGGACGCGGGTGTTCGACAAGGCCTCTGGGGCGGCTTTCGCGGCGCATGTGCGCGCAGCCCATCGCACCTCCGATGGTTTGACGTCCATTGGCGATGCATTACTGGCCGCAGCCGCAGCGTTCAAAACGCTCGACGATCAGCCGACGCGCCGGATTATCGACCTATCGGGCGACGGCATCGCCAATATCGGACCCGAGCCGGCAGATGTCCGCGACGTGCTGGTGGCGCAGGGCCTCACGATCAACGGGCTCGCCATCCTGCAGAACGAGCCGTGGCTGTCGAGCTATTACGATCAGAACGTCGTTGGCGGGCGCGGTTCGTTCCTGCTCGACGTGCAGGGCTACAAGTCGTTCGCCCAGGCGATGCAGGAGAAGCTGATCAACGAAATTGCCGGTCGAGCGCTGCCTCTGAAACGCTTCGGCCGGGCGCAAGGCCCGGCCGAGTCAGCATCTGCGAGAACGATCGCTCAGATGCAATAGGTCTTCAGCGGCGCGAAACCGTTGAATCCGACCGACGCGTAGGTCGAAGTATAGGCGCCCGTCGACAGGATCTCGACCTTGTCGCCGACTTTGAGATCGAGCGGCAAGCGATAGACCGTACGCTCGTACAAAATATCGGCTGAATCGCAGGTCGGTCCGGCGATCACCGTCGGACCGCGCGGCCCGCCGTCGGCCGGCGTCTTGATCTTGTACTTGATCGCCTCGTCCATCGTCTCGGCCAAGCCATTGAACTTACCGACATCGAGATAGACCCAGCGCTTCGGATCCTTCGCCGACTTGCGCGAAATCAACACCACTTCACTCTGAATGACGCCGGCATCGCCGACAATCGAGCGGCCGGGCTCGACGATGAGCTCGGGCAGATTGTTGCCGAAGTGCTTTGTCATCGCCGCCATCACGGCGTTCGCGTAGTTCACGACCGCCGGCACGTCGCCGCGGTAATGCGCCGGAAAGCCGCCACCGATATTGACCATGCGCAGGTTGATATCGGTCTCGGCCAGCAAAGAGAACATGCGCGCCGCGCGCTCGATGGCGCCGTCCCACTGACTGAGGTCGGTCTGCTGCGAGCCGACGTGGAACGAAATGCCGTAGGGATCGAGTCCCAAGTCACGAGCCCGCCGCAGCAGATCGACCGCCATCTCCGGCGCGCAACCGAACTTGCGCGACAGCGGCCAATCGGCGCCGGTGCATTCCACCAGGATGCGGCAGAACACGCGCGCGCCCGGCGCGGTGCGGCTCAGCTTCTCGAGCTCGGCCTCGCTGTCGAAGGCAAAGAGGCGGACGCCCTTCTCATAAGCGTAGGCGATGTCGCGCTCTTTCTTGATGGTGTTGCCGAACGAGATGTTGTCGGCGCTCACGCCGCGCTCGAGGCACAGATCGGTTTCGGCGCGGCTCGCGACGTCGAAGCTCGAGCCGAGGTCCTTCAGCATCCCGAGGATTTCGGGCGCCGGGTTCGCCTTGACGGCGTAGAACACCCGCGCCAACGGCAGATAACGCCGCAACAATTTGTACGCTTGGCCGACGACATCGAGGTCGATGACCAAGCACGGGGTTTCGGGTTGGGCCTCCGCCAGGAACTTGGCGATCTTCTTATTGGTTTCTCGCATCTCGGTATCCTACGAACGGGCGGCGCCGCATCGGTGCCGGCGACGCGCCATCATGTGAAGGGAACGCCATCCACCGGACGGCGCGGCTTCAAGCCAGGACAGTTTGCTCAATTCAGGGGACTCGAGGAGACGCTGAGAGCGGCCCCGGCTGACCCGTTGAGGGCTTCAGAACGGGGCGCACACGCCCCGCGTTGGATAGCAACCATATCGTCTTCCCTCTCGGGACCGGTCCACGACGACCG
>DASQGX010000156.1:0-1837 GCA_035632395.1 Allostellaceae bacterium
TTGCCATCGACGGCCGCGCCGCCGGCGCCATCGCGGTCGCGGATCCAATCAAGGCAACGACACCGGTCGCGCTGGCGCAATTGCGCGCCGATGGAATCCGCATTGTCATGCTCACCGGCGATAACCGAGCGACCGCGCAAGCCGTCGCGGCGAAGCTCGGCATCGACGAGGTCGAAGCCGAAGTTTTGCCGGAACAGAAACACACTATGGTGCAACGTCTACGGCACGAAGGCCGGGTCGTCGCGATGGCAGGCGATGGCGTCAACGATGCGCCGGCGCTGGCCGAAGCCGATATCGGCATCGCCATGGGCACCGGCACCGATATCGCCATGCAGAGTGCCGGCGTCACGTTGGTCAAAGGCGATCTCGCCGGCATTGTGCGGGCGCGACGTCTCAGTCGTGCAACGATGCGCAACATCCGGCAGAACCTGGTGCTCGCCTTTGTCTACAACGTGCTCGGTATTCCGCTCGCGGCCGGCGCGCTCTATCCCGCTTTCGGCCTGCTGCTCAGTCCGGTCGTCGCGGCGGCCGCGATGAGCTTCAGCTCGCTGTCGGTCGTCGGCAACGCGCTACGGCTGCGGCGGGCACGGATCTAGCTATTTCTCGAAGTCGGGCTGCTGATCCGGCACCGCGCGCTTGAAGGCGTCGAGCCGCATGCAATTGCCGAAGATGCGCACAATGGTCGGGAACGGCGTCAGATCGAAGCTTGGATAGCGCTTCGCGTTGAACATCTGCGGCACCAGGCAGATATCGGCAAGGCCAGGCGCGTTGCCATGGCAGAAATCACTGGTGCGTTTGTCGCGTAGCATCGGCTCGATCGCTTCGAAGCCGAGCCTGATCCAGTGATTGAACCAGGCCTCCACCGTCTTCTCGTCGTGTCCGAGCGGTTTGGCGAGATAACGCAGCACACGCAGATTATCGAGCGGATGGATGTCGGCGGCGATGATCTGCGCCAGTGCACGAATCCGCGCCCGGTCTTCGGGACCTTCGGGCAGTAACTTGGGCGACGGGTGGATCTCGTCGAGATATTCGATGATCGCCAGCGACTGGATGAAATGCGCGTCGCCATCGTCAAGCAGCGGCACGAGGCCTTGTGGATTCTTCGCGAGATACTCGGGCGCCCGCTGCTCGTTCTTGCGCAAATGCACGGACGCATGCTCGTAGGCGAGCTGCTTGAGGTGGAGCGCGATCCGCACGCGGAAGACCGCCGACGAACGGAAATAACCGTAGAGTTTGAGCATCGAGCGCCTCGTCGTCTGGTTGCCGTGGTTGTCGTCGCCGCGTAGTGCCCCGTCAAGCCGGGGCGGCCGACTCCGTGCTAGCCTTGACCTGCGGGTCTAAAGGCGCGACGGTTAACAATGTAACTATTCGTAGGGGGGTGGTGGTGGCAGAAACACGCGCGACGCCCGCTTTCACGATCGAAAGATTTCTGCCGTTCCGCCTGTCCGTCTTAAGCAATCGGCTGACGAGGGCTTCGGCGCGCGTCTATTCGCGGCGGTTCCGGCTGTCGGCACCGGAATGGCGAACGATGGCCGTCCTCGCCCGTTTCGGCGCGATGAACGCCAATAGCGTCGTCGACCGCACCGCAATGGACAAGGTGCGGGTCAGCCGGGCGGTGGCGCGGCTTGTCGCGGCCGGCCATATCACACGCCAAGTCGATCCGACCGATCATCGACGCGCGATCCTCGACCTCACGCCGCAGGGCACGACGACCTATCAACAGATCGTGCCATGGCTGCGCGCGGTCCAGGACGAAATCCTCGCCACACTTGATGACAACGAACGCAACGCACTCGAGACCATGCTGGTGAAGCTGGAGCAGCGCAGCACAACAATC
>DASQGX010000157.1:0-1651 GCA_035632395.1 Allostellaceae bacterium
TTTATGCGCCTTGCGGTACTTGCTGAATGCCGGTTGCAACATGATCGAACCCTAACTCTCTCCTCAGGCGCGCGCCGGTTGGGCTTCGGCGGCGCGCTTGTCCTGCGCCATCGGATCGTGGGCGAGCACCTCACCCTTGAATACCCAGACCTTGACGCCGCAGGTGCCGTAGGTCGTCTTGGCGGTGCCGTAACCGAAATCGACGTCGGCGCGCAGCGTGTGCAGCGGCACGCGGCCTTCGCGATACCACTCCATTCGCGCGATCTCGGCGCCGCCGAGGCGGCCCGAGCAGTTGATGCGGATGCCGAGCGCGCCCAGGCGCATGGCCGATTGCACGGCGCGCTTCATGGCGCGACGGAAGGCGACACGGCGCTCGAGCTGCTGCGCGATGCCATCGGCGATCAGCTTGGCGTCGATCTCGGGTTTGCGGATCTCGACGATGTTCAGATTGACCTCGCTGTTGGTCATCTTTGTAAGATCCGAGCGCAGCTTCTCGATGTCGGCGCCCTTCTTACCGATGACGACGCCGGGGCGGGCCGAATGGATCGTGATGCGGGTTTTCTTGGCGGCGCGCTCGATGACGATGCGCGACACGCCAGCTTGCAGCAACCGCTCAACCAGGAATTTGCGCAGCTTCAGGTCTTCGTGCAGCAGGTTCGAATAGTCCTTGCGCGCGAACCAACGCGAATCCCAGGTGCGGTTGATGCCGAGCCGCAGACCGACCGGATTTACCTTCTGGCCCATTACGCCTTCTCCTTGCCGCCGGCCTTGCGCTTGGCCTTGGGCTTCTTGCCAGCGCCGGCGGCCTTGGCATCCGCCGCGCCTTTACCCTCGTCCGCCGCCTCGGCGCGCTCTTCGGGCGCGCGTTCGCGCACCACGACCAGCAGATTCGCGTAGTACTTCTCGATCGGCGAGATGCGGCCGCGGCCGCGGACGTGGAAGCGGCCGAGCGAGAAGGCGCGGCCGACCGTCGCCTCCTTGACGTAAAGCCGGTCGACGTCGAGCTGATGGTTGTTTTCGGCGTTGGCGATCGCCGCCTGCAGCACCTTGCGCACGTCGCGCGCGATGCGCCGACGATTGAAGGCGAGCTCGTTCAACGCGGCCGATGCCGCCTTGCCGCGGATCGCCTGCGCCACGAGGTTGAGCTTGCGCGGGCTGGTTTTGAGGGCGCGCGCATAGGCCGAGGCTTCAGTCTCGTCCAGGCGGCGCGGTGCGGCTTGCTTGCCCATCTTACGGACTTTCCTCGCGCTTAACTTTCTTGTCGCCGGCGGTGTGGCCGTGGAACACGCGGGTCGGCGCGAACTCGCCGAACTTGTGGCCGATCATGTGCTCGGTCACCAGCACCGGCACGAATTTGTGGCCGTTGTAGACGCCGAACGTCAGCCCGACGAACTGCGGAAAGATCGTCGAACGCCGCGACCACGTCTTGATGATCTCGTTGCGTCCGGACGCGCGCGACTTTTCGGCTTTCTTCATCAGATAGCCGTCGACGAACGGTCCTTTCCACACGGAACGTGCCACGCTCGGGTCTCCTACTTGTCGCGCTTCCGCCGCACGATGTAGCGGTCGGTTGCCTTGTTGTGACGCGTCTTGTTGCCCTTGGCGCCTTTGCCCCAGGGCGAAACCGGATGCCGGTTGCCGCGGGTGCGGC
>DASQGX010000158.1:0-22376 GCA_035632395.1 Allostellaceae bacterium
CGACGCCACGCGGGCCGACCACACCCGAAGCGACGCACGTAACCCCGCCGCCGCCGACCGCAAGCCGTGAGCCCACGCCACGCGGGCCGACCACGCCTGAAGCGACACACGTGGCGCCGCCACCGCCGACCGTGATGCGCGGCAACGATCATCCGCAACCGGCGACGCCTGAGACGCGCACTGCTACGCCAGCGCCGCATCCACCGACATCGACGCCTGAAACGCATGTCGCGACACCGGCGCCCCATCCACCGACACCGGAGAGTCGGCCCGCGTCGCCGCCGCCAACCCGTCAGGCTGCAGTGACGCCGCGCGTCACGCCGCCGCCGATCCCGCATCCCTTCACCGCGGCGCCGCGTCCGCCGGCGCATCCGCTGCCGCCAGCGACCGTCCAACGTCCGGTGCAGAACACACGCATCACGCCGACGCCGCAAGGCTGGCAGCGCACGCCGGTGAAGCCAGTCGCGGCCAAGCCGCCGCAGCCGCAACCGCAGCATCCGGCTCCGGCGCAGCATCCGGCGGCGCCGCAAGGTGGCGAGCAGAACCGGCATCCCTAAGCCGGCAATACCGGTCGCTCAGCCCCAGGCCTGATCGCTGAACCCGGGCGGCAGGTCCTTGTCCGCATCCGAAGGCAGCGGCGCCGCCGGCGCCGCCATCCAGCTTTCCATGTCGCGGATTACCACGGCTGCTTCGAGGTCGCGCGTCAGCATGTGGTAGCCGGCGCGATAATAGGCGATGCGGCGCTGGCCCGTAGGCACCGCCGGCAGCCGCGCGATGAAGCGCTTGATTGCCCGTGCCGGAATCAGTTCATCGTGTGCGCCGTAAAGGATCAAGGCATGCTCGTCGAATTTCGGCGCGGCGTTCTGCGCCATGGTCATCAGATTGACCAGGCCCTCGATGGTATCGGCGCGCGTGGCCTTGATGAAAAGGGAATCCTGCGCCAGTTCGCGCAGCATCTCGATATTGTCGGACGCCTGGATGTGCAGGCTCGAGCCGGTGAATGTGACGCCTGGCACGAACGTATCGGCGAGCCAGAGCGCGCCGCGCTCGAAGACGTTCATCTCGGCACGGCCCCACACCGCCGGCGCCAGCAGGATATAGCCGTCGGCGGTCGGCTTCTCGGCACCGGCCACACCGGTGGCGCCGACGATGGCGACGGCGCCGCCCATGCTCTCGCCGAAGACGAACAGCGGCACGCCCGGATAGCGCGCGCGCAGCAGACGCGTCGCCTCGGCCAAATCCTGCGCCATGCGCTTTGCGCCCGCCCAGCGGCCCCGGTCCGGCGCGCGACCGAAGCCACGCTGGTCGTAGGCGTAGGTCGCGATGCCATCCTTGGCCATGGCCTTGGCTGGCTCGGCGCCGCCGTGCGAATAGTCGTTGAAGCCATGGACGTAGAGCACGATCGCGCGCGGCCGGCCTGCCGGCAGCCACGAATGCAGCGGCAGCTTCACGCCGTCGTCAGCACGCAGGAAATCAGCGTCGAGCGCGGGCGCAACGATATCGGGGGCGTGAGGCGGCACTTCAGGCACTCCGGCGCAATTAACCAGAATCATCGCGAGCGCCATCGCCGCGATGCGGGCGAGGCGCAGATTCACGCGGACGTTCCCGGGCGAGTCAGGCGCAGGAAGATGTCCTCGAGATCCGTTTCCTCGCTCGAAACGTCGCGAATGGCAAGCCCGGCGGCGGCAACCGCGGCCAGTACTTCGCCGACTTGGGCGCGGCTGGGCTTGTAATGGAAGACGACGCGATCGGGCGCTTCAAGCGCCAGACCCATGGCTTGTAGCGGCGCCGGCAGCGCGCTCACTGGCGCAGTCAGCGTCAGGCACAGCTTCTTCTCGTCGACCTTGCGTACCAGCGCCTCGGTTTCGTCGCACGCGACCAGGCGGCCTTCGTCGATGATCGCGATGATGCGACAGAGCTCTTCGGCTTCTTCGAGGTAATGCGTCGTCAACAGCACGGAGGTGCCGGCAGCGGCGAGCTCGCGCACGGTCGTCCACAGTTGGAGACGAAGCTCGACGTCGACGCCGGCAGTCGGTTCGTCGAGCACCAGCACCGGCGGCGAATGCACCATCGCCTTTGCCATCATCAGCCGCCGGCGCATGCCGCCCGATAGGGTGCGCGCCGGCGCATTGGCCTTCTCGGTGAGGCCGACGAGTTCCAGGAGTTCGCCGGTGCGGCGCTCGGATTTGGGTACGCCGTAAAGGCCGGCTTGGACGTCGAGCAGTTCGCGCGGCGCGAAGAACGAATCGAGGTTCAATTCCTGCGGCACGACGCCGATGGCGGCACGCGCGTTGCGCGGATCTTCGTCGATGTCGATTCCCCAGATCTTGGCGCTGCCGGACGACTTGATCACCAGGCCGGCGAGGATGTTGATCAGGGTCGATTTGCCAGCGCCGTTAGGTCCGAGCAGGCCGAAGATGGTGCCGCGCGGAATTGACAGGTCGACGCCGTCGAGCGCCGGCTTGCTCCGGCCGTTGCCGCCGTAGAACTTGGTCAGGCCTTTGATTTCGACCGCCTGGGCGGGCGGTGCGCTCGCCGGCGCGTTGCGGCTGGTCATTGATTGTACCGGCGTAATGCGTATCATCCGCGCCGCAAACGGGTCAATCGAGCGGGCGGCATGCCAGGGATCAAGCCTTTCGAGACGGTCACGGTCGATACCGACAGTGTCGCTTGCGCCGGCGACGGCAGCGGGTCGGTTGGCGGCCACCCCAAGGTCTACCTCAATCTCGGTCCCCTTGGTCGGGTCGAGTGCCCCTATTGCTCGCGTCTGTTCATTAAACGCGGCGAGCCGGCGGAATATCCACCCAACCAGACCAGCAAGACGGCGTAGACGCACGGCCCGGCTGTGCTCTTTGTCCGTGCACTTCGCGGCGTTGTGGTGAAGAATTCACGACATGCCCGATACGCGCGCCAAGCTGGCGGCTAAGGCGAAAACCAAATCCAGCGCCGCCGAGGCAGGCGCGGCCAAGCCCAAGCACGTCTACCTGATCGACGGCTCGGGCTTCATCTTCCGCGCCTATCATGCCATGCCCAAGCTGACGCGGCCGGACAAAACGCCGGTCGGTGCCGTGCTGGGTTTCTGCAACATGATCCTCAAGCTGATCGGCGAAACCGACGCCGATCATGTGGCTGTTGTCTTTGACGTTGCGCGCACCACGTTCCGCAACCGACTTTACGAGGATTACAAGGCGCATCGGCCCGAACCGCCTGACGACCTGGTACCGCAGTTCGGCTTGGTGCGCGAAGCGGTCGACGCTTTCAACGTTTGCCGTATCGAACAGCCGGATTACGAGGCCGACGATCTGATCGCCACATATGCCGACATGGCAGTGCGCGAAGGCGCGCACGTGACGATCGTTTCGTCGGACAAAGACCTGATGCAGCTTGTCTCGGACAAAATCGAGCTATACGACGCGATGCGCGACCGGCCGATCCGCGCGGCAGAAGTGGCGGAGAAGTTCGGCGTCGGACCCGAGAAGGTGATCGACGTGCTGGCGCTCTGGGGCGACAGCAGCGACAACGTGCCGGGTGTGCCGGGCATCGGCGCCAAGACCGCCGCGGAGCTCATCAACCAGTACGGTGATCTCGAAACCTTGTTGCAACGCGCGGGTGAGATCAAACAGCCGAAACGGCGTGAGGCGCTGATCGAGCACGCGGCCGATGCCCGGCTGTCGAAGAAGCTGGTGACGCTCGATCACGCGGTACCGCTGCCGCGGCCGTTGTCGGACCTCGCGGTACAGCCGCTCGATCCGGCCAAGGTGACGGCGTTCCTCCAGACGCAAGGCTTCCGCGCCCTGCTGGCGCGCGTTCAAGCGAAGCTCGACACTGCGGGCAAGGCGCTGCCGGCGCCGGGCAAGGACGGCATTCCGAGTCCGCCGCCTTTGCCGGAAGCCAAATCGTTGGTGCCGGTCGCAACGGTTGCTGCGACGCAACTTGCCGCGGCCAAACCGAATTACGAGCTGGTGCAGGACGAGGCGGCGCTCGATCGCTGGATTGCGTCCGCCTATGCCAAGGGCGCGGTCGCGATGGACACCGAGACCAGTTCGCTCGATGCCGTCGCCGCCGACCTGGTTGGCGTGTCGCTGGCGCTCGAACCGGGTGTGGCCTGTTATATTCCGGTCGGCCATACCAGCGGGGCGCCCGGCGCGCTGGACCTCGCCGGCAGCGGCGCGGCGCCCAAGCAGATCGCGCGCGACAGGCTAATCGAACGGCTCAAGCCGTTGCTCGAAGATCCCGGAGTGCTCAAGATCGGTCAGAACATCAAATACGACATGCAGGTGCTGAGCCGCTACGACATCGCCGTCGGGCCGATCGATTGCACCATGCTGATCTCGTTCGTGCTCGACGCCGGACTGCACGGCCATGGTCTCGATGAGCTGGCCAAGCTCCATTTCGGCCACGACATGATCAAGTACAAGGACGTCGCCGGCAGCGGCAAGAACCACATCGGATTTGCCGCCGTGCCGCTCGATCATGCCTGCGAATATTCGGCCGAGGACGCGGATTACACGCTGCGGCTCCATTGCCTGCTGAAACCGCGCATGGTCGCCGAGCATCGGATTGCCTTCTACGAAACGGTCGAACGACCGCTGCCTCCGGTCGTCGCGGCGATGGAGCGCGCCGGCATCGCTGTCGACCGCGCCGAGCTCAAGCGCCTCAGCGACGACTTCGCCCGGCGCATCGCCGAGGCCGAGTCCGAAATCCATACGCTTGCCGGCCACCCGTTTAACGTCGGCTCGCCGCAGCAGCTCGGCAAGGTCTTGTTCGAGGAATTGAACCTCGAACGCTTCGGCCGCAAGACGAAGTCCGGCGCTCATTCGACCGACGCCGCCGTGCTCGAGGAGCTGGCCGAGGCGCATCCGCTGCCGGCCAAGGTTCTGGAATGGCGCGAGCTGACGAAACTCAAGTCGACATATGCCGATGCGTTGGTCGAGGAGATCAATCCGGCAACCGGCCGAGTCCATACCAGTTACTCGCTGACCGGCGCCGCTACTGGCCGCCTCGCATCGAGCGATCCCAATCTGCAGAACATCCCGATCCGTACCGAGGAAGGCCGCAAAATCCGGCACGCCTTCATCGCCACGCCTGGCTGTCTGCTGATCTCGGCCGACTACAGCCAGATCGAGCTGCGCCTCGCCGCGCATGTCGGCGATATCGGGCCGTTGAAAGAGGCGTTCCGCCAAGGCCTCGACATTCACGCGATGACCGCGAGCCAGGTTTTCGGCGTGCCGATCGAAGGCATGGATCCGATGCTGCGGCGCCGGGCCAAGGCGATCAATTTCGGCATCCTCTATGGCATCAGCGCGTTCGGTCTCGGCCGCCAGATCGACGTGCCGCAGGCGGAAGCCGGCAAATTCATCAAGGCCTATTTCGACCGCTTCCCCGGCATCCGCAACTACATGGACCGTACCAAGGAGTTCGCGCGCGAGAACGGCTACGTCGAGACGCTGTTCGGCCGGCGCTGCTACGTGCCCGGAATCAAGGACCCGATCCCGGCACGGCGCGGTTTTTCCGAGCGCGCGGCGATCAACGCGCCGCTCCAAGGCGCCGCCGCCGATATCATCAAGCGTGCAATGCGCCGGATTCCGCCGGCGCTGGCAGAGGCCGGCCTCAAGGCCAAAATGCTGCTGCAGGTGCACGACGAACTCGTGTTCGAGGCGCCCGAAGCCGAAGCCAAAAAGACCGCCGCGGTGGTGAAGGACGTGATGGAAAACGCGCATCGCCCTGCGGTCGAGCTGTCGGTACCGCTGGTCGTCGATACCGGCATGGCGCGCCACTGGGACGATGCCCACTGATGCCGGCGTCGTCGTCGCGACCGCGGAATTGCGCCGAAAAAAAGCTGTGGATGACGCACGCTGCCGCGTGGCTGTTTTAACCGCCGTTAAACCGTTGTGACTAAGGTGTGGCCGTACACAACGTCGGGGTGAGGGCGACGTGCAGGGAGAGTTTCGCGACGATCCGATTTTGGGTCCCGCTTATGCGTATTGGCGCGGCAAATGCCGCAATGGCGATTTACCGCATCGCCGTGACATCGATCCGACGGAAATTCCGCGACTGCTGCCGCATCTGCTGATTACCGAACTGGTCGATGGTGGCGCGCGGCTACGTTACCGTCTGGCCGGCACGGCAGTCGTCGCGGCTTATGGCGGCGAGCTCACCGGTAAGCATTGCGACGAAGTCTGCCCGCCGGAGCGCCGCGCCTCGATCGTCGCGCAATATCGCCTGATCTGCGAGCGCAAGCAGCCGTTGCTGCTGCGGCACCGTTATTTGTCGTCGAACCAGGTGCCGCTGATCTGCCACCGCCTCGTGATGCCCCTATCCAAGGATGGCAACACGGTTAGTCAATTCGTCGCGGCGCTGCGTTTCGAATACAACGGCAACGCCTACGAATGGGCCGGCCGCTGGGCCGGATCTTCCGGCGATTTCACCTACGAGGATGGATACAGCGCTCTCGTCGCTTAAGAGGGCTTAAGCTTGCCGCCATTCTTCGCACCGTCGATCACCGGAAAGCGGTAGATAAACCGCGCGCGGTCCCAGACTTCGAAGCCTTCATAAGCCTTACCATAACGGTCGGCGAACAGTGCCCGCGCTGCCGCGATCGCATCGTCGTCGTTGGTTACATTCAAAATCTCGACGGCGCCGATATGGCCATCGCGCATGAAGTAGCATCGCATGAAGTGTCCCCGGCGAGCGGCCGATGAAGACCGTGCGGTTTATGTCGCGTTTCCGCAGACGCGCGCATAGCGCTGTCGTAGGACCGACGGCCGAAGCCGCAAACAACGATACGTGGTCGCAGTTACGAATGCAGACGGGACGGTTTCAGCCCCAGCGCGCGGCGGTCGCGGTCGATCCAATCGTCGGCCGCGGTGCGCGACAGAAATTCGTGATACCGGGTGACAAGCGAGCCGGCGACCGCCGCCGCTTTGACCGCATAGCGGCCATTCTTCAGCGGCGTGATCGTATATACCGGCGATGCCAGCGGCTCGCGCACCATGTAGGAACCATACGGAAACGTGCTGTGCGCCGCGTTGATCTGCATCAACCAACGCCAAACCGCCGCCGCGGCTCAGCACTGTGACATTTTGTATTGCGAAACCTTGTGCTCGGCGAGCTCGGCCAGGCGTTCGAACTGCGCCGCGACTTCCAGCAACTCAAAGCGCAGCAGCGCGCTTGCCGACTCGCGCGCCAATGCGCGCAAGCGCGCCGCTTGCTCGCGATAGGTTGTGGACGGTGCTCGACCCTCCGCCATGCCGACCCCCGGGTTCGACGGGTTGCGAGCGTATGCTCGCCGTCTCAGCCGGGCGCGTGACGTTTCTGTGATCGCGCCGGTTCGCGAACCGCGCGCGTTCGCAACCCGTTCACCGGCGGCACCCCGCCACGACTCGGGCTTATTCCGTGCGTTCCGCGGAGTCCCGGCGACGATGCCGCGGCGCAACAGGCCATTGGCCATGCGTTACCGGCGAGCAACAGCAATTGCAAAATTGCAGCCGATCGAGACCAGCAGCGCCAAAACCAGCGCTGCGGGCACACCAAGCGATAGCACCGCCAGATGCAGCGCGACCAGTGCTGCGGCGAATCCGCCGAGGCCGATTACCGCATTGGCGGTTAGCGCCGCGGTCGCCGGGCCGCCGATGCGCGGCTGGAAGATGAGGATCAGGCTCGCCAGTACGATCGGGAACAGCGCCAAGATTCCGGTCACCGTCGGACCGACATGCGAGCTCAGCACCACCACGGCGGCGACCAGCATCGCGACCATGGCGGCGCGCAACGGCACGTCATAGGGGCGACGGATTGTCGGCGGCATCGGCGCGACGCGAAATTTGCGACTGATCCCTAGGCACGCAACGAAGACGACGACGTTGAGCAGCACAGCCTCGGGCAATGTCCAACCGATCGTGCGCGCGGCGATGGCTAGCACGATCCAGACCCCGAGCGCTGCGGCAAGAGTGGCTGCGGTTGCGCGCGACTGCGCCACCGCGGCGTGAACGGTACAGAACACCATGTTGGCGGCGTTGGCCGCGAGGCTCGCCAACGCGCTGGCGGCGATGAACTCGGCATCGTGGTCGAGTGCGAGGAAGACGTAGGCTGGACCGGCCGCGATCGGCAGTGTCGCCACCATCGCACCGATCAGCGGGCCGGCCCGCTCGGCTGCACGCGCAGCGCCGACGACGAAGGCGGCGGTCACCGCCAGCTTCGCCGTCAGCGCCCATGCGTCGGCTCCCGGTCCCATGTTCGGCTGCTCGAACGCCCGGCTGGGCGCCGCCTTTCGGTTGGATGAACTCGTGGAGCGACTTTGATGGGTTCGGGCGCATCCGTCGAGCATGAGAACGGAACTCGGCGGCTATCGGGCGCTAAAGACTTAGAACGGCGATTATGTGATAATCTGCGCCGTCGCTGGCAGCCCCATTTCCAGGCGCCGGCGTCGCCTAGTCAATCGCCCGCCGAACCGTCCCGATCCATGCAACTGAGGCTAATTCGGGCGATGAAATCCAAAGACGCCGCGATGGTCACGCGTGAAGTACGCCGCATGCGTCGCACGGCCAAAGGGCTGCCGCGCGGCGAAGTCCGCAAGGCTTTCATTGCTGCGGCGGGCAAATTGGAGAAGATCGCGCGGCGTCTCGAATCCGAAACCGCGCGGCCGAAACGGAAGAAATAGACAATCGCCGCAGTGGCGGACGCCTACGAGCGCAACCAGGTCGTCAGGTAGCGCTCGGCCTTGTCGTATCCGCCGGCACGCGCGATCAAACCGACATACCAATCCGGACGGATGACGTACACCCCGGTGCCGTAGCGCGCTTTCATCTCGCCGTCGGCCAAAGCCGGCACTGCTTTGACCCACGGCATAAAGCGCGCGGCAAGTTCGACCGCGCCCGGCGCTTCGGCTGCGCCAACCGCTAGCACGGTAAAGCCGTCGCGGTTGAGCACGTCGAAAAGCTGCCGTTGCCGGCCGTTGACCGTCGCTGCGGCATCGGGCGCACGGTCGCCGGGCCGCAGCGCCTTGCTCGGCCGGCCCTGGCTCAACGCGCTTCGCGGATAGCGGATGTCGAGCTCGGTCATGGTGCGGGCAAAGGCGCGGCGTACCGGCGCGAACCGCATCAACAGCGCGACCGCTTGGTTGCGAATGGCCTGGGCCGCGGGTTGGCGCAGTGTTGCCAACCGCGTCAGGCGCGCGGCATTGCGCAAAACCACATCGCCGACCGCGCTGCGTTCCGGCGAAAAGCTCGCCAGCAGGCGCTCGCCGCCCTTGCCTTTGATTGCCAGCGCCAGCTTCCACGCAAGGTTGAAGGCATCCTGGATGCCGGTGTTCATGCCCTGGCCGCCCGCCGGGCTGTGAATGTGCGCGGCATCGCCGGTGAGAAAGACGCGGCCGTGTCGATAGTCGGCGACCTTGCGGTCGTTGATGTTGAACAGGCTCAGCCACACCGGATCGTAGGCGCGCACGCCGCTCGGCCCGCGGCGGTCGAGCGCCGATTGAATGAGTTCGAGCGTCGCGTCCTCAGGTGCCGTAGCCGACGGTCCGAGATCGGCGATGACACGGAACCGGCCGCGCTGCATCGGAAAGATGCCGAGCACGCCTTCGCGATGCCAATAGAGCTGAAGCTTGTCCTCGACGGCGCCGTCGAGCTTGACGTCGCCGAGCATAAAGGCGACGGGCTCGGTCTCGCCGGCGAAATCGAGCTTGAGGCCGTGGCGCACGGCGCTGTGCGCGCCGTCGCAGGCGACGAGATAGTCGCAGGTGACGCGTTCGCTGCGGCCGTCGGCGTGACCGAGCATGCAGACGACACCGTATGGTCCCGGCTCGAACGACGTCAGCTCGACTCTTCGTTCGAGGCCGCCACCGAGGCGTTCGAGGTGAGCCTCGAGCAGCCGTTCGGTCTCGCTCTGCGGGATGAACAGCGCGAAGGGATAGGGCGTGGCAATGCCGGCGAAGCCAATCTCGGCGATGACGCGGCCGTTGGCACGGAGTTGCGCCTCGCGGATCGGTCGGCCGACGGCGGTGAAGTCGTCGGCGCAGCCGGCGAGCCGCAACAGTTCGAGCGTGCGGGGCCAAACGACCAGCGCCTTCGAAAGTTCAGTGGGCTGCCCTGCGCGCTCGACGGCGCGGAAGCCGACGCCGCGGCGCCGCAGCTCGCAGGCCATGGCCAACCCGACCGGCCCGCCGCCGGCGACGAGAACGGGAATATCGCTCACGGCCCGACGACCCTGCGCCCGGACGCGACGTTGCGCGTGCGCTTCATTGTTTCCCCCGAGCATCACCGCGCTCGTGTGCGGCTTTGCCTCTCCCGTGCGCGGAAGAGCGATGATCTAAACTAGGAAAACCACAAAGGGTTCAGCAACAGTTTCACGAGCGGCTTGCTGATGGAATCGCTCGACGTGATCAGCGGCATTCAGGCGGCGGCATGGACGCCGGCGGCCTTCACGTCGTTGCTCACATAGGGTTCGTACTGTTTGAAGTTGCTTTCGAACCTCTTAGTCAGGCCGCGCGCAGTCTGGTCGTAAGAGCCTTTGTCCGCCCAGGTGTTGCGCGGATTGAGGACCTCGGCCGGCACCTCGCCACAGGATTCGGGGACCTGCAGGCCGAAGAACGGTTCCTTGCGCGTCGGCACGGATTTGAGCGTGCCGGCGAGCACAGCGCGCACCAGCGCGCGGGTGTGCGCGATCTTCATGCGCGAGCCAACGCCATAGGCACCGCCCGACCAGCCGGTATTCACCAGCCAGCAAACCGCCCGGTGCTGCGCGATGCGCTCGCCCAGCATCTTGGCGTAGACCGTCGGATGCCGCGGCATGAACACGGCGCCGAAGCAAGTCGAGAACGTCGCCTGTGGTTCCTTGCCGAGGCCTTTTTCGGTGCCGGCGACGCGCGCGGTATAGCCCGACAGGAAGTGGTACATCGCCTGTTCCGGCGTGAGCTTGGCGATAGGCGGCAAAACGCCGAAGGCGTCTGCCGTCAGCATGATGACGTTCTCGGGATGCGGTGCGAGGCCGGTCTCGCTCATGTTGGGAATGAAGTCGACCGGATAGCAGGCGCGGGTGTTTTCGGTCAGGCTGCCATCGTCGAGGTCCGGCATGCGCGTCGCCGGATCGATGACGACATTCTCGAGCACCGTACCGAAGCGGAAGACCGTATCGTAGATCTCGGGCTCGGCCTGCTTCGACAGGTTGATGCACTTGGCGTAACAGCCGCCTTCGAAGTTGAAGAGCCCTTTCTGGCTCCAGCCATGTTCGTCGTCGCCGATGAGCGTACGCGAGCTGTCGGCCGACAGCGTCGTCTTACCGGTGCCGGACAGGCCGAAGAAGATGGCGGCATCGCCGCGCGGGCCGACATTGGCCGAGCAGTGCATCGGCAGCACGTCGCGTCCCGGCAGCACGTAATTGAGGTAACCGAAGACCGACTTCTTGATCTCGCCGGCGTATTCGGTGCCGAGAATCAGCACCAGCTTGCGCGCGAAATTGACCGCGACGATGGTGTCCGATCGGATGCCGTCGATCTCGTGCATCGCGAACAGCTTCGGCGCATGCAGGATGGTGAAATCCGGCGTGAAGTCGTGCAGCTCTTCGCGCTTCGGGCGGATGAACATGTTGCGCGCGAACAGGGCATGCCACGCGCTCGGCGTGACCACGCGCACCTTAAGTCCGAACGCCGGATCGGCGCCGGCGCGTAAATCATGCACATACAGCTTGTCGCCCTGGTACCACGCGAGCACGCGGCGATGCAGCGAGTCGAAGGTCGCTTCGGGCAGCTTCTGGTTGATCTCGTTCCAGTCGATGTCCTTGTTCGTGGACGGTTCATCGACGGTGTACTTGTCCTTTGGTGTGCGTCCGGTGAACGCGCCGGTATAGGCGACGAACGAGCCGCCGGCGCCGAGGAACCCCTCGCCGTTGCGGATGGCGTGCTCGTAGAGCACCGGAACCGACAAGTTCCAGAACTCGCCGCTCAGATTGCGAAAGCCTTGCTGCTTGAGACCGAAAGTCGAGGCGAGCGCGGGCGCCGTCTCGGGTGCGTCCTTGGGCACGGTGTTTCCTCCTGGCCGAGGTGACTCCGGCGCCGGCTTATGGGCAACGCGTTTCCCCCTCGCGTTGCGGTGCCGGCTTGGCCGTAAAACTATCGCGCCGAATGTGACGAATGCAACGTGCCGCTGGCCCACGCACCGTGACCGATTTCTGCCGCAGCGCGATGCAACGAATGCAACTATGTGCTTCAGCGCTTCGATATGGCCGATGCTGCGGTGCGATATTGGTCGCCCGATATCCAGTCGATGCGGCCGAAGCCAGCGACCAGATGAATGCGCTCAACCGCGAGACGATAAAGCGCGAAATCCTTGAAAGTGGCATAGGTCGCGGCCGACGGATGGCGGGCGACGAACTTGGCTTTGGCGGCGGCGTCGGCAATGCGCGCCGCTTCGCCCATGAAGGTCGCACGCGGTGCGGCGAGCGGATCGCCGGCGTCGGCGCTCTCTATCAGCAGCGACGCCCGCGGATCACGTGCCAAATTTTTAGCATGCTCGGCTAGGTCGGACAGCAACAGCAACGGCGCGCCGGCACCATCGTCGGCAGTCAACACCAGCGAGGCATAAGGTGCGCCGGATGCGGTCAGGGTGGCGAGGCTGGTGCGCGGCGCACGGCGCAGCAGTTCGTGCGCCGTCGCGGCAACCGTCGCTGGATCGCTCATGCCGCCATCCTCAACCGCGCGCCGCTGCGGCGCAATGGCAACGGCTACTCGGCGGCTTCGGCCACGGCCGGGGTTGCGGCGCGGGTGCCGCGCGGGAAAAGCCACGCGGTGGCAAGAATTCCTGCCGCGAACACCAGCAGCACGGCAAAGATCCAGACAAAGCCGGCGCGTTCGGGCGGCAGGAAGGCGACGAGCGGCACGGCGATGCTGGAGGCGACGAGCGACACCAAATAGCGCACGGCGTAAACGCGCGAACGCCAGGCGTCGTGCGCGTAGCGCGCCACCATCGCGTCGGTGATCGGAATGAAGCCGAAGACGACGAACATCATCGCCACCGACACCGCCAGCATCGGCCAATTGCTCAATGCACCGGCCAGCAGCAGCAGCGGCGCCAGCAGCAGCGCCAACGGCAGGAAAACGTCGCGCAGCGGCCGGTCGTCGATCAGCCATCCGACCAGGAGCTGCGCGAAGGCGGCGATGACGTAGACGAAGCAGACCAGTAGGCCGACGCCGAAGGTCGTGTGCACCAATGCGATCAGCCGGACGTCGAACAACTTGGGCATGGCGATGGTGGTCGCATTGAAGACGACCGCACCGCAGATCGTCGCGATGGTCAGTAGCACGAAGACGCGGCGGGTTTCGTCGTCGTGCGTGACGCGCCGTGTGCCGCGCGCAACGGTTCCAGCCGGCGCCGGTACGCTCGGAACCAGCCAGGCAAAGGTGACGCCGATTGCGATCGCGATCGCGCCCGGTACCGCATAAGCCGCGCGCCAGCCGGCGAGATCGGAGAGCGCACCGGCCGACAGTGCCGCGAACGCGACACCGAGATTGCCGCACAGTCCGTTCCAGCCGAGCGCACGGCCCAGGCGCTTCTGGTCTTTGACCAGCATGGCGATACCGACCGGGTGATAGATCGACCCGAACAGTCCGACGAGCGTGAGGCCGGCGGCGATCTGCCACGGCGTCTGCGCCAGCGACGTGAGCATGCCGGCGGCGCCGATGCCGATGAAGAAGACGATCATCATCGGCCGCCGGCCCCAATGATCGCCGAGCCAACCAGCCGGCAGCGCGCCGGCACCGAATGCGATGAAGCCGCCAAGCGACAGCGGCAGCATGGCGCGATAGTCGGAACCAAACGATGCGGTCATCGCCAGCACGACTGTCGGAAAGATCAGCATCATCAGGTGATCGACCGCATGGCCGATATTGAGGAAGGCGGCGGTGACGCGGGGCTGGCTCATGGCTCGTCGCGCTCGGCGATGAAATCGGTCCAGTACGCTATCGTGGCCGGACCTTGCGTGCTTGCGCCAGTAAGCCATAATCTATCGCAATATGGCCATGGCAATTTCTTCGCACCGCAGCACCGACGCTGCCGATTACCAGTGTCTCGCCCGCCCAATCGCGGTGATGGCGAAGGATTATCCGCGCGGCGCCGCCAACGCGCCCCATCGCCATCGCCGCGGCCAATTGATCTACGCCGCCACCGGCGTGGTCGCGGTGACGACGCCGCACGGCACCTGGGTCGTGCCGCCGCATCGCGCGGTCTGGGTGCCGGCCGAGACCGAGCATTGGATCCGCACCTCGACCGCTGCGGCGCTGCGCGCCGCCTTTGTCGATCCCACGGTCCCGGGCCTGCCGCCGCGCTGCTGCGTCATCGCTGTCTCGCCGTTGCTGCGCGAATTGTTGCTGCGCGCCGCCGCTCTGCCACTGGATTACGACGAAACGGGGCCCGATGGCCGCATCATGGCAGTCATCTTGGATGAGTTGCGTGCCCTGCCCGTGTTGCCACTGCATCTGCCACGGCCGACCGATCCGCGGCTGCGTCGCGTTTGCGACGCCATCGAGCACGATCCCGCCCAGACGCATACGCTCGCCGGATGGAGCCGGCTTGCAGGCGCCGCGCCGCGCACGTTGGCGCGGCTGTTCCGCGCGCAAACCGGCATGAGCTTCGGCGCCTGGCGCCAACAGGCCCGGCTGATGGCGGCGCTTGATCGCCTCGCCGCGGGCGAGCCGGTCACAGCGGTCGCGCTCGATCTCGGCTATCAGAGCCCGAGCGCCTTTACCTGCATGTTCCGCCGCGCCCTCGGGGCCTCCCCGACGCGGTACTTTGGCGAAGTTTCGCGGTAAACTAGCCGCCCTAAACTCGCCACACTTGGTCGGCTACTTAGGGCACGCCATATTCTTTATTCTTTTGTCGATAAGAGGGGTCTTCCGTGGCCAATTCGATTGCTTTGGTTGATGACGACAAGAACATTCTGCAGTCGCTCTCGGTCGCGCTCGAGGCCGAGGGTTTTGCCGTGCGCACCTATAACGACGGCGCCGAGGCGCTCAAGGCGATGACGGCGCAACCGGTCGATCTGGCGATTCTCGACATCAAGATGCCGCGCATGGACGGCATGGAATTGCTCGCCAACCTGCGCAAGCAGAGCGCAATGCCGGTCATCTTCCTGACGTCAAAGGATGACGAGGTCGACGAGGTGCTCGGCTTGCGCATGGGCGCTGACGACTACATCAAGAAGCCGTTTTCACAGCGCCTGCTGGTCGAGCGCATCCGCGCGTTGCTGCGCCGCGGCGAGATCGCGCGCGGCGGCGCCGATGCCCAGGCCGAACCGGTCATCCAGCGCGGCGACTTGACGCTCGATCCTGGCCGCCACCAATGTACCTGGAAGACTCAGGACGTCGATTTGACGGTCACCGAATTCCTCATCCTGAAGTCGCTCGCCATGCGGCCGGGCCACGTCAAGAGCCGCGACCAGCTAATGGACAGCGCTTACGGCGAGCACATCTACGTTGACGATCGCACCATCGACAGCCACATCAAGCGGCTGCGTAAGAAGTTCAAGTCCGTCGATACCGATTTCGCACAGATCGAAACCCTGTATGGCGTTGGATACCGTTACCGCGACCACTAATCCGCGCGACGCTGCGGCTGCTGCCGAGCCGCGCGCGAAATCCCGAGCGCCCGCGACACCGCGGCCGCGCTTCCGCGTGCGCGCGCGCTGGCACCTGTCGCCGCTGACGCGGCGCATCCTGGCGGTTAATGTCCTGGCGCTGGCGTTGCTCGGCATCGGCGTCCTCTATCTCGGTGAGTACCAGGACAGCCTCGTTACCGCCAACATCGAATCGCTCAAGACCCAGGCCGAGATTTTCGCCGCGGCGCTGGGCGAGGGCGCGGTCGATCAGCAGCGTGCGGTGTTCAAGCTCGATCCGCAGCTCGCCCGCGAGATGATGCGGCGGCTCGTCGAGCCGACCAAGACACGGGCCCGTTTGTTCGACGAGCACGGCAAGCTCATCGCCGACACCAATATTCTCGAAGGCCCTGGCGGCATGGTCCAGGTCAGCCAGCTGCCGGCGCCCGATGCCAGCTTCTTCGAGCGACTCGCCGACATGATCTACGGCACCGTGATCGGCGCCTTTCCGTGGCAACAGGGTTTCCCGCGGTATGTCGAGCCGACAACCGACAACGCCGATTCATATCCCGATGCCGAACGCGCGCTCGCCGGCGACGTCGCTCACAGCGTGCGCACTCGCGGCAATGCCGGATTGATTCTGACAGTCGCGGTGCCGGTACAGCATTACCGCAAGGTCCTCGGCGCGGTGCTGCTGTCGATGGGCAGCCGCGACATCGAGAACGCAATCCGCTCGATGCGCATCGAATTCGTCAAGGTCTTCGCCTTCGCGCTCGGCGTTTCGGTGCTGTTGTCGATCTATCTCGCCGGCACGATCGCCCGGCCGATCCGGCGTCTTGCTGCCGCCGCCGAATCCGTTCGCCGCCGTCCGGCGCGCGAGGCGGCAATCCCCGATCTCACTGCCCGGCACGACGAGATTGGCGATCTGTCGGGCGCATTGCGCGAAATGACCGCCGCGCTGTGGCAGCGCGTTGGCGCGATCGAGCGGTTTGCTGCCGATGTGGCGCATGAGATCAAGAATCCGCTGACGTCGCTTAAGAGCGCGATCGAAACCGCAAGTCGCCTCAACGATCGCGAGAAGGAGCGCAAGCTGCTGGCGCTCGTGCTCGAGGACGTAACCCGTCTCGACCGTCTGATCTCGGATATTTCGGATGCGTCGCGGCTCGATGCCGATCTGGCGCGCGACGATTTCGTGCCGGTGCCGCTCGGCAAGCTGCTGGCCACCCTGGTGCAGGTGAACGAGGCCGCAGCCAAGGAGGATTCGCCGCGGCTGCTGCTGTCGCTGCCGGGCGAGCCTGGCACGCCAGCCGGCGATCTGCCCGTGCCCGGCATCGAAGGTCGCCTCGTCCAGGTCTTCCGCAATCTGATCGCCAACGCCGTCTCGTTCAGTCCGCCTGGCAGCGCCATCCGGATCGCGGCGCGCCGCGACGGCCACGACGTCGTCGTAACGGTGGACGATCAGGGGCCGGGCATTCCCGAGGGCAAATTCGCGGCGATCTTCGAGCGGTTCTATTCCGAACGGCCGCGCGGCGAGAAATTCGGCACCCATTCGGGTCTCGGCCTGTCGATCTCGAAACAGATTGTCGACAACCACCGCGGCCAGATCTGGGCCGAAAATCGCACCGACGATCGCAGCCAAGTGCTCGGCGCCCGGTTCGTCGTCCGCCTGCCGGCGGTTTAAGTCGCAGACCCATATTGCCCTGCAACATGCCGCCTTCAGTCAGGCCCCTTTAACCACCCGAATCCGGAAATATCTGTTTATTTTCAACGGCTAGAGATATGTCAACGGTTTGGTGCAGTGCCACACCATTGACATTGAAAGCGCCCCGGCGCACCAAAGGCGCCCAATGCAATTGGTCCATGGCACGGCAGTGCAGCTGGGTCGGGCAGGCGTGCTCCTGCGCGGCCCTTCCGGCAGCGGCAAGTCCGATTTGGCGCTCCGCCTGATCGAGACGGGCGCCTGCCTGATCGCCGACGACCAAGTGGCACTCGCACTCGATGATGGCGACCTGTGGTTGAACGCGCCGCCGGCGATTGCCGGCATGATCGAGGCGCGCGGCGTCGGCATCCTGCGGCTGCCGCGCGTTCGGCGCGCCGCTCTGCGCTTAGTGTGCGATCTGGTGCCGCGCGATCAAGTCGAACGTTTGCCCGAGCGCGGCGATTGCACGCTGCTTGGCCTCACCGTGCCGCATCTGGCGCTGTGCGCCTTCGACGCTTCGACGCCGGCCAAGCTGCGCTTCGTCCTGCGCGCGGTGACTGGCGACACCATCACGTCCGAGCCGCTCTCGGTCCAGCCGTGACGCCCGGTTCCACCCGCACGCGCCTTCTGGTGGTGACCGGCCTGTCGGGCGCCGGACGCTCGACCGCGCTCAAGGCACTTGAGGACATGGGCTACGAGGCGGTCGACAATCTGCCGCTGTCGCTGCTGCCGAGTCTAATCGGCCGGCGCGTGCCGTTGGTGCCTCTGGCCATTGGCGTCGATGTGCGGACACGCGATTTTGCCGTGCCATCCCTGGTCAAGGCGCTCGACGAGCTGACCGCGGGCCGCTCGATCGACCTCAAGCTCCTGTTCCTCGATTGCGACGACGATCATCTCGAGCGGCGCTTTACCGAGACGCGACGGCGCCATCCATTGGCGCTCGAACGTCCGGTGGCCGACGGCATCCGGCTCGAACGCCAGCGCGTCTGGCCGCTGCGTGACCGCGCCGATCTGGTGATCGACACTAGCAATCTCGCGCCGGGCGATCTCAAGCGTCTGCTGCACGGTCATTTTGCCTTGACGTCGCAGCCCGGCGTCACCATCGCGGTGACGTCCTTTTCGTATCGTCACGGGCTGCCGCGCGACGCCGACTTGGTCTTCGATATGCGCTTCCTGCGCAATCCGCATTACGTGCCGGCGCTGCAGCCGCTGTCCGGCCGCGATCGCGCCGTCGGCGCCTTCATTGACTCCGATCCGGATTTCGCTCCTCGCTTCGAGGAAATGGCCGCATGGCTCGAACGCCTGCTGCCTCGCTACGAGGCTGAGGGCAAAAGCTATCTCACTATCGCCATCGGCTGCACCGGCGGCCGTCATCGCTCGGTCTATGTCGCCGAGCGGCTGGCAGCGCGGCTTGCGGCCGATGGGCGGCGCGTCGCCCTGATGCATCGCGACCTCGACCGGCCGGGCGAGGCCGGTCCGCATCCCGCCGAGCCGCCGGCGCCTCCCGTGAAGGATATTGCATGATCGGTATGGTTCTCGTGACGCACGGCCGCCTGGCGGCGGAATTCATCGCCGCGCTCGAGCACGTCGTCGGCCCGCAGCGTAACATCGCGGCCATCTGCATCGGCCCGGAAGACGACATGGAGAAGCGGCGCCAGGATATCCTCCGTTCGGTCGAAGAGGTCGGCAACGGCGACGGCGTCGTCCTCCTGACCGACATGTTCGGCGGCACGCCGTCGAACCTGGCGATCTCGATCATGGACAAGGCCAAGGTCGAGGTGATCGCCGGCGTCAACCTGCCGATGCTGATCAAGCTCGCCAGCCTGCGCCAGACCGAATCGCTGGCCGACGCGGTGCGCGGCGCGCAGGAAGCCGGCCGCAAATACATCAACGTTGCGTCACAGCTCCTGGCCGACGTTCGCTGATGGCGGAAACGCCCGCCAGCGCCCCCGCGCCATCCGAAGTCCACCGAACCGTCACCATCCGCAATCAACGCGGCCTGCATGCGCGCGCCGCCGCCCGCTTCGTCAAGCTCGCCTTCGAATACGACGCCGAGATCACCGTCACGAAAGCCGGCGCATCGGTCTCCGGCCGATCTATCATGGGCTTGATGATGCTGGCCGCGGGTCCCGGCAGCACCATCGACTTGAGCGCCACCGGGCCCGATGCCGCGCGCGCGATCGACGCGCTCGTGGCCCTGATCACCGGCGGCTTCAATGAGGACTGACGGCGGACACGGCGAGCGGCGGCTGCAGGGTCTCGGAATCGCACCCGGCGTTGCCGTCGGCCGTGCCTTCATCTCCGACAGCGGCGCGATCACCGTGCCGGAGCGCCGGATCGAGGCGACCGAGGTCGAGGGAGAGCAGAGGCGCTTCACCCAGGCGGTCGAAACCGCGATCAAGCAGCTCAAGAAGCTCAAGACCAAGGCAGTGGCGCTGCCCGGCACGGCCGCCGAAGAGATGGGTTATCTGCTCGACGCGCATCTCGCCATGCTTTCGCGCTCGCGCTTCGTCCGCGGCGTCGAGCGCCGCATCGTCGAGGACCGGGTCAATGCCGAACGCGCGGTGGCGCTCGAAATCGAGGGCATGGGTGAAAGCTTTGCCGCCATGGGCGATGCCTATCTCGCGGCGCGGATCGAGGACGTGCGCGTCGTCGGCCAGCGGCTGCTGCGCAACCTGACCAAGACACCCTACGCCGCGTTCAAGACGCTGGCCGCAGGCACCATCGTCCTTGCCGAGGAGCTGAGTCCGGCCGATATCGCCTTGATGGATCCGAAGCAGGTCAAGGGCTTCGCCAGCGTGCTGGGCGGCGCCGAAGGTCACACTGCGATCATGGCGCGCGCGCTCAGCATTCCGGCTGTGCTTGGCATCGCCGATCTGCTCAAGGATGCCTCGCCCGGTGATCTCGTGGCACTCAATGGCAGCACCGGCGAGATCGTGTTGCGGCCGAGCGCTGCGACCCAGGCGCGGTTTGAGAAGCGCCGTTTGGCCATTGAGCGGGCCGGCCGCGGTTTGGCGCGGCTCAAACGCCTGCCAGCCGAAACCCGCGACGGCGTCGAAATCGTTCTCGAAGCCAATCTCGAACTGCCGCGCGAGATCGGTCAAGCGCTGTCGGTCGGCGCGCAGGGTCTTGGCCTGGTGCGCACCGAGTTCCTTTATATGAATCGCGACGATCTGCCCGACGAAGACGAGCAATACGCCGCCTATCTCGAGCTGGTCCGCGGCATGGACGGCAAGCCGGTGACGTTGCGCACCCTCGATATCGGCGGCGACAAGCTGGCAGCGCCGCTCGCCGAAATGATGGAGGGCGAAGGCGCCAATCCGGCGCTCGGCCTGCGCGCCATCCGCCTATCGCTCAAGGAACGCAGCCTGCTTGACGCGCAACTCGCGGCCATGTTGCGCGCCGCCGCGCACGGGCCGGTCCGCATCCTGCTGCCGATGATCTCGAGCGTTGGCGAGGTCCGCGCCGCGCGCGAGGACCTGGCGCAGGTGGCGCGAAGGCTCAAGCGGCGCGGGGTGCGTGTGCCCGACGAGCTGCCGCCGTTGGGCGCGATGATCGAAATTCCCGGCGCGGCGCTGGCGGCCGACGCCTTGGCGGCAGTCGTCGACTTTTTCGCCATTGGCACTAACGACCTGATCCAATACACCCTGGCGGTCGATCGGGGCGATGAGCGCGTCGCTTATCTCCACAATCCGCTGCACCCGGCAGTACTGCGGCTGATCCAGTTCGCCGTCGAGGCGGCGCTACGCGCCCAAATTCCGGTGAGCCTGTGCGGGGAAATGGCCGGCGATCCGCGCTACACCGCGTTGCTCGTAGGTCTCGGTATCCGCGATCTGTCGATGGCGCCGGCCAACATTCCGCGCGTCAAGCAGCGGATCCGGGCGATGGATTTGGCGGCCGCGACGCAGCGTGCGCGGGCGATCATGGATCAGCTCGACGATGCGCGCATCGCCAGCCTGCTCGACGATTTCAACGAGCTGGCGTGAAGCCGGCGTGGTGTTACCGCCCCGGCACGCCAGTCATGGTCGAATATTCGAAGTGCAGCGCCTCGCCGGGATGGACGAGCGGAAAGATCGCGCGCGCCGCCAGTGCCGCTTCGGCGAAGCCGGACAGGATCAGCTTGAGCTTGCCGGGATAATGCGCCACGTCGCCGACGGCGAAGATACCGGGTTGTGACGTAGCGCAGGTCGCAGGTTCGACCTTGAGATGGTGGCGTTCGAGCGCCAGGCCCCATTGCGCGATCGGTCCAAGGTCGGTGGCGAGGCCGAAGAATGGCAGCAGCACGTCGGCCGGTAGCGTCCGCGTGCCGCCGTCGAGATCGGCGACGATTACCGCGCGCAATTGTCCGTCAGCGCCGTCGAGTGCCTGCAGCTGGCACGGCGTCATCAGATCGATCGTTCCGGCCCTGGCAAGGGTTTCGAGCCGCGTGACGCTTTCCGGCGCGGCGCGGAATTTGGCGCGACGATGCACCACCATTACCTTGCCCGCGATCTCGGCCAGTGACAGCGCCCAATCGACCGCCGAATCGCCACCGCCGGCGATGACCACGCGCTTGCCGCGGAAATCCTCGCGCCGACTCACCAGGTAGAACACGCTCTTGCCTTCGTAGCGCTCGATTCCGTCGAGCGGCGGCCGATTCGGCCCAAAGGCGCCGGCGCCGGCGGCGACGATCACCGCCCGCGCCGCGACGCTTGCGCCGTTCGCGGTGCGCAGCGCGAATCCGCCGTTGCGTGGCGTCAGCGCGGTTACCGGATGGCCCAGGCGGTATTCGGGCGCAAACGGCGCCGCCTGCTCCACGAGCTTCTGCACCAGCTCCTGCGCGGCGATACGTGGATAGCCGGGGATGTCATAGATTGGTTTTTCGGGATAAAGCGCGGCGCATTGGCCACCGGGCGCCTCCAGGGCATCGATGACGCAGCAGCGCATTTTCAGCATGCCGCATTCGAACACCGCGAATAGCCCGACCGGCCCCGCGCCGACGATTGCGACATCCGTTGCGGTTTCCGTCATCGCGCGTACCATGCAGGCGCGCCGCGGACGGCGCAACCCCGCGGTTGCGGCGCGAAAGGCCGCAGCCTAAAACAACGCCGTGGGTGGA
>DASQGX010000159.1:0-2665 GCA_035632395.1 Allostellaceae bacterium
TCGATCTCGACATAGCGGTGCAGCGACCGCGCCAGCGGCGGCGCCTCGACGATCGGCACATCGTGCTCGGCGGCCACCTCACGGATACGTAGCGCCACCAGCCCCGCGCCCTTGGCGACCAGACGCGGCGCCCGCATCGTGCCCTGCTGGTATTGCAGGGCAACCGACACGTGGGTCGGATTAGTGAGCACGACATCGGCTTTCGGCACCTGACTCATCATGCGCGCCCGCGCCACCTTGCGGCGCATCTGCTTGACGCGCCGCTTGGTCTGGGGGTTGCCCTCGACCTCGCGCGCCTCGTCGCGCAGCTCCTGTCGGCTCATGCGCAGATCCTGCCGGTGGCTCCAGATGCGGTACGGCACTTCGAGCAGGACAACGATGGCCAGCGAGATCGATGTCAGCAGGAAAAGCTGGCCGAGCAGGCTCCCGGCCTGCCACAGGCCGCCCGGCCAGCCGGCGCGCGCAAGGTCGGCGAAATTGCGCGCCGCGCCGCGCAACCACCAATAGGCGACGGCCGCGACGCCGAGCAGCTTGATCACTGACTTGACGATTTCGACCAGCACTTCGCGCGACCACAGGCGGGCAAAACCCTGGATCGGATCGAGCCGTGCCAGATCGGGCATCACCGGCCGCCAGGAGAATACCAGGCCGCCGACCAGCAACGCCGACAAGGTCCCGATCAACGCGATGCCGCCACCGAAGACGATGACGACTGCGAGCGCCGGCTTGACGACGACCCACGCGCCGGCCAGCAGCCGCGCCGGATCGCGGCCGAGCAGCGGATCGATATGCAGGCCCGTGGCCACCATCCGTTCGAGAAGCGACGCCGCGACTGTGCCACCCCAGAAGACGATCGCCGCGCCGGTCATCAGCATGATTGCCGACGGCAACTCGCGCGAACGCGCGATCGAGCCTTCCTCGCGCGCCTTGCTCAGGCGCCTGCCTGTCGGTTCTTCGGTTTTGTTTTCGGATGCCTGATCGTCTGCCATGACTTACCCGCCGCGCAGCGCCGTTTCAACCAGGCGTAGACCGACTTCGACCAGGTGTTCGACGGTTGGCACGACGAACGGCATCAGCAGCGCCGTCGCGGTGATTCCCGTCCACAGGAAGACCGCAAATCCGACCGACATGATATTGAGCTGCGGCGCGACGCGCGACACGACGGCCATCGCGATGTTGATCGCCAGCATGACGGCGACCACCGGCAGCGCCAGGATGACGCCGAGTTGGAACAGCGCCGCGCCGGATGCCGCAAGCGCGCCCCAGCCAGCCGGTGCGATTCCGATTGTTGCGGCGACGGGCACGATCTGGAAGCTCTTGACCAGCGCCGCGATCAGCAACAAGTGGCCGCCGATCGCCAAGAACAGCACGGTGCCAAGCAGATCGAAGAAATCCGCCATCGCCGGCATCGGCACGCCGATCTGAGGATTGAGCAGAGTGGCGAAGCCGAATCCCATCTGCAGTCCGCTGAGATCGCCGGCGAATGCCATCACCGACAGCGTCACCCGCATGGCGAAGCCGATCGCGCCGCCCACGAGAATTTGCTCGAACACCAGGGCTACGGTCTGCCAAGACAGATCGAGCGGTGCCATCGGTCCGGCGACGCCGCCGATGATCGCCGCCACCGCCAGGCCGAGCGCGACCTTCACGGGTGCCGGAACCGCGCTCGAACCGAAGGCCGGTGCGAAAGCGAACAGGGCGAGGCCGCGCAGCAGTGGCCAGACCAGGAGGCCTAGCCAATGCGCGAGGTCGCCGTTGGTAAGGGCGAGCATGGCCGTGCCTAGGGCCGGTCAGCGGCCTACGCCACGCTGGCCACGAAATAGGCCGACAGCCGCGAACCCATCCACGGCAATGTCAGCGCCGTAACCAGCAGAATGACGGCGAACCGCGGCACGAAGCCGAGCGTCAGATCGGTCATGCGCGTGCCGACCTGGATGAGGCTGACCACGAGGCCGACCAGCAGTACGGCCGCCAGCGGCGGGCTCACCAGGATCAGCGCTTCGACCAGCATGCGGTTGGCGGCTAGCGCCAGCAGATCGCCGGTCAGATTCACGAGAAAAATCCCTGCGCCAATGAGCCGACCACCAGCGTCCAGCCGTTGACCAGCACGAACACCATGAGCTTCAACGGCAGCGACACCGTTACCGGCGACAGCAACATCATGCCGAGCGACATCATCACTGCGGCGACCACGATGTCGATTACCATGAACGGCAAAAAGATGAGGAAGCCGATCTGGAAGGCGGTGCGCAGCTCAGACGTCAGGAAGGCCGGCGCGACCAGGCGTATCGGTACGTCTTCGGCCTTGTCGTAGGTCTGGCCGCCAGCCAGCTTGACGAACATGCCGAGATCGTCCGAACGCGTCTGCTTGAGCATGAAGGATTTGAGCTCGGGCTCGGCGCGCGTCGCCGCCTCTTCCACCGATATCTTGTTCTCGAGCAGTGGCTGCAATGCCGCAGTGTTCACCTGGTTAAACACAGGCGCCATGACGAACATGGTGAGGAACAGCGCGAGTCCGATCAGGATCTGATTGGGCGGCGTCTGGGTCAAACCGAGCGCTTGCCGCAGCAGCGACAGCACGATGATGATGCGCGTGAACGAGGTCATCGCTAGTAGCACGGCCGGCAAGAACACCAGGCCGGTCATGAACAGCAGGATCTGGATC
>DASQGX010000160.1:0-6519 GCA_035632395.1 Allostellaceae bacterium
GGAAAGCCATCTCGTCGACACTCAGCCCGACGGGACGTGCCTCCTCTATATCGACCGTCACCTGGTGCACGAGGTGACCAGCCCGCAGGCGTTCGAAGGCCTGCGCGCTTCGGGCCGCGGCGTGCGCCGGCCTGACGCCACGATAGCGGTCGCCGACCACAACGTGCCGACGACCGACCGGTCGCGTGGCATCGAAGAGCCGGAATCGCGCAAGCAGGTTGAGACGCTGGAGCGCAACGTCAAGGAATTCGGCATTCCGTATTTCGGGCTTAACGACGTTCGCCAGGGCATCGTCCACATCATCGGTCCCGAGCAGGGCATGACCCAGCCGGGCATGACCATCGTCTGCGGCGACAGCCACACCGCGACACATGGCGCGTTCGGCGCCCTCGCCTTCGGCATCGGCACGTCCGAGGTCGAACACGTTCTGGCGACGCAGACGCTGATCCAGCGCCGGGCCAAGAATATGCTGATCGAGATCGACGGCGAGTTGCCTCTGGGTGTGACGGCGAAGGACCTGATCCTCGCCGTCATCGGCAAGATCGGCACCGCCGGCGGTACCGGCCATGTCATCGAATATGCCGGCAGCGCCATCCGTGGCCTGTCGATGGAAGGCCGCATGACGGTGTGCAACATGTCGATCGAAGCTGGGGCACGCGCCGGCCTGATCGCGCCGGATGAGACGACCTTCGAATATCTCAAAGGCCGGCCGCACGCGCCCAAGGGCGGTGCATGGGAACAGGCGCTGGCGTTCTGGAAGACGCTGCCGTCGGATCGCGGTGCGCGTTACGATACCGTCGTCAAGCTCGATGCGGCGCAAATCATCCCGCAGGTCACCTGGGGCACGAGCCCTGAAGACGTGCTGCCGATCACCGGCTCGGTGCCGAATCCGGCGGCGGTTGCCGACGCCAACAAGCGCGCAGCGATGGAACGCTCGCTGCAATATATGGGATTGACGCCCGGCACGCGTCTCACCGACGTGCCGGTACAGCAGGTGTTCATCGGCTCGTGCACCAACGCGCGCATCGAGGATCTGCGCGCCGCGGCGGCGATCGCCAAGGGCCGCAAGGTCGCTGCCGGCGTCAACGCGCTGGTGGTGCCGGGTTCGGGCTTGGTGAAGCACCAGGCCGAAGAAGAGGGACTCGACCGCGTCTTCATCGAGGCCGGATTCGAATGGCGCGAAGCCGGCTGTTCGATGTGCCTGGCGATGAACGCCGACCGACTCGAACCGGGCGAACGGTGCGCTTCCACGTCAAACCGCAATTTCGAAGGTCGCCAAGGCCGCGGCGGACGGACGCACCTGATGAGCCCGGCGATGGCTGCGGCCGCCGCGGTGACCGGCAAACTGGCGGATGTCCGGGCTCTGGGACCTACCCGCCGCTAAACGCCGGTCCGGCTGTCATAATTCCGTCATTGGACTGTAAGATTTCCGTCTTCCGATGCTCCTAGAGTCCCGGCGTCGCGTGCGTGGCGACATGGTCGTGCACGACCGATAACTCACAACTGAGGGGCTTCGTTATGAAACATCGAATTCTTTGGGGGCTGGCCGGCTTGCTGGCAGGAGCCCTGATCGCGACATCGGCGCAAGCGAAAGATTTGAACGGCGCAGGCGGCACCGCGATTTATCCGGTGCTCGCCAAGTGGGCCGACGCCTATCACAGCAAGACTGGCATCGCCGTGAATTATCAGGCGATCGGTTCGGGCGGCGGCATCAAGCAGATCACTGCCAAGACTGTCGACTTCGCCAACAGCGACAAGCCGCTGAAGCCGGACGAGCTGGCCAAGATGGACGTTGCGCAATTCCCGGCGGTGATCATCTCGATCACACCGGTCGTCAACCTCCCGGGGATCAAGCCCGGCGAGATGGTTCTCGACGGCCCGACGCTCGCCGACATCTATCTCGGCAAGATCACCTATTGGGATAACGCCGCGATCAAGAAGCTGAACCCGCACGTCAAGCTGCCGCACATGGGTATCTCGGTTGTCCATCGTTCGGACGGATCGGGCACCACGTTCAACTTCACCAATTACCTGGGCAAGGTCAGCCCGGAATGGCAGCAGAAAGTCGGTGACGACGTGTCGGTCGAATGGCCGGTTGGCGTCGGCGGCAAAGGCAATGCCGGTGTCGCCTCCAACGTCCAGCAGGTCAAAGGCTCGATCGGCTACGTCGAGTACGCCTATGTGATGGAAAACCATCTGACCTATACCCGGATGGTCAACAAGGCGGGCAAGACGCTGGCCCCGACGATGGACTCGTTCCAGGCGGCGGCAGCGAACGCCGATTTCAGCAAGGTCCAGGACTTCTACCTGATCCTGACCGATCAGCCCGGCGAGAAGAGCTGGCCGATCACTGCCGCGACCTACATGCTGATGCGCAAGGACTACGCGGCCGATCAGAATGAGCCGGTGCTCAAGTTCCTCGACTGGTGCCTGAAGAACGGCCAGGAGCAGGCCCGCGCGCTCGATTACGTCCCGCTGCCGAATAACGTCGTGCAGCAAATCGAAGCGTCGTGGAGCCGCGACTTCAAGGGCGCGGACGGCAAACCGATCTGGACGGCGTCGGCGGCGAAGTAGTCCGCAGTGCGCTTTTCCAGCTTACGTTAACGACGAGGCCGGGACCCAGTCCTGGCCTCTTTCTTTGCCGGTCCGCCGGCGACGGCCTGCGGCCATAGCAGCCTTGCCATGGCGGCCGGGCTCCGCTACACCCGGGCGCGCATTTCCGATCGGACGGGCTATGCAGAAGTTCACCACGCTGACCGGCGTCGCCGCGCCGCTGCCGATGATCAATGTCGACACCGACAAGATCATCCCCAAGCAATACCTTAAGACCATCGAACGGACGGGCTTGGGCAAGGCGCTGTTCGACGAGCTGCGCTACAATTCCGATGGTTCCGAGAAGCCCGATTTTGTGCTCAACCAGCCGGCCTACCGCAAGGCCGAGATCCTGATCGCGGGTGAGAATTTCGGCTGCGGTTCGTCGCGCGAGCATGCGCCGTGGGCGCTTTTGGATTTCGGCATCCGCGCGGTCATTGCGCCAAGCTTCGCCGATATCTTCCACAGCAACTGCTTCAAGAACGGCATCCTTCCGATCGTGTTGCCGGCGGAAACCGTCGCGCACCTCATGGACGACGCGCGCAAGGGATCGAATGCGCGACTCACCGTCGATCTGGCGAGCCAGACCATCATCCGTCCCGACGGCCAGACGGTGCATTTCGAAATCGACCAATTCCGCAAGCATTGCCTGCTCGACGGCCTCGACGATATCGGGCTGACGCTCAAGAAAGAGCCGGCAATCGCCAAATTCGAGGATCGGCGCAAGCAGGCACAGCCCTGGCTCTGACGGCCGTCCGTTTCACGAGAGGACCCATGGCATCCAACCGGAAGATTCTGCTGTTGCCGGGCGACGGCATCGGCCCCGAGGTGACGCGTCAGGCGGCGCGCGTGCTCGAGTATTTCGACAAGCGGCGCATCGCCAGCTTCGAGGTCAAGGAAGACTTGGTCGGCGGCGCCGCGATCGACAAGCACGGCACGCCATTGACCGAAGCGGCGATGAAGGCGGCGCTCGAGGCCGACGCGATCCTGCTGGGTGCGGTCGGCGGCCCCAAGTGGGACAATCTGCCGTTCGCCCAGAAGCCTGAACGCGGCCTGCTGCGGCTGCGCAAGGATATGCAGTTGTTCGCCAATCTGCGGCCGGCATTCGTCTTCTCGGCCTTGGTCGATGCCTCGACGCTCAAGCGCGAAGTCGTCGAAGGCCTCGACATGATCATCGTCCGCGAGTTGACCGGCGGCGTATATTTCGGCGAGCCGCGCGGCATCAGCAATCTTCCGGACGGTAGCCGCAAGGGCATCAACACTCAGGTCTACACCACCGGCGAAATCGTGCGTGTGGCGCGCGTCGCTTTCGAGCTGGCGCGTAAGCGCGGCAAGCGTGTCTGCTCGGTCGAGAAGGCCAACGTAATGGAAGCGGGCGTGCTGTGGCGCGAGGAAGTGACCAAGCTGCACGCCGCCGAATATTCCGACGTTCAGCTCAGCCACATGTATGCGGACAATTGCGCGATGCAGCTCGTGCGCAATCCGAAACAGTTCGACGTCATCGTCACCGACAATCTGTTCGGCGACATCCTGTCGGACTGCGCGGCGATGCTGACCGGATCGCTCGGCATGCTGCCGTCGGCCTCGCTCGGTGCGCCGGACCGCAGCGGCCGGCGCAAGGCGCTTTACGAGCCGGTGCACGGCAGTGCGCCCGACATCACAGGCAAGAATCTGGCAAATCCGCTGGCTTCGATCCTATCGCTGGCGATGATGTTGCGCTACTCGTTCGACATGGACAATGAAGCCAAGATGGTCGAAGAGGCGGTGGCCAAAGCGCTCGCCGGCGGCGCACGTACCGGCGATATCGCGCAGCCCGGCATGACCCGGATCTCAACCACGGAGATGGGCGACCGCATCCTCGGCGAGCTGCAGAAGCTGGCTTAGGCCGCCTTGCGCTGGAACGACGGCGCGACCTGCTCGCTGAAGCGCGCCATTTCGTCTTTCACCTGCTGGTGCGGCTTGAGCCCGACGTTGAAGTAGAGGATGACCTCGCTAAAGCCGGCGGCTTCGACTTTCTTCAGCGTATCGGTGATCTGTTGTGCCGTGCCCAGCAGCACGGAATTTTCGGTCAGGTCCTCGGGTCGCACCTTGCCGAGCCGGTCCACCATGTCGACGAAATACCGGTAGCTCGGCGGCGCCGTTTTGGGATCGCCCGGCAGCGCTGGAATGACGCATTCGCGGTAATAGCGAATCTGGCGCGCGCGCTGCGCCGCTTCCTGGTCTTTGGTGTCGGCGAAGTGGGTGAAATAGCTGCACATCAGGCGGCCCGGCTGGGTGCCGTATTTGGCGCACATCGTGTGATAGAGCTCGGCCACCTGCTTCAGGCCGCCGAAGGTCATTGCCGCGGCGAACGGCGCCACCACGACGCCGCAACCAAGCCGCGCGGCCAGCTCGATCGACGGCTTGGAGAACGATGCAACGTAAGCGGGGATCGGCTTCTGGACCGGCTGCGGCGTGATGCGCACGTTGTCGAAATGATAGTGCTTGCCGTGATGCGAGATGCGCTCACCGCCCGCCGACCACAGCCGGCGCACGACCTCCATGCCTTCCTCGAAGATCGCCTGGTTGTCGTCGAAATCGACACGGAACGGCTCGTACTCGCGCCGGTCGTAGCCGCGGCCCGCGGCCCAATCGACGCGGCCGTTCGACAGTAGGTCGAGCGTCGCCCACTGCTCGGCGACGCGGATCGGGTGGTGCAGCGGCAGTACCGTGACCGCCGGCGCCAGCCGGATGCGCTTCGACCGCGCCGCCAAATTGGCGAGCACGAGATCAGGGCAAGACAGCACGCCGAGCGAGTTGAAATGATGCTCGCCGATCCAGGCCGAATGGAAGCCGACCTGTTCGGCGTGCAGTGCTTCGTCGAGGATGTCCGACACGAATTGGTTGGCCGAGCGCGTGTTGTTTTCGTAGTGATTGTCGCTCAGCGTGAAGTAGCCGAATTCCATTGCGCGCCTCCCCTGCGTTCGGGCCGCATCTGGCGGCGGCCGCGTTCGGCCGGTTGACCCGAGTTTAATGCACGTGCAACTATTGTAAATGCAATTTTCGAGCGGCTCCGCGGTGCGACAGTCTCACCTGAATCTGGACGAATACCTGCCCTATCTGGTCAATCGTGTCGGCGTCGCGCTGGCGCTCGAGTTCGGCCGGCACGCGCTGGCGCGTTATCGTCTCAGCATCGAGATGTGGCGCGTGCTCGTCGTGCTGTCGGCCAATGGCGGCCAGCGCCAGGTCGATCTCGGCGGCCTCACGAGCATCGACGCATCGACGCTGTCGCGAATGGTGACGCGGTTGGCGCGGCTCGGCTTCGTCGTCCGGCGCCGCTCAACCGCCGACAATCGCGAGGTCAAAGTCGCCTTGACCGCCAAAGGCCGTATCGCGCTGCGGCGCCTGATTCCGATCGCGCGGCGATATGAGGATTCGGCTGCCGCCGGCCTTACGCCGGCCGAGCTCGCCGCCGTGAAGCGCACGCTGCGCGTCATGTATCGCAATTTGACGCCGCCGGCGCGCTGACGCCGGTCGGCGTTTCTTACAATTCCAATCGCGCGTAGACGCCGCAGCGGGCTCTACAATCCACCGAGTTGCCGCCGGCCGCTACGCGCTCTACATCGCGTGCTTGTCTAAGGGCCGTTCGGCCAAGTCCTCGCCGGCCCCCAGCACGCACTGGTGCGATCAAGCAGCCGGAAAGGCGGTTAACACCGCCGTCAAACACGTTGCGTTAACCGTGATGATCTTTATCTTTAGTACACTTAAACCATTTCACTTAGTTCGGCGCGAGTATTATTTAACGATATTTACTATATACGTCGGCTTCTTTGATAAATATCGGGTTTTTTATCACGAATACTCATTTATATATTGAAAACTCTTTGCCACTAGGTTACGCCATTGACAGTACCGCCGCGCAGAAGTCGGCGGGTTTAACAGCACGGG
>DASQGX010000161.1:0-2564 GCA_035632395.1 Allostellaceae bacterium
ACCGAGCAGGAGCTGATGGCGACCATCTTCCCGCATCCGACGCTGTCGGAGATGATGCACGAGGCGGTGCTTGAAGCCTATGGCCGCGCCCTCCACATCTGAGCGCATGAACGCGCCGCTGCGCCATCCCGAAAAGGCGCATAAGCCCGATCAGCCGTCGCCGCCGAAGCCTGCCTGGATCCGGGTCAAGGCGCCGGTGTCGCGCGAATATCAGGAGACGCGCGATCTGATGCGCGCGCTCAAGCTCAACACCGTGTGCGAGGAAGCGGCCTGTCCGAACATCGGCGAGTGCTGGAAAGAGAAGCATGCGACGGTGATGATTTTGGGCGCGGTCTGCACGCGCGCCTGCAGCTTCTGCAACGTCGCCACCGGCAAGCCCGGCGCGCTCGATCCGCACGAGCCTGAACACGTCGCCGAGGCGGTCGGCAAGCTCGGCCTCAAACACATCGTCGTCACCTCGGTGGATCGTGACGATCTGGCGGACGGCGGCGCCAGTCACTTCGTCAGAACGATCCAGGCCATCCGCCTTGCCGCGCCGGCCACGACCATCGAAGTGCTGACGCCGGATTTCCTCAAGAAGGACGGCGCGGTCGAAGCCGTGGTCGCGGCCAAGCCCGACGTCTACAACCACAATCTCGAAACCGTACCGCGGCTCTATCGCGAGGTACGGCCGGGTGCGCGCTACGACGCGTCGCTGGCGCTGCTTGCGGAGGTGAAGCGTTTGGATCCGACGATGTTCACCAAGTCGGGCTTGATGGTCGGCCTCGGCGAGACGATCGAAGAGGTCGAAGCGGTGATGGACGATCTACGCGCTGCCGACGTCGATTTTCTCACCGTCGGCCAATATCTCCAGCCCACACCCAAGCATCATGCCGTTGCGCGCTTCGTTGCGCCGGTGGAATTCGCCGACCTGAAAGCGCATGCCTTCGCCAAGGGCTTCCTAATGGTCTCGGCGTCGCCGCTGACGCGCTCGTCCTATTTCGCAGGCGACGATTTCGCCAAGCTTCGCGCCGCCCGGCTCGCGCGCGCGCACTGAGCCGATGCCGACCCACGCCGAACAGCGGCTCCTGCCTTTTACGGCAGAGCAGCTGTTCGACCTCGTCGCCGACATCGAACGCTATCCCGAGTTCCTGCCCTGGTGCGTCGGTGCGCGCGTGCGCGAACGCCGCGACGATTACGTCCTCGGTGATCTTCTGATCGGCTGGCGCATGGTGCGCGAGCGATTTACGTCGAGAGTTCACCTGTATAGGCCCGACCGCATCGACGTCGAATACGCCGAAGGCCCGTTCAAATATCTCGAGAACCATTGGAAATTCGTGCCGCAAAACGGCGGCACTCTGATCGACTTCCACGTCGATTTCGAGTTTCGCTCGCGCGTCCTGACGGGAATTGTCGAAACCGTCTTCACCGAGGCGGTGAAGCGGATGGTAGGCGCGTTCGAGAAACGCGCCCGGCAGCTTTACGGGGTGCCCTGACGCGTTCCGCCGGCGAGCAGCGGACCGAGCGTACGCCCGATGAAAGTCGGATCGTCCGTGAAACGGATTCCGATCATGCCGATCCCAAGCCAGACGACTTCGGCGTTGAGCGGGCTGAGCTTCTCGATGTCGAGCCGCACGCGCTGCAGCTTCTGCAGCTGCGCGACCAGGCGCACGCGCGCGCCGCCCATCGACAGATCATAGACGACGCAATTGATCGCGCCTTCCGGCAGCACGAGGCGTGCCTGCCAGAAGACGTTCTTGCGCTCGAACGCGCGGCGATCTTCCATCTCGCGCGCTTCGCGCTCGGCGGCCTGGCGGATGCGCCACAGCTCGTCGAATTCGTTACTGTCTTTTCGCGACAATGGTTCCGCCATGTTCGGCTTCCGAACGCATCGTGATTGTCGCACTTTGCCACGTCTTTTCTTAGGCGTGTGTTAATCGGCAGTAACAATATGCCGAAATTGCCGCTGATTTTAGCGGCTTTTGCTGGGGCCGTTTGGCGACTAGACCGCCTCGTGTGCCTCGCTGACGCCGCGACCGCCGCCCGGACTCGGCCGTTCGAGCGCCACGGTCTTGACCAGAGCATGCACCGGGCTTCCGACCTGGAGCCGCAGATCGGCGAGGGCGCGCTGGGTGATGCGTGCCCACAGCATCACCGGCTCGGCCGTTGTGCCGATGTCGAGCCGCAGATCGACCAAGGGTCCCTTATCGGGCGAGATTTCGACGACGCGGCCGGCAAAGGCGTTGCGGATCGATAGGCCGTTCGGCGGCGCCGATGCGAGCACCACGTCGCGGGCGTGAATGCGCAGGCGCAATGGCGTGCCGAGCGGCAAGTCGATATGTGGCACGCGCAGACGGCCGCCCGGAAACGCGAGCTCGCTCAAACCGTAGGCCTTATCATGGCCGCGCAGGACGGTACTGATCACCGCGCCGGCCTCGAACCGCCCGGTCAGCGGCCGCAGATCGATCCGGCTGGTCAGCGCCTCGACCGTGCCGGTGGCGGCGATCTTGCCGCTGTCGACTAGCACCAGCGTGTCGGCGAGGCGGATGACCTCGTCCATTGCGTGGCTGACGTACACCACGGGA
>DASQGX010000162.1:0-15282 GCA_035632395.1 Allostellaceae bacterium
ACGTAGTGGGACGGCCGGTTAGGCCGTTCGCTGGCTCCCACCATGGCGATGGTATGCACGCCGCGCAGAATGTCCCGCAGATAATCGTCGCTGTAGTTGTCGTGATTCACCGGTTCTCCCAATGCGGCGCACGTTTCTGCAAAAAGGCGTCGATGCCTTCCTCAGCGTCGCGCGCCATCATGTTGGTCACCATGACTTCGCTGGTATAGGCGTAGGCTTGATCGAGGCCGAGCTCGGCTTGGCGGTAGAACGCTTCCTTGCCGATCTTGACCACCAGCGGCGACTTGCCAGCGATGGTGCGCGCCAGCTCGATCACGGCGCCATCAAGCTGATCGGCGGGCACGACCCGATTGACCAGGCCGAGCCGCTGCGCCTCATCGGCGCCGATCATCTCGCCGGTCAGCAGCATTTCCATCGCCGCCTTGCGCGGCACAGCGCGCGACAGCGCGACCATCGGCGTCGAACAAAACAATCCGATGTTGACGCCTGGCGTAGCAAAGCGCGCATCCGCAGCAGCTACGGCCAGATCGCAGCTCGCGACCAGCTGACAGCCGGCAGCGGTGGCAATGCCGTGCACGCGTGCGATCACCGGCTTCGGCAGCCGGACGATGCTGGTCATCAGCTGCGCGCATTGGCCGAACACCGCCTGATAATGCTGCCGACCTGGATTGGCGCGCATCTCGCGCAAATCGTGACCGGCGCAGAAGCCCGGTCCATTGGCGCCAATCACCACGACCTTGACCGCAGCATCGCGTGCGGCCGCGTCGAGCGCGTCCTGCAATGCGCCCATCAGCGCGACCGACAACGCATTGCGCGCCGCCGGGCGATTGAGCGTCAGCCAGGCGACGCCGTCGGCATCATGTCGCAGCAAAATGGCTTCGTCGGCCGGTACGTGATCGCGCGCATCCATGGTCGCGGCATTCCGTCAGAGTCCGCCCAACGGTAAGCGCGGCGGCGGCCTGCCGCCAAAGGGAATTTTTCCTTGCCGCTACCGTCCGCTCATTGCACCGCCGGTTGTCCCATCCGGCCCGCCAACCGCGCATCGTTCAGCACCGAAATCGAGTGGCAGACAATAGCGCCGACGAAGAAGGGCAGGGCCGACCACATATAAAGCTGTTGAATCGGCAGCGTCACAAACACGCCGCCGAGCAACGGCCCGACGATCGAACCGATGCGGCCGAGCCCGAGCTCCCAGCCCGAGCCGTTGGCGCGCAGCGATGTCGGATAGACCATTGCGCCGGCGACGTTGATCGCGCTTTGGATGCCGAGCGAACAGAAGCCGGCAAGGAACGTCACGACGAGGAGCAGCGGCACCGAGCCGGCCAATCCCACGAAGCCAATCGAGCCAACGATCGGCACGGCGAGGATGAAGAGCAGCGTGATTGGCTTGAAGCCGTATTTGTCGATCGGCCGGCAAATCACGAAGGCGCCAATCGTGCCTCCGACCTGCAGTGCCGTTCCGGCCGCCGCGGCGACTTGGAGCGGCAGCTTCGACGCCGTCAACAGCAGCGGCGTCCAGCTCAGCAGGAAGAAATAGCCCATGAGATTGAGGGCAAAGAGCAACCAGAGCAACGGCGTGATGAAATGCAGCCCGTCGCGGAAAAGATATTTCGGATTGAACCCCGGGTACTGCTTCTCGTCTTCGACGATGAAACGCGCATTGGGCGCGACCCTGACATCGGGCCGGATTTTGGCGATGAGCCTTTCCATGTCTTTGCGATGGCCTTCGTGGATCGCCATGTATTTGATTGATTCCGGCAACACGAACCAGGCAACCGCCGCGATCACCAGCGGCGTGATACCGCCGATAAGAAAAATGATCTGCCAACCGTGCGTCGGCACCAGCGTCGCCGCGACGACACCGGGAATGCCGGCGCTGATCGGCACGAGGCCGACGGCGATGATCGCGAGCGTCGAGCGCAGACGGCGCGGGGCGAACTCAATGTTCATCGCCACGACATTCGGAATCACGCCGCCAATGCCGACGCCGGCGACCAGCCGTAACCAGCCCAACTGAGTCAGGGTGGTCGAATAAGCGGCGATCCAGGTGAAGATGCCGAATACGACCATCGATCCGATCAGCGCCTTCTTGCGGCCATGACGGTCGCCGACCCAACCGAAAATTCCCGAACCGAACAGGATGCCGACGAGGCTCGCGCTGAATACCGGACCGAAGGCGCCGCGATCGGTGATCGCCCACGATTTCGCGATCGCCGGCGCGGCGAAACTGATCGCGCTGATGTCGTAGCCGTCGACGAAGACGATGAACAGCGACCATACGATCAACAGGATATTGATCGCGCTGAGGCCGCGCTCGTCGATCAGGTGCGAAACCTGAACGACCTGGAGCGGCTGGGCTTGTCGTGCGTCCGTCATGGTTCCCCCTGTGGTGCCTATCGCCGGCGCACGGCGCCAGCCGCGTTTATCGTTCTGTTGCGGACGATTGTAAGCGAATTCGCGGCGTCGGCCTAGCCGAGCGCCACTAGGGTCAGCAGAACGACCAAACCGGCGACCGCGATGCTGGCGTGAGTCGCGACCACGAATCCACCAGGTCGCCGACCACGCCACGTCACAAGTGCGATCACAAGACCGGACGCCAGCGCCACGCCAATGCATGCCGCGGCAATGATGCCGAAGCCCGATGTGCCGTTATCGGTCCGCGGCAGGCCATGGCGAAGAACGGCAAGCAACAGACCGAGCCCGGCTGCACCCAGCGCCCCATGAACAAACATCAGCAATGGGCGAGGGGGCTTCGCCGCAGGACCGCGCAAATAATGCAAGGCAAGACCGGCGCCGATCAACGCCGCGACGGCCAGAACGTCAAATGCAAGGTGCATCATGGCGCGGCGGCTACTCAGTCTTGGCGATCGAGCCGAACTAAATTTGCGACATGGCGCCGAGCATGAGAAGACCGGAAAACACGACCATCGCCGCCGCTCCCACCAGCCTGACGGTGCGTTCCGCGTGTGCCAGATTTTGACCGGCTCCGCGGGCAGCGCGCACCAAAACCGGCCGTGCGCCAATGCCGACTACGCCGACCGCGGACACCGTGACGGCCATGCCGAGTGACAGCGCCGCGACAGCGGCAATGCCCATTCCCATGGCATCGTTGGCGAGCGCAAACAGCATGATGATGATCGCGCTGGAGCAGGGCACCATGCCAGTTGCAGCGATCACGAATCGGCGGAAATTCGTCGCGCTGTGATCGCTGACCGAAGTCGGCACGACCGAACCGTGATCGGCGGATGCGCAGGTCGCGCCATGAACGTGACCGGATGCCGCTCGGCCGTAGCTGTGGCCGCAATCGCGTCCCATCGCCGTGCGCCAAAACACCGCGCAGCCGATGACGACGACGAGCGCGTAGCTCACGCAACCGACAACGGCGCCCTGATTGGCAGTCTCGATCTCTTTGACATGCAAGATCAGCGACATCACGACGACGATCGCGATCGCCACCAAGCCCTTAAGGAGGGAGATGGCCCCGCCCATGAACAAGCCGCTGCGCCATCGGCTTTCGTTTGCGACGAAATACGATCCGACAATGGTCTTGCCGTGCCCTGGCGCGGCGGCATGCAGCACGCCGTAGAGAAATGCGAGCGCCAGGATGGCGAGGGCCGCGGCAATCGATCCGGTATCGTGAACGGATCGGAATTCGCGGCTGATCACATCGTTGAGTTGCATCTGCATGTGAGCCAAGCGCACGAGGATCGCGCTCGGAATCAGAAACATGCTGCCGGTGTCCGCCGGAACGACGTGCGAGCCGTTGAAAGGATCCGCGAATGCGCCCGCCGCGCGAACCGCGATGGCAAGAAAAACAGCGACGGACAAGAACCTGCGCCACTGCATTCGGTTCACCGTGGCGAAAGGTAGGTGCAGGTCACAAGGTCGCTGTGAACGCGGCCCCAGCCGATCGAATCACGCCATACGACCGAGGCGCCGCAGGCGGCTTTAAGCCCCGTTCCGCCCGTGACTGCCACCGGATTGTCCGACGCCAACTCGTAATACACGTAATAGCTCGGATCAAACACGGTGATCGCGACGACGTTCTCCGGTCGCAGGTCGTGAGGATCAGGCCTCACGGGAATGTCGAACGTGTACGCGATGTTTCCGCCATCTGCTGTTGCGGAGAAATTCGTCGGCGTGTCGAGCGGCAACGGCTTGCCGTTGAAGGTGACAGTTGTGAAATAGTGTACGTCCTTGAGGTCAGCGAAAGATTTATCGTGGAGGTTTTTCACGTCCGCGGGGGTCAACGGACCGCTTTTCGTGCTGACGAAGTCGGCCCGCATCATCGAACTGTACATCGAGTCAAATCGCCAGGTCAGTCGGAAACCGGTAAGAGCGGATTGATCGAACAGGGCCACGACGCTCTGTTTGATGAAGATGTGAGGATGGGCTTGCGCCGACATTGGCGCTCCGCCGACAGCGGCGGCAACGACCGCCGCGACTGTGCACGGTCCGCGGGCTATCGAGAATCCGGCCATCGATCGGAGCAAACAGTAAGATTAGCACGCGGCGGCCATTTGCGCGCGCCGCCGCCGCGATTGCGTTCGAAATCGGCGCTAACAGCACACTTCGCGATGTTCCTAACCGATAAGCGGCTGGCCGCAGATGGGGCAGATGGCTTGCGCCAGGATCACCTGCTCTTGCGCGGGCGACAGATGCTGCGCGTCGAGCTTGCGTTTCAGCTCAGCAAGCAACTGCTTGTGCAGCCGATAATGGTCCTGGAATTCGCCGCACGCGGTTTCGCCGGTCGCTGCCACGCCGCAAGACTGCATCGAGAAAGCACGGGCCGAGCTGGCGAAGCCCACGAGCGCCGCTCCGCCAAGCATCGTGCCGCTAAGAAATCGACGCCGGTTCATAACTCAGCGCGGCGAAACCGCGCTGCCGATCTGGTCCGGGCCGCCCATGAATTGTTCCTGAAACGCCGGCGATGGAGCATACCCGCCGCCAGAACCGCCGCTGAAGCTCATCGAGCTGCCGCCAAAGTGGAGGATCGGGGTGCTGCTACTATTATTGCCCGCGAGATTGGCAGACATGCCGTCGCTTTGGCTGTCCGGATTGTTCGCGATATTGGCGCTCATTCCGGCGTTGTTGTTTGTCGGTTGCACCTCGAACGCGAAGGACGCCGGCGCAGCGGCGATCAGCGCGGCGAAGGCAACCGATGTCAGCAAGCTGTAACGCATATGGGAACCCCGCTCGGTTTGAACTCTTAAACTTATTGTAGGCGGTCAAGGCCGGTTTTGTCCACGCAGCGCCGAAAGATTTAGGCCAAATGCGGCCTTCAGCGCCCAGATGAAAGGCCGTTCATAAACTAGGCTCGAAAACCGTGGTTTTCTGCGACACCGCGCCACGCTCAGCCCGGGGTGCAGGACTGCCAGCCATCGCTATGATAACGGTCACAGCGAAATCAGAGAGGCCAGCATGAAACGCGTCGTCGCCGTGCTCGCGTGCATCATTTTCGGAATTGCCGCCGCGTTGGCGCAGACCTCGTCACCGATCAGCGTCGAACAAGCTTGGGCTCGGGCGACACCCCTCGGCGCCCGGACAGGTGCGGTCTACATGACTCTCGTCAACCATTCGCCGACGGACGACCAGCTCGTTGGAGCGTCGACGCCAGTCGCGTCGCTGGCACAAGTGCACGAAATGTCGATGGCCGATGGCGTGATGAAGATGCGTCACATCGCGAGCCTCGAGTTGAAACCGGGGGCGACCGTGGCGTTGATGCCGGGCGGCTATCACCTGATGCTGATCGATCTCAAGCGCCCGTTGAAGGAAGGGGAGACGTTCCCACTGACGCTGACTTTCGCAAAATCGAGTCCGCGACAAATCGAAGTCAAGGTTGCCAAGATCGGCGCCATGCAGCCCGATACGGGGACTAACGCTGGCACGATGCCCGGCATGGGTATGCCGAAATAGTCCGCGATGGCGGCGCGCCCCCGACACCGACATATTCGCACCGTCATTTTGCTCGCGTGCGTTCTCGCCGCGATGCTGACGCTGGTCGGATTTTCGGTGCCCCTCTACCGCCTATTTTGCGCCGCCACGGGTTACAACGGTACGACCCAGCGCGTCGCCGACGACGCCGGTAAGATTTCACCCCGCGTCGTCACCGTGCAGTTTGTCACCTCGGTTGCACCCGGCCTGCCGTGGCGGTTCGTGCCGGTGCAGCATTCGGTGCGGGTTCATCTCGGCGAAGAGAAGTTGGTGTATTTCTCCGCCACCAACTTGAGCGATAAGCCCATCATTGGCCATGCCACGTTCAACGTGACGCCGGCCAAGATCGGTCTCTATTTCGACAAGGTCCAATGCTTCTGCTTCAGCGACGAACGTCTCGCACCGGGCAAGACGGCGATCATGCCGGTCGATTTCTTCGTCGACCCGGCGCTCGCCAAGGACCGCGAAGCCAACAACGTCGATACCATAACTCTGTCTTACACGTTCTTCCGCGCCGACAAGCCCGACGACATCGAGAACCTGTCGCGCTTTGATCCGAACGCGCCGCCCGATCCGGTGCGCGGCGCGAAGCTTTTTGCCGACCGCTGTTCGGGTTGCCACGCCCTTGACCACGTCAAGATCGGGCCGCCGCTGGGCAACGTATTCGATCGCGTCGCCGGCAGCGTTGCCGGCTATCCGTACTCGCCGGCCCTAAAACAGTCCAAGCTGACCTGGACCGTCGCCAATCTCGACCATTGGCTTGCCGATCCGCAGGCTTTGGTGCCGGGCAACAAAATGCCGATCAAGGTGCTGGAGCCAAACACAAGGCGCGATATCGTGGCTTATCTCGAACATCTGCGCGCCGACCGAACCGCCGCCGAAGCCGGCACCGCGGTCCGCTGAATTGCCGCGGCCTGCCGGGCCTTCAAGGCGCGGCGATTTGGCTCATGTCCGATGCAATGTTTGGGTAATATGACCGCGCCGAATTGAGGAAAGGGGTTGTGATGGATTCATCGGTCGCGGATGCCGATCGCGCGGCGCGCACCTGGCACGGTCAGGTGGGCGGACCGGGGCGCTTCCGCTTGGGCAGCGAGCAGCACAAGACGCTGTTCTGCCGGATGCTGCTCGACACCTTCAATCCCTACAAGCCCGCGGTCATTGACTGGCCGAAGCTTGATCCCGATGCGCGCCAGCGCCTGGTGTCGCTGCCGATCTGGGACATCGCCGTGCAGACCGAAGGCAAGGCGAAGCTGCGCGTCGCGACATACGGCGACACCGTGCGCGACAAACTCCTCAAGGAAGCGATCGCGCTCAACGGCTTCGAAGAAGGACGGCATAAGGACGTGCTTGCCAACATGGTGCGCGCCTACGGCATCGAGCTCGCCGAGGAGCCGCCTTATCTCAAGCCGCGCGACCCCGAATGGGCGTTCATGGTCACCGGCTACAGCGAATGCATCGACAGCTTCTTCGCTTTCGGTCTGTTCGAACTAGCGAAGCGTTCGGGCTACTTCCCACCGGCGCTCGTCGACACGTTTGAGCCGGTGATGCAGGAAGAGGGGCGGCACATCCTGTTCTTCGTCAACTGGGTCGCTTGGCACAAGCGCAACATGCCGTGGTGGCGACGGCCGTGGTTCGCGCTCAAGGTGCTCGCCGTGTGGGCGTTCCTGATCTGGGAGCGCATCGGCATCGCCCGTGGCCTCGGCGGCGCGCCCGACGCCGACAACAACTTCACCGTGACCGGTAGCAAATCGGTCGGCGTCGAAATTTCGACCGGCGAGCTGATGGGTATATGTCTCGCCGAGAACGAGCGGCGGCTGTCCGGCTATGATCCGCGCCTGCTGCGACCGAACGTGGTGCCCCGGCTGGTGCGGTTCGTACGCCGCTTCATGGCCAAGCCGAAATCGGTCGAGCTCGGCAGCACGGCCCATCGCGATCTTTTCTGCGAGCACTTCAAGGCGACCTATCAGCACTACGAGCCGGAGAAGCTGCCGTGGCCCGAGCTCGACGAGGCCGCGCTCGGCCGTCTGCGCGCGGTGCCGTTCTGGCAAGAGGTGTTACACACCGAATTGCGCGCCGGCATGATCGTCAAGCAATTCACCGAGACCGTCGACGATCCGGTGCTCAAAGAGGCAATCGCATTGCAAGGTTTCGAGGAGGCGCGTCACGCCGATCTTATCCGCGTGATGATCAAACGTTACGGCATCGACGTGCAGGAGCACGCGCTCGATCCGTTGCCCGCCGACATCACCACGGCGTTCAAGGATTTCGGCTTCGGCGAGTGCGTCGACTCCTTCCTCGGCTTCGGTGTGTTCAAGATCGCGCGTCAGTCGGGTTTCTTGCCGGAATCGATGTTCGCCATCTTCGACACGTTGATGTACGAGGAGACGCGCCACATCGTCTTCTTCGTCAATTGGATGGCCTATAACGAAGCACGGCGCGGACGCGCGGCCGGCTGGCGGCGCGGCCTGACGTCGTTGCGCTTTTATGTCCGCGCGCTGAAGCGGTTGATTGGCACCGCACGCCGCGGCGCGCAGATCAACGACGGCAAAGAGTTCTCCGCCACCCAGGCCAGCGTCTTCCTCGACGGCTTCACGTTCCGCCGTTTCCTCGAGGACTGCTACGCCGAAAATGCGCGCCGCATGCAGGAATTCGATCAAGGTCTGTTGCGGCCGAGCTTCCTGCCCAAGCTCGCCGACGTTGCGCTCTCCAGCCTGCGGCTGTGGAGCTTCCGGCGCAAACCGGCCTGATGCGGATCGTCAGCATCGCTTCGGCGATCGTCGGGTTGCTGGTCGGCACCGCAATCGTCGGCTATTACGGCTTCGCTGACGTGTGGAACGCGCTCGCTGCGATCCACTGGGGCGGCTTTGCAATCGTTTGCGCCTATCATCTGGCGTTGTTCTGTTTGCTCGGGCTGGCATGGTACGCGGTGCTGCCGCCGCCTCGATCCGTCGGCATCGTGACGATGATTTGGGGTCGCATCGTCCGCGATTCCGGCTCTGAAGTGCTGCCGCTTTCACAGCTCGGCGGTTTCGGCATGGGCGCACGAGCTGCGACTGTCGCCGGCTTAGCCGGCATGCTGTCGTTTGCCTCGACTGTGGTCGACGTCACGCTCGAGACACTGGCGCAATTGGTCTACGCCGCGGTCGGCCTGGGATTGCTGGTTTGGCTCCATCCGGGCGCGGCGATCGCCAAGCCGCTCGGCATCGGCTTGATCGTCGGCGTGTTTGCGGTGTTCGCCTTCGTCTTCGTGCAGCGGCGCGGCATGGGCGCCGTCGAGCGGCTCGCCGAGCGACTGGCTCCGCGCTGGATTCCGGACGCCGTCGGGCACACGCGTGCATTTCATCAGCAGATCCACGCGATGTACGCCCGCATGGTCGGCCCGCAGCTGGGTTTCGTGTTGCATCTGGCTGCCTGGTTCGCCAACGGCCTCGAAGCCTGGATCGCGCTCCATCTCATGGGCGTGCCGCTTAGCATTGCTGCGGTGCTGGCGATCGAAAGCCTGCTCTATGCGCTGCGCAGCTTTGCCTTCTTCGTGCCCAATGCCGTCGGCGTGCAGGAAGGCGCCTACGTCATCCTCGGCGGCTTGTTCGGCCTGCCGCCGGAGACCGCGCTCGCATTGTCGCTCCTGAAGCGCGGCCGCGACCTGGTGATCGGCGTGCCGGCGCTGTTGGTGTGGCAGGGCAGCGAAGGACGGCGGGCGCTGCGCGCCGGCCGCGATGTGCGTTCGCGCAACGAAGCGCATTGATCGATGTCACGCATTTCCGTCGCGGAATTCGAGGCGCTGCTGCGTGAAGGCGCGCCGTTCGCCGCGACGCTCGGCGTCGAGACCATCGAGCTCACGCGCGAGCGCGCCGTGTTCCGCCTTCCGTATCGCGCCGATTTCTTGCGCCCGGGCGGCACCATCAGCGGCCCGATGATGATGGGCCTCGCCGACCTCGCGATCTATGGCGTCGTGCTTGCGGCCGTCGGCAAACAGGAGCTCGCCGTCACCACCAGCCTGACAATCAATTTCCTGCGCAAGCCGCCGCCAGCGGCGCTGATTGCCGAGGCGCGGCTGCTGAAACTGGGCAAACGTCTTGCTGTCGGCGAGGCAGAGATTTTTTCTGAAAACGATCCGGCAATGGTCGCGCATGTGACGGCAACCTATTCGTTGCCGCCGGATACGGGAGATCCGGCCGAGCAATAGATGGGTGTGCTCTTAGCTGGCCTGCACGAGATGTGCTGCTAGCGCGGTAACGCGCTGCGCCGTGCGTTCGATATGGCGCAGCCGCCGGCTGAGAAACGCGAGTGCGTGGCTCGCCGGCATCTCGGTCCAGCCGCGGCGGCGCAGACGCGCCGGCGCCGGCAGCGTCTCCGGCTTTAGCGTCAGCAGCTCGAGCGCGCGCGTGCGCGTTGCTTCAAGCGCGGCACGGGCATCGTCAGGCTTGATTTCACGACGCCGCGCCCGCAGCAGGCCCTGCACGGAGGCCAAATCGGATGCGAGGATATAGTTGGCGCTGAGCAGCGCATTGAGACCGGCGAGCTGACGCTGTCGCACGCCGGGTTCGCTCGACAGCCGCCGCGTGGTGGTGGCGAGGACGGTGAAGCTGTCGAGCGCGCGCTTGCGGGCCAGCCGATAGCGCTGATCGACTGGCGCGGCCGACAACGCCTCGACGGCGAAGCTTCGGTCGGCATCGATCAGCCGACTGGCGAGGCGCGGTACGTCGCGCCATTCCCAACTCGGCAGCAGATAGCTGAACGCCACCGACAGGCCGGCGCCGATCAAGGTGTCGACGATGCGGTCGGTAAGCAGGAACTCGGCGGGATCGAGCATATGGATCAGCACCAGCGCCATTACCGACGCGGCGAACGAGGCGACGCGGTAATCAACCACGGCATAGGCGTGGGCGGCTCCGGCCGCGAGGATAATCAGCACCAGCGCCGCCATCGGAGGTAGGAGTGGGACTACGACCGCGGCGACGGCACAGCCGATCAGCGTTCCGATGATCCGGTCGTTGCGGCGCTGGCGCGTGACCGCGAAATTCGCACGCATGATCAGGGCAATGGTCAGCAGGATCCAGCCGCCATGGACATAGCGCGGCATCGCCACGGTCAGCGCGTAACCCACCAGCATCGCCAGCGTCAGCCGGATGGCGTAACGCATCACCGGTGAGGTCAGCGTCAAATGACCGCGTAACGTCGCAAGCCGCGTGTCCGTGGATTGGACGAAAGCAGTCAGGTTGACGTCGGGCAATGCCGTGGCCCGGTCCGCTGTGTCGGCGACGATATCCGTCAGCAGCCGCACGTGGCGCACAGCAACGACGATTGCGTCGCGGGTCGTCCGCAGGCTTGCACGGGCTTCGGTTGGCGCGTTCGCAGCGAAAGCGTCATCGAGCGCCTTGAACGCCGCGGTGTGCCGGCTGTCCGGCATGGCGGCGGTCGGTACGACCAACGTCAAGGCCAGCCCTTCGATATCGTGCGCCAGGTCGCGCGTCAGCGCCGCGAACTGCGCCAACACTTCGGCGGTCGCTGTCTGCCGCAGCGTTTCCCAATCGGCATCGCTCGCCAGCACCGCTTCATAGATGTCGAGCAGCGCCAGCATGCCGCCGATCCAGCGCCGCCGCCTCGCGTTGGGCCGCCCGGCGAAAATCGCATTGCGCGCCGCTTGCAACTTTTCCATCCACGCGCCATGCGCTTCGATGACGTCGCGCAACGCCGCCGGCATCGGCGTCGCAGGATCGTAGAGTTCGGCGCGGACGCGCAAATAACGGGCGAATGCCAACAACGCTTCGTTGAGGAACATGCGCCGGTCGCGATCGTCGAGCAGCCAGGCGCCGGCCAATGCCAGGACGGAGTAGGCGCTCGCGCCGGCAACGAACAGCGCGCCATGCCGTAGAGCCTCCATCGGGCTGCCAGCCGGCACCGCCATGCCGAGAACCAGCGACAGAACGCCGGCGATGCCGAAGACAAGAGCCGTGCGACCGTAAGCCGTCGCCAGGGCGAAGCCGGCACTCATCACCGCGATCACGGTCGCCAGCCAAGCGACCGAACCGCCGGCGAAGCCGGCCAGCAGCGATATCGCGCCGGTGGCAACGATCGTGGCGAGAAATACCGGCAGCTTGCCGGGCAGGGGCCCCGGCTGATCGACGACGCTGACGCATAGCGCGCCGGTGGCGACCAGCACCGCTGTCTCCATGCCGAACGCGGCGCCGGTGGCGATGCCGACGATCGCCAGGCAAACGGCAACGGCAATGCCGTTTTCGATGTGATGGCGGAAGAACAGTCGCGCGGCGCGGCGCGGCAGGCCCAGGGGAACGCTCGAAACAAACATGCCGGGCCAGAGTGTTCGAGAACGCGTTGTCTGCCAACTGCCACGGTAGACCACCTTCGGCAGGCTCGACAGGAGGTATTATAATACCCGCGCTTAAAGCTTGACCGGCTGGGGCACTTTCCCTAGGGTGCGCGCCTTCGCGAGGACAAAACCCATGCCAGCCGGCCAGACCGCATCACTCAAGCCAAAAGAACTCGACAAGAAGTGGCTGCTCATCGACGCCGACGGGTTGGTGCTCGGCCGTCTCGCGTCGCTGATTGCACTCCGTCTCAAGGGCAAACACAAGACGAGCTACACGCCGCATATGGATTGCGGCGACAATGTTATCGTCATCAATGCCGAAAAAGTTGCGCTTACCGGCAATAAGGGCAAGCAGAGCCTGAACCGGCATTACACCGGCTATCCCGGCGGCTTGAAGGAGCTGACCAAAGGCTCGATCCTCGCCGGCGCGCATCCCGAGCGCGTCATCGTCAAGGCGGTGGAGCGAATGATGCCGCGCGGCCCGCTCGGCCGGAAGATGATGGGCCATCTCTTCGCCTACAAAGGCGCCAGCCACCCCCATGAGGCGCAACAGCCGAAGAAGGTCGACATCGCCGCGATGAACCGGAAGAACAAGAGGTAAGCATGGCCGACTTACAGCAATCCCTGCGCGACGCGCAGGGCGCCCAGCTCCTCAAGGCCGCCGCGCCGGCGCCGTCCGAAGAGGCCAAGCCGCGCCTCGACGCGCAAGGCCGCGCCTACGCCACTGGCAAGCGCAAGAACGCCGTCGCGCGCGTCTGGCTCAAGCCCGGCAAAGGCACGATCAACGTCAATGGCAAGGACAGCCAAGCCTATTTCGCGCGGCCGGTGCTGCGCATGCTACTCAACCAGCCGTTCGTCATTTGCCAGCGTCTCGGCCAGTATGACATCGTCTGCACGGTGACCGGCGGCGGCCTTTCCGGCCAGGCCGGCGCCGTGCGCCACGGCATCAGCAAGGCGCTGACCTATTACGAGCCGGGTCTGCGCGGCGTGCTCAAGGCCGGCGGCTTCCTGACGCGCGACAGCCGCGTTGTCGAGCGCAAGAAGTACGGCCGCGCCAAGGCCCGACGCCGCTTCCAGTATTCGAAGCGCTGAGTTCCGCACGCGATTCACGCATGCAGGGCATCGGCGCAAGCCGGTGCCCTTTTCTTTTGTGCGCGATTATGGTGTGAAAGGATTGCGAATGGCTGCGAAGGTCTTCATCGACGGCGAGGCCGGCACCACCGGTCTGCAGATTCACCGCCGGCTCAAGGCGCGGCGCGATCTCGATCTGCTGTCGATCGACCCGGCCCGGCGCAAGGACGCCGGCGCGCGGCGCGCGCTGCTCAACGGTGCCGACCTGGTGATTCTGTGCCTGCCCGACGATGCGGCGCGCGAGGCCGTAGGTCTCATCGAAAGCAACTCGGTACGCGTCATCGACGCGTCGACGGCAAATCGGACCGAGCGCGGCTGGACCTATGGTTTTCCTGAAATGTCGGCGGCGCAGCGGACCGCGATCACGAATTCGCGGCGGGTCGCCAATCCCGGTTGCTACGCGACGGGATTCATCGGCCTCGTGCGACCCCTGGTCGAGGCGAAATTGTTGCCGGCGGCGTGGCCGGTTACGGTCAACGCCGTCTCCGGTTACAGCGGCGGCGGGCGGAGCATGATCGCCGAATTCGAGGACACGACCGCGCCGAATTACACGAAGGTGCCATACCGCATTTACGCGCTCAGCCTCGCGCACAAACATGTGCCGGAGATGCAAACGCACACCGGCCTGACGCATCGCCCGCTGTTCGCGCCGGCGGTCGGCCGTTACGCACAAGGCATGATCGTCGAGGTGCCGTTGCAACTCGATGCGTTGCCGTCAGCGCCCAAGGTCAATGACCTGCACGCCGTCTTGGCGCGCGCCTATGAACACGAGGCCTTCGTCGAGGTGGCCTCGCTCGACGAAGCTGCCGCGCTCAAAACCCTCGAGCCCGAAGCGCTCAACGGTACCAACCGGATGAAGCTCTACGTTTTCGGCTCCGAAACGGCACGTCAGGCACGGCTGGTCGCGTTGCTCGATAATCTCGGAAAAGGCGCCGCCGGTGCCGCGGTGCAGAATCTCAACTTGATGCTGGGCCTGCACGAATCCGCCGGCCTCGCGCCGGAACGGCTGCCAGCATAGGCGGCGCGGAGCGGGGCTGGTGTTCGCGCACGCTTTGCTTGTCTCGCCACTTTATGTCGGCTTGTGCGCGCTGATATTTGTCGCGTTGAGCGCACGGGTGATCCGGGGCCGCAGACGCCGCGGCGTCAATCTTGGCCATGGTGGGCACGGCGATCTCGAGACCGCAATCCGGATCCACGCCAACTTCGCCGAATACGTGCCGTTGGCGTTGCTCATCATCGTGCTGGTCGAGGCGACCGGCTTTAACCGCTATTGGGTCCACGCTCTCGGCGTCGCGCTGGTTGCCGGCCGGCTGCTGCATGCCTGGGGCTTGGCACATCACAAGCAGCCGTCACTTGGCCGCATCGTCGGCGTGACATTGACCTTCGCGGTCCTTGCGATCGGCGGTGCACTGCTGATTGTGCACGTCGTCGGCACCATGGTGTCATAGGCGCCGCTTCCCAACGCGAAAGACCGCGACTAAATTCCAGCGACCGGTTCAAGGGGGTAACGATGGTCTCATCTGCGGGGCGGGGCGTGCGTCCCGATATCGACATGCGCCAGTTCGCGCGCAGCGTCGGCACCAACATGGCGGTGGCGGCGGGTCAGATCATCTTCAACAAGGGCGATCCGGGCCAGTGCATGTATATCGTGCAGTCGGGCACGATCGAGATCGTGATCGGCGATAAAGTGGTCGAGACGCTCGGCGTCAACGAAGCGCTCGGCTTCATGACCATGATCGACAAGCGGCCGCGATCGTCGACGGCGCGCGCCAAGGAAGCGTGCGAACTGTCGCTCATCGACGAACGCAAATTCCGCTTCATGGTCGACGAAGTGCCGAACTTCGCCATTTACATCATGGGCGTGCTCGCTCGCCGCATTCGCGGGA
>DASQGX010000163.1:0-3638 GCA_035632395.1 Allostellaceae bacterium
GTAGCACGAGACTTCCATGCTCTTGAGGAAATTCGCGCGCGTCGTGTTGACGTACTGGCCCTTGAGCTCCTCGGCGTCGGAATAGGCGATGGCGTGGACGACGAAATCGATGTGCTGCCACCGCTTGGCGAGCGCGTCGAACACCGACGCGACGCTTGCCTCGTCGGTGACGTCACAATCGCCGACGACGGCGCCGCCGACGCTTTCGGCCAGCGGCCGCACGCGTTTGCCGAGTGCGTCGCCCTGATAGGTGAAGGCAAGCTCGGCGCCATGCGCGTGCGCCACGCGCGCGATCGCCCACGCGATCGAGCGCTCGTTGGCGACGCCCATGACAAGGCCGCGTTTGCCGGCCAGCAATGGCTTCACGTCGGTCATCGTTTTCTCAAGCACGCAAAATCTCGGCGCGGATGCGCATCGGTTGTGAATACCCCATTGGGTCTCGAACGGTGCCGCCGACTATAAAGAGCGACCTGCGGATTGCCTAGACGGATCGGGGCGTATAGGCGCCGAATCAGCGGTAATCGGTCGCCATCACTTCGGCGCGGCGACCCTTCGCTTCGGTGGCCTCGAAGTTGAGCTCGACCTTGACGCCATTGGGATCGAACAGGAACAACTGGTAGAGGCCCTGTTCGTCGACCTGGCGTTCCTTGAATGCGACGCCGAGCTTCTTGAAATGCGTGATCATGCTTTCGAGGCCGGTGGCGCGGAAGGCGATGTGATCGATGACGCCCGTGCCATCGGTCGCCTGCGACTGCTGGCCGAGATAGCGCAGCCGGTCCTTGGTGACGTTGGCGCCGCCTTGCGTCATGTGCAGCACCGGCACGTCGCCGACATAGAGCCAGTGCACCGGGAAGCCAAAATCGGGATGCGGCCCGTCGCGCATGCCCAGCACCGTGACGTACCAGTCGCGCGTCGCGTCGATGTCGGGCGACTGAATCAGGAAATGCTCGAGATGGGTCAGCGGCACCGCATCCTCCGTTCTCCGATCGCGGGCTTATCTTGCCACGCGGACGCTGTGCCTGCATCCCCCTTGGCGGTTGAGCCGTCGCCGCTTATGCCCTAGTAAAGCGGGCGCAACCCGGGAGTCTGGCGTGAGCGAAGACCTGCTTTACGAGATCAAGGACGGCATCGGCCGTATCACCTTCAACCGGCCGCAGGCGCGCAACGCGCTGACCTTCGCCATGTACGACCGCCTGGCGCAGATCTGCCAGGAGGCCGACAAGGACCGCGCCATCCGCGTCCTGCTGCTGACCGGCGCCGGCGACAAGGCCTTCGCCTCGGGCACCGACATTTCGCAGTTCAAGGCGTTCGACAAGCCGGAGGACGCGTTGGCATACGAGGCGCGCATCGACCGCGTGCTCGGCGCGCTCGAAGCCTGCGGCAAGCCGACCATCGCCGCGATCCAGGGCGCCTGCACCGGTGGCGGCGCCGGCATCGCCGCCTGCTGCGATCTCCGCATCGCCGCCGCCAACGCGCGCTTTGGCTTTCCAGTCGCGCGCACGCTCGGCAACTGTCTCTCCATGGGCAACTACGCGCGGCTGTTGTCGCTGGTCGGCAGTCACGGCCGAGTCAAGGACCTGCTCTTCAACGCGCGCCTCGTCGACGCGCCGGAGGCAAAGGCCATAGGCCTCGTCACCGAAGTCGTCGAGCCGGCAGAGCTGATGAAGCGGGCGGAGGAAGTGGCGTGCACCGTAGCGGGTCACGCGCCGTTGACGCTGCGTGCGACCAAGGAAGCGCTGCGCCGGCTGATGGCGCGCATTCCGCCGGGCGAGGGCCAGGACCTCATCCTCATGTGCTACATGAGCAAGGATTTCCGCGAAGGCATGGACGCCTTCCTCAACAAGCGGCCGCCGCAGTTCCGCGGCGAGTAAATCCAACCGGGGGACAGCGCATGGCCAAGGCCGCGATCGACGCAAAGCAGGCGGCCGAGCTCGCGGTCGCGAACCGCATCCTCTACAACGAAGGCGTGGTCGACGGCTTCGGCCATGTCAGCGTGCGCGACGTGCGACGGCCCGACCGGTTTCTTTTGGCGCGCAGCATGGCGCCGGCGCTGGTCACGGCCAAGGACATCATGCAGTTCGATCTCGCCGGCAATGCTCTCGATCCACGCGGTCGCCAGCCCTATCTCGAACGCTTCATCCACGGCTCGATCTACAAGGCGCGGCCCGACGTCAAGGCGGTGGTGCACAGCCACAGCCCGAGCATCATTCCCTTCGGCGTCACGCCGCAGAAGCTGCGGCCGGTCTTCCACATGAGCGGCTTCCTCGGCGACGACGTGCCGGTGTGGGACATCCACGATGTTTCCGGCGACACCGACATGCTGGTGGTGAACGTCGCGCAGGGCGACGATCTCGCCCGTGCGCTCGGCAACAATATCGTCACCCTGATGCGCGGCCACGGCTCGGTCGCCGTCGGTCCGACGCTGCAGCATGCGGTCTATCGCGCGGTCTATGCCGAGATCAACGCGCGCCTCCAAGCCGACGCGCTCAAGCTTGGTCCGGTGAAGTACCTGACGCCGGGCGAAGCGTGCCGCGCGCGCGAGACGCAGGACAAGGTCTTGGGCCGCGCCTACGAGCTCTGGGCGCGCAAGGCCGGCGGGAAGCGTTAACCGTCACCCGTTGACGACGCGGTTGCGCAGGACGCCGATGCCTTCGACTTCGGCTTCGATCACGTCGCCGACCTGGAGCCATTTCTGCGGCGTCATGCCCATGGCGACGCCCGATGGCGTGCCGGTGGCGATGACGTCGCCCGGTTCGAGCGTCAGGCTGGCGCATAGGAACGAGACCATCGCCGGCACGTCGAACAGCAGGTCGGCGGTGTTGGAATCCTGGCGGATCTCGCCGTTGACCTTGAGCGAAATGCGATGGCCGCTCGGATTGCCGAACTCGTCGGCGGTCACGACGCACGGTCCCATCGGGCAGAAGGTGTCGAAGCTCTTGCCCTTGAACCACTGACCGTGGCTGCGCTGCGCGTCGCGCGCGGTGACGTCGTTGACGATGGTGTAGCCGAATACCGCCGACATCGCCTTCTCCGGCGGCAGGTCGCGCACGCGCTTGCCGATAACGATCGCCAGCTCGACCTCGTAGTCGAGGTTCTGGGTATTCTTGGCATGGCGCAGGATACCGGCCTCTGGGCCGATCACCGTCGTGCGCGGCTTGGAGAAGAATTCCGGCACCTTGGGGAAGGTCGGTTCGACGCCGCGGGCGCGCGCGCCTTCGAGGATATGCAGCTTGTAATTGCGGCCAACGCAGAAGACGTTCTTGCGCGGCGACGGGAACGGCGCCATCAGCTTGGCGCGCTTCAGCGGAATCCACGCGCTCTTCTTCTTGCGTGCCTTCTCGACCGTCGCCTTCACCGCCTTCAGCGCCGACGCGCCACCTTCGATCAGCGCGAGCATGTCGCCGGGCAGGCGGCTGTTCGCCTTCTTGATGTCGAGCACACCGCGTTCGGCGTCGAGCACGCCCAGCCGCGGCGCGGCCAGCGTCCCGAATGTCACAAATTTCATCCAACGCTCCTCTGTCTTTTTTCCCCGCCGGGGATCGCCGAATGGCGGCGCAGCTTGACGCTAAGGGCCCTTGCCTGCAACGTCTTCGTGCTCGTGGTTGTTATGCGAAAAACGGGGAGGGGGATGATGGATC
>DASQGX010000164.1:0-14235 GCA_035632395.1 Allostellaceae bacterium
AAGCGGCGATTCCGCCGGCCAATATCATCTGCCGCGTGCCGATGTTCATCGCCGCCGCGGTGATGGCGAAGCACACCGATACGGTTGCGATCTTGCCATTGTCGATCGCCACGATGCTGGCGCGCGATCTCGACCTCGAGACGATCGCGCCGCCGATCAAGCTACCGAAGATCGAGATTGCGCAATATTGGCACGAGCGTTTCGACCGCGAGCCCGGCATTCAATGGATTCGCAAGGTCTTTCCGACCTTATTCCGGCGTCCAATCGCCGTCTGATCGGCATCGGGGCCCAGCGCTTCTGCGGCACCGCCACGTGGGACAGCGTGGGCAAGACGGTTTCACCGCGCGGCCGTGCGGCCGCCGCAGCCGTTGGCGGACTGCAGCATCCGAACCTATACTGTCGGCAATAAACGCACGCGCCGGAAAGTGCGCGCAGCTCACGGGGAGGATCGACATGACCAGGAAAATGGATCGCCGGGCGTTTATGGCCGGCACGGCCGCAATTGCCGGCGCGGCGACGTTGCCGATGCCCGCGATCGCGCAGCAGGAGCCGATCAAGATCGGGCTGATGACGGTGAAAACCGGCGGCCTCGCCGCCGGTGGGATTCACCTCGAGGAAGGAATTACCTGCTTCCTCAAGGAAAAGAACTTCACCCTCGCCGGCCGCAAGGTCGAGTTGATCGTCGCCGATACGGCGGGCCAGCCTGCGGTTGCCAAGACCAAGGCCGTCGAACTGGTCGAGCGCGACAAAGTGGACCTGATCATGGGCCCCCTCGCCGCCTTCGAATGGCTGGCGATCGAGGACTATCTCGCCCAGAACAAGATGCCGACGATGGGCTTCGGCGGCGCCGAGGATCTGACGCAACGGCACCGCAATTTCTATCAGGTGCGCACCTCGGACAGTTCGGCCCAGTGCCTTTATCCGCTCGCCGACTATGCGATCAAGGAGATGAAGCTAAAGCGCGCAATCACACTCGGCGACGATTTCGCCTTCGGCTACGAGCAGGTCGGCGGCTTCCAGAAAGTGTATGAGGACGACGGCGGACATCTCATCAACAAATTGTGGTCGCCGTTCAACACGCCCGACTACACCCCCTATCTCGCGCAGATCGATCCGCACAAGGTCGACGTCGTCGTTCAGGTGTATGCCGGCGCCAATCCGATCAAGTTCACGCGCCAATACCGCGACCAGGGCTTCAAGCTGCCACTGCTCGGCGGCTCGACGGTTGCCGACGACAGCATCATGCGCAATTTCGGCGACGAGGCGATCGGTCTGATCAATTCGATCCCCTATACGCTCGATCTCAAGACCGAGGCCAACCGGCGCTTTATCGCCGCTATGAAAAAGTATTACGGCGCCGATATTCCGATCGGGTTCTATGCGGCGGCGCTCTACGTCAACGGCCAGATTCTCGAAGCCGCGCTCAAGACGACTGCCGGCAAGGTCGGCGATCGCGATGCGTTGATCAAGGCGATCGGTGCCGTGTCGCTGACCGAAACGCCGCGCGGGCCCGTCAAGTTCGACGAGTATGGCAATCTGGTCTTCACGGTCTATATCCGTCGGGTCGAGAAACGGGACGGCAAGCTCGTGAACGTGACGATCAAGAGCTATCCCGCCGTCAGCCAATTCTGGCAATACGATCCGAAGAAATTCCTCGGGGAACCGGTGTTCTCGCGCGACTACCCGCCGCTCAAGAGCTGACCGGTCGCTCGCCGGTTAGGCGTTGCCAAGCGTAATCGGGCCGATCACCATATTACTTTCAAGATCGATGCAGGCGAGGTGATCTGCCACTGAGCAGGTCACCACCGCCATGCGGCTGTCGTCGACGAAACCGGTGTGTGCGCCACCGCGGCCGATTTCGACGCGCGCCAGCAGCTTGCCGCTTGGCACCTCGAAGACCCGCGCGTGGTCGGCGGCAAAGCCGGTCACCACTGCGCGTCTGCCGTCGGGCGAGATATCGAGCCCGTGCGGATAGGCCTCGGTCTCGAGCAACGCCAGCCGCTTCATGTTTGCGGCGTCGAACACCGCGACCGTGTCGTCGAGGAAGTTCGCAACCCAGATCTGGCTGCCGTCCGGCGTCAGGCATACGGCGTGCGCCCAGCGTCCGCTCGCGACCGACGCGATCACGTTCCCATCTTCGTTGAGCGCGGTCAGGGTGCCGTCCCAACTGTTGGCGACGTAAATGCGCTTACGGCGATGATCCGCCTTGGCATGCGATGGGCCATCGCCGACCGTGCAGCGGCCGACAATCGCGCCGTCGGACAGCCGTACCTTGGCCAGATCGGTCGCGCCCATGCACGGCACTAACGCATATCGGCCATCGCTCGACAACGCCGGGTCGTGCGGCGTCGGGCCAATTTCCACCGTCTGCGTGACGTAACCGCCGGCCTGCGGCCTGGCGATGGTCAAGGTGCCGGTGGTACCACCGGTGACGCAGATAATGCCGTCCGGCGTCACCAGCGGCAGCTGCGGGCCGCCAGGTGCCGCCCAACGATGCGTAACCGCAAGGTCGGAAGAGCGGAGCGCGACCAGTTCTCCGGCCGCCGGATCGGCGACGACGACCTGGTCGGCGTTTTCGTCCACAGCAAGGTGCGAGCCGGATTTGAGCGCCCGCGCGACGGCCGCAATGCAGCGCGTGCCGCCGTCGATCCGCGCGACAATCGGGCTGCGCTGACAGGCCCAGACCGTGCCGTCGGCCCGCGCCGCCAGGTGATGGAATCCCGATGGCCTGCCGAGCGTCGGTGACAAGCCGCGAACGAAGGCAAGATGCCATGCGCCGTCGGCATCGCGCCGCGGCACGTGGCGGATGCCCGCCTCCAACAACCACATTCGCGTGTGCTGCGGGTAATCCACCAGCAGCGCTTCGGCGCGCTGGCCGGGCGCCAGCGCGTCGTATTGGGCGATCACTGTCCGTGCGGCTTCGACTTCGGATTTGTCGCGACAATCGATCAGCATCATGCCCTCATACGCTTCATCCGCCGCCCGGCCATCGGCGCGCGGTGGAATTCAATCAGACATAGTTCGGTTCGCGGCCGCGATCGAGCGCATCGCCGCCATCGGCAATGCCGTCGAGATAATTCTCCCACACCACAAGGTTGACGCGACAGGCCTGTACCACCGCATCGGCCGCGCCCTGACGCTCGGCCTGTTCGGCGATGGTTTTCCAGCCGAGATCCGAATGGGCGATGTCGGCGGCTTCGTGCAGCTCGAAGAATTCGAGATCGTCGTCGGCGAGGCCGAAGAGCCTGCCCCACCGCTGCCGCTCAAGCCCGAACCAGCCGTGCTTGCGCAAGATGCCTTCGCCATAACCCGGAATGTTGGCGCGTTCGGCGCAGGTATTGGCGACCAGGCCCTCAAGCCACGGCCGGTTGGACATGAGCGCATCCCACGCGAGCCACGCCATCTGGGTCGAGGCCAAGAGCCGCGCGTGGCGGATGGCATTGCGCTTCAAGCCGATCTTGATGCCAAGCTCTTCGAGGATCGCCCAATGCGGCCGGCCACCGCCGTGCTCGTGGTCGGCGATGATCTCCTCGGCACAAGCACGAATGATGCGCAGTCTTATATCCCAATCCGGGCAATTGGTGGCGACGCGCAGCTTGAGGACCGAATTTCGGTGCCGGGTATTCTGACGATGTTGGAAGACGAACATCGTGGCGCGGCCGCGCGTTATCGGCTCGTGGAAGAAACGCGTGCGCCGGACGAAGGCATCGACTTCGGCGTCGAGCCGCGCGACCACCGAGCCGGCACCGCTGCTGGCCTTGGATTTCAACGCCCGTACAGATGCCGCCATTCGCTTAGCCGCTCCGCGGTTCATCGCGTAAGCGCAATCCTGCCACAGCAGGCGGGCCCGCGCGATATTGGCGCGCAGCAACGGCTCGCCTAAGCTCGCGGCCATGAAGGCCTGCTGGTACGAGAGAACCGGCCCGGCGCGCGACGTGCTGGTGCTCGGCGAGATGCCGATGCCCGAGCCCGGACCGGGCGAGGTCCGGGTCCGGATCGCGGTATCGGCGGTCAATCCGTCCGACACCAAGGCCCGCAGCGGCTGGCGCGGCCGGCCGATCGCCTTTCCGCGGATCGTGCCGCATCAAGACGGCGCCGGCACCATCGACAATGTCGGTACCGGCGTCGCCGCCAGGCGCGTTGGCGAACGCGTTTGGGTCTACATGGCGCAACGCGGCCGGCCGTTCGGGACCGCTGCCGAATACACGGTCGTGCCAAGCAAACGCGCCGTGACCTTGCCCGACAGTGCGAGCTTCGAAGACGGCGCGTGTCTCGGCATTCCGGCCATGACGGCGCATCGCTGCCTTTATGCCGACGGCGACATCGCCGGCCAGGCGATCCTGGTGCAAGGTGGCGCCGGCGCGGTCGGGTTCTATGCCGTGCAACTGGCCAAGCTCGGCGGTGCGCGTGCGGTCATCGCTACGGTCGGCCGCGCCGAAACCGCTGCGCGCGCCCGCGAGATCGGCGCCGATGCCGTGGTCGACTATAGCAAGGAGAACGTCGTCGAGCGCGTCATCACGCTACTCAAGGATAAGACACCGCTCGACCGCGTCGTCGAAGTCGCCTTTGGCACGAACCTGGCAACCGATGTCGCGCTGCTCAGAAGCGGCGGCGTCATCGCCACCTATTCGAGCGACGTCGTGCCCGATCCGGTGGTGCCGTTCACGCCGATGCTGATGAAGGACCTCACCGTCCGTTTCGTCCTCATCTACGAAGTTCCGCAAGGCGCGCGCGATCACGCCGCGCGCGACATCAACCGGCTGATCGCGGCTGGCAAACTCAAGCACCAGATCGCCGAAATCTTCCCGCTGATGCGCATTGCCGAGGCACACGAGCGCATGGAGGAAGGCCGTGCCGTCGGCAAGCTGCTCATTCGCCTCGATTGAGGCGTCAGGCCGGCGTGCGTCCGCCGATGCCCAGCCAGCCGACACCGGGCAGTTTGATTCCCGGTTTGGCGAAATCGATGCCGAGATCGAGCCCGAGCAGATCGAGCTCGATGCCCTCGTCGCGTGCTACCAACAGGCCCGCGAGACCATAGAACGATACCTGGTAGCCGGTGGCACTTGGCGCCGGCGCGAACAGCTTGAAGCCGGGCAGGAAATCCTTGCCCACGGCATTTGCCGGCAGCGCCAGGCCCAATTCGGGCACGGCGCGCGCGATGTAGGCGGTGAAGGTGTTGCTGTTGGGACCGGGCCAAGCGCGATATTCATGCGGATATGGATAGACTGCGACCGCCGCTTTGATTTTATCGATGAGGGCATCGACGCCGGGTCCGCGCCGGTCGAGCACGATCACCGGCTTGTCGCCGAACCAGTAATTGTCCGGCCCCATGCGATCGACGCGGATAGCGAGTGCGCCCTGGCTGACGCCGAAGCCGAGAACTTCGTAGCGCGTAAAATGCGGCGCGCCGCTCGGCTTGACCGCGATCCAGGTATGGACGGAGAAAATGCCGCGCCAAGCGACGGCACGCGCAGCATAAACCTGAATGACCGCTTCGGGCGTCGTTGCCGGATCGGGTGCCAAACCGGTTGGATCGCGGCGCGCCTCGTACCACGGCACGCCGTTACCGAAGCCGTAGACGCAGGCGCTGACCAGCAGCGGCAGAACAAAGATGGCGAGGAACAGCATCAAGGCGCGCCGCATCATCCGTCGAGCTCGGGATAGTGACGGAAGATACCCTGCTCGTTGAATCGGATGCGACGCGAGGACGCAAGATAGGCCTTGATGCGCGGCCGCGCGGCAACACGATCGTGCAATGCATGAAGGCGCGGGTAACGTGGCCTTGCGCGCGACATCGTTTGCGGAAAGGCATAGACCAGCCCCTCAACTGTCTGAAACAGCGACAGATCGGCATAACAAAGCTTCGCGCCGGCCAGCCCGCCGCGCGGATGGTTCGTCAACAGCTTCTCGAAATAGCCGAGGTATTTCGGCAGACGGCTGGCGCGAAAATCCGCCGCGCGGCGCAGCGCTTCGGGTTTTTGGTCCTTGTAGTAAAGACCAGATGCAATCGGATGATGCGTGTCATGGATCTCAACCAGGAAGTCGAGCAACGTCAGCTGACACTGATGGACCCAGAACCGGCCGACCTCGTCTTTTGGCGCCAATCCGTGCCGGCCGCCGAGAAAGAACAGAATCATCGCCGTCTGCGCGAGCAGCAGCTTGCCGGCCTTGAGAAACGGCGGCGCGAACGGCGGACGGTCGCCGTTTCTGAGCAACCGTGTCAGCTTGTCCATGCCGCCCTTGGCACGCGCCACGTCGACATAGTCGGCGCCGGCTTCTTCGAGCGCGAGGCGGATAAACTCGCCTCGGCCCTGTATCTGCGGCCAGTAATACAGCTCATAGCGCATGGCACGAGCCTAGCGCGCGGACGGGTGCTTAGAGAAGTCGCGCCAGCGCCACCGCGACTTCGTCCGGCCGTTCGAGCGGCGTCAGGTGACGCGCACCTTTGAGCACCGTGAGGCTGGCGCCGGGGATGCCCCGGCGCAGCGCCTCGGCCATGGCGATCGGCGTGGCGTAATCCTCCTCGCCCACCAGCACGGCCGTCGGTGCGGCGATCGCGGGTAGGGCCGCGCGCAGATCGCAAGCACCGAGCATCCGGCAGCTTGCGGCATAGGCCGCCAGATCGTTGCGCAGGAATATCTCGACCGACTCACGCACAATGTCGGAACGGCGCGCACGGAAATCGTCGCCGAACCAGCGCGTCACCTGGAAATCGGCCAGCCCGCCGAGTCCGAATTTGAGTGCGCGTTCGGCGCGCTCGGCCCATTGCCGCGGCGCCTCGGCGCCGTACCACGCGGTCGTGTCGACCAGGCCGAGCGCCGCGACCCGTTGCGGATAGGCCGCCGCAAATGCAAGCGCGACGCATCCGCCCATCGAGGCACCGGCAACCAGCGCCGACCGCCAGCCAATGGCATCGAGCAGCGCGGCTAGATCGTGCGCGAAGAGTTCGACCGTATACAGTCCGTGCGGCTTGTCGGACGCGCCATGGCCACGGCAATCGTAAACAAAGACTGCGGCATTTCGCGCGAGTCGCTCGGCAACCGGACGCCAGAACGTGTGATCCATTGCGAGCGAATGAACCAGCACAGCACGCTTCGAAGCCTGGGGATCGCCGATGATCGAATAAGCGAGGCATGTGCCATCGGGCAGCGTCGCATGTCGGATGGCGTCTCGCGGCGGTCCTTCCAAATTCATTTTTCACGCGTCCGTTATCGTTTGCGGGCGGCATGCTAACGGCTCGTGCCGACGGATTCCACCGGCCACACGTGGCTTGCGTCGGCGGTTTCTTGTTCACTCACGGCCATGATGAGCCTCGTCGGCGACGCCTTCACCGCAATCCGATGGCCATTACGCGGCCAGGCGGACGCCGTAGTGGTGCGGCCGCCACATCCGCACGCGCGATGCCAGGCATTCTGGCGGTCGTCACTGTGCGATCGACCCGCGCTCCGGCCAGCGGTTGTGCGGCAGCTTCATGGTTTACGCACTGCCCCGCGCCAACGGCCTGCCGCCGTTCAACACCGCGATCGTCGAGGTGCTATCGCCCACCAACCCGCTCGGCATCAAAGCCGGTGGCGAAAGCGGAACCACACCGGCCCTTGCGGTGATCATTTGCGCGCTTGTCGACGTCCTCGCGCCGCTCCGCGTGCGCGATATACAGATTCCGGCGACGCCGCAAACGGTATGGCGCGCCTCCCGCGAGGCGAGGCGCGCCGATCCGATCAGACGGTGTGAACCACCGCGCGTGCCTTGCGCGCCATGGCCGCCGTCATCTTCTCGATGCCATGCGCCGACTTGGCGTGCTTGGCTGCCTTGGACATGACCGATTGGGTCGTCCGCCCACGCGCAATGAAGCTGCAGCCCTTCTTCAAATCTTTGCAACGAAGCTCTTTCATCGAACCCTCCTGGTTGGTGTCACTGAATGATCACCTGCTACGCATCCATCTTTGGCCCGGTGCGCATCACTGTGCCGTAGCTGTTCGCAATCTCGTACAACAACCGCGAAAAGCGTTGCGCCGCCTCGCTGTAATCCGTCCCGGCCTTGACCACGAACCGGCTTTCGCAATTGAAGGCATCAGCCAGATCGCGGCAGGTTGCCAACTTCTCCCACATCATCGATTCCTCGAGCAGGCGCGATTGCATGAATTGAGCCATGTCGTGCGAAAGCCGCGCCATGCCACGCGCCCAGCACTCGAACATCCGATGATTGATGGCATAGTTCGGCGCAAAGTCAGCGCCCCATGCCTTGGTCCAAGCCGCAACTCCTGGCTCCTGGGCTGTTTTGACGTCGTCCGGCATGTCACCCTCCTATCCGAGTTGAGACAGGATCAACCAATGGGCCCGAACGGCATTGATCTGAATCAAGGCCGGCGACCGGCCCATCGCCGATTTTGATTGGCGCGTTCAACGGGATGTTCACATGCAGATTCCGACCCAGATCACCTTCCGCAAGATGGCGCCGTCGCCAGCGGTTGAAACCCACATCCGCGAACGCATCGCCGAGCTCGAGCAGTTTTTTGGCCGGATCATCGGCTGCCGGGTTGTCGTCGAGGCGAGTACGCGACGCCATCGACAGGGTAATATCTATCATTTGGCGATCAACCTGACCGTGCCGGGACGCGAAATCGTTGTCCGGCGCGATCCGCCCGAACATCATGCCCACGAGGACATCCTGGTTGCCGTTCGCGATGCTTTCGACTCAGTGCGCCGGCAGCTCGAAGACCACGCGCGGATCGTGCGCGGCGATGTCAAAGGCCACGTGACGCCCACACACGGACGCGTCGTACGCCTCTTTCCGGACTACGGCTTCATCCGCGTGGACGACGGCAGCGAGATCTATATGCATCGGAATGCGGTTGTCGGAAACGGCTTCGATCGCCTCGCCGAAGGCGATGAAGTCCGTTTCGTGCTCCATGAGCGCGAAGGCGAGCACGGTCCGCAAGCGAGCACCGTGGCACTCATCGGCAAGCACCACATCGTGCCGTAACGCCTCGGAGTCGCTCCTATCGCATGGTACGCGCGAGCAGCGACCGCAAGGCCGCTAATGACCGCGTGTTGAGCACATCGCCCTTTTCAAGCCATCCGCGCCGAGCCTGGAATACGCCAAATCGGAGATTACCCAATTCCTCAGTCCTGTGGGCATCGGTCGCGATACTCACCAGTACCCCCGCTTCCTTGGCCATTCGACAATGCGCGTCGACTAGATCCAGGCGATCCGGGTGAGCATTCAATTCGATGAAGCAGCCGCGCTCCCTGGCGGCTGCGATTATGCGCGCCATATCGACGTCGTAGGGCTCGCGTTCGCCGATCAGCCGTCCGCTCGGATGCGCAAAAATCGTGAAATGCGGGCGCTCCATCGCACGCAAGACACGCTCGGTCTGTTTTTCGCGTGACAAATTAAACCGGCTATGCACGGCGCCGACCACGAGATCGAGGCGACCGAGTACGGCGTCCGGCAGATCGAGCTTGCCGTCCTCGAGGATATCGACCTCGATGCCCTTGAGCACCGTAATCTTGGGCTTGGTGGAGTTGAAGCGGTCGATGGCTTCCCCTTGTTTCAGCAGCCGCCGCGCATCGAGACCATGCGCCATCGTAAGCCGCCTCGAATGCTCGGTGATCGCGAGGTATTCGAATCCGCGCTCGCGCGCCGCTTGTGCCATTTCGGGCAGCGTATTGTGGCCATCGGTGGCAATGGTATGGGCATGCAAGTCGCCGCGGAGATCGCTCAGCTCGACCAGTTTGGGCAGCTTGCCGGCGGCAGCGGCCTCGATCTCACCGCGATTTTCGCGCAGCTCAGGTTCAATATAGGGAAGGCCGACGGTCCGGTAGACCTCCGCTTCAGTTTCGCCGGCGATGCGCCGGCTTTTCCGGAACACGCCGTATTCGTTGATCTTCAGACCGCGTTGCTGGCCGAGCCGACGGATGGCGATGCTGTGCGCCTTGCTGCCGGTAAAATAATGCAGCGCCGAGCCGTAGCAATTTGCGCGAACGACGCGTAGATCGACTTGGAGGCCCGATTTGAGCACGGTGGTTGCGCGGGTTTTGCCGCGCGCGACGATTTGCTTGACCTCTTCATATTCGGTGAAGCGCTTCACCACCGGCACGCTATTGGCGGCAGTGACAAGAATATCGATGTCGCCGACCGTCTCCTGGCGGCGCCGATAACTGCCGGCGACGACAACCGCCTCGACGCGCGGCGCGCCGCGCAGCCACGCGAGTAGCGGCTCGACATAGCTCTCGGCGGTTGCCAGCTTCCAGCGTGACGGTGTTTTGGCGCGCGTTTCCAGCGCCTGGCGTAGCCGTTCTTCGATACCGGCGCCAAACCCGGGCAGCGCACGGACGCGGCCGTCGAGGACAGCGCGATGCAACTGCGCCATCGTGTGAATATCGAGCTCGTGGCAAAGCGTATTGACGCGCTTCGGCCCCATGCCGGGAAACTTGAGCAGTTCGGTTGCGATCGCCGGCGTCGCCCGCCGGAGTTGATCGAGCAGCGGCAGATGGCCGGTTTCGGCGAACGTTCGAATCTTGTCGGCGAGGTCCTTGCCGATTCCGGGCAATTCGGAGAGATCGTCGCCGCGCTTCAACATGGTCGCGACTTCGGTGCCAAGACCGCGGATCACGCGCGCGGCATTGCGGTAGGCGCGCACGCGAAAGGGATTGGCATCCTGGAGCTCGAGGAGATCGGCGATGTCGTCGAGCCCTTGGGCGATGTCGGGATTATGGGCGGGCACGTTCGGAATCCTTTTTTGCTCGGAAAGAGTTTCCAGCATTAACAACCATGATCGCGTGTAAAACCGCCGACACCTTGATTTAGCTCAACCCCACCAGTCGCTTGCTGACCGCCGCCACTTGTGCCCCACTTCCTGCGACGATCATGCGCACTGCCCACCTATTGGCTATAGCGGGTTTAGGCCAAAAAGCTTTTCACCTCATCGGCAACCGCCAATATAACGAAGGCGCCATCTGCCGCGTTTCACCGCGCCATGATGCGCCATATCATTCTCCCTTTGCGTACCGTGACCATTTTCACGAGGGCATGGCCACATATTGATCACGCTTTGGTCCGTTGCGACGGACTCCCGAGCGTGATTGTGATGGCGCATGGGTGGTTCAAGTGCCGTCGCCGGCGGCAGCATGCACAGAACGGCCGCGCCCCGGACAGGTGCACAGCAGCGCACGCCGCACAATTCAGTCACAGCTTTTGATTTCGGCAACATCGACAGCCGAAGCCTGGCATGGCTGTTTGTGTTCTGCACGGCCGCCTATATCGGTATCTATGCTTTCGAAGCGCCGCTGCGCTACCTGCTCTACCTCTGCGGCAAGGACAATTACATCTTTCTGCGCGACGCGTTGATCCTTGGACCGCTCGCCGTGCTGTTGGCGGCACAGGCGATGCGCTTGCGCATCCATCCAGCTTATTTCGTGTTTGGGGCGCTCATCGTGTTTCATGGCCTTGTGCTCATGGGCACCATCGGCGACGCCGTCGCTGTCGCCTACGCCATGAAAATAGTGGCCAATGTCCTATTCGGGTTCTTTCTCGCCTCGTTGCTAATATCGCCGGGGAAAAAGCTGCTCACGTTCATGGTCGTCATCTGGTGCGTGACGGTCATCGGCTTGTGTCTCGACAAATTTTTCGTAACCTTCCCGTGGACGGGAATCAAAACCATCATCGGCAATCTCAACGTCGACGTGTCGAAGGATTGGGAAATCCAAGATCCGTTCGCACGGCGTGTCGCAGGATTTGCGCGCAGCTCGATCTCCGCTGCAATCCTGGTTCCGCTGCTCGGAATCGTGATCATGAGTCAGGTCCGCGCCTGGCGGCTGCGTGCCCTGATGGCGGCCACGTCCTGTGCCGCCGTGTTTCTGACGACGCAAAAGGGCGCGATCCTGGCGCTCATTCCAGTGGCCGCAATCCTTTGCTTGCCGCCGTCGCGGTGGCCTGCATTGCTGCGTTTCTGTTGCGTCGTGTTCATGGCCGCCTGCGTGTCGCTGCCGTTGGTTACGCTCGGGCTATACTTCGCGCACGGCACCGGCGTGTTCAGCACGCAATCGATCTTTTTGCGCATCGCTTATACGTGGCCCGATGCATGGCAATGGATCCTGCACCACCAGATGCTCGTGTTCGGCGTCGGGCTCGGTGGGATCGGCGGTCCGCAGCGCCTCTACGCAATCAACAGCTTCAATCCGGCCGATAATTTCTTCATCCTGATGTACGCTTATTTCGGCGCGTTCGCAGTCCTTTATCTGTTGTTCATCTGCAGCCTGGCGCTGCGGCCGGTTATCAGATCGAAGGAACGAGCGACGGCGGCGATCGCGGTTTTGGCGTTCCTGCTCGGCTACGGCACGGTTCTCTCGCTGGTCGAAGATCAGATTGCCGCCCTGTTCCTGGGTGCGGCGATCGGCGTGCTCTGGCGTGAGACCCGCCGCAGCCTTCGGGTCGGCGTCCGCGCTGTTGCCTTCCCGACTTAGGGAGGCGCGGTTGGCGACCGAACCGCCGATCCAACGGAATCGCAGCCCTCGATTGCACCGCGCGCCCCGCGCTTCGGCGGGTGCTGCCGTTCTCAGCTTCGACAACGAGAGCTTCGAAACAGCCTGCGGACTATTGATGCGGCGTGTGCTTGGCGATGGACGGCCAGACCTTATCGTCGGCATACCGACGGGCGGCCTACGCGTCGCCGAGGCGATGAATCACGCTGCAGGAGGTGCGATTCCAATCCGCACACTGACCTGCCGCCGTCCGTCCACGCGATTCAAATACGCCGCCGCAATCATACGCGGCCTTTTGTCTCGCCTACCGCGCGCGATCGTCGATCGCCTGCGACTCATCGAGCATCGGCTTCTGACCCGAGCCCCGCCCCGCCCCGCTGCCGCGTCCCGTCAGTTCGACGAACGCGAATTGGCCGCCTTCGACGATTGGATCGCTCATGCCGGCGACACACCTTCCGTATTGGTGGTCGATGATGCAGTCGACAGCGGCGTCACGCTGCTCGAGGTGCTCGGGACCGTCCGAAAGCGCGCACCCAAGGCTCGCGTGCGCTCGGCCGTCATCACCGTAACGTCGGATACGCCGCTGGTTTATCCCGACTTCGCCCTCTACGACGGGCAACTTTGCCGCTTTCCATGGTCGGTCGACGCCGCGAAAAAACACCCGTCCTGATCCTAGATTTGGACGGGACGGTCCTTTCCGAGAACAGCTTTCCCCGTTGGGCGCTGCATCTCGTGCGCGCACGGTTTCCGCATCTCCGCGCGCCGCGCCGTTGGCGCATATCGTGTTCGGCCGTCGCCATGGTCGCGGCACGAAAGTTGCGGCTGATGAGCCACGAATGGCTGAAATGGCGCCTGCAAGCGCTGTGGCAGATCGCGACGGCCGGGGACGGTGGCGCCGCAGAACATGACATCGTGCAAGAGCTTGTAAGAATCGTCCGCCCAGAGTTGATGCCTGTCCTGGCCGCTGTCGCCGCGGGCCAGGTCGACGCGATCCTGGCGACCGCCGCACCAGGAGAGTATGCGGACGGGCTCGGACATCGGCTGGGCTTTGCCGACGTGCTGACAACCCGATGCGGGCGGGCGAAGCCAAATCCCGACAATTCCGGTCCGTACAAGCGCGACGCTGTTATGAGTCTCATTGTCGGCCGCGGATGGCTCGATCGCCCCCGGGTTTTGTTCACCGACCATGTAGACGACATCCCGCTGATGCGTGTCTGCCAATCCATTTACTGGTTCGGTCCAGATGCCGGCCTCACGGCAATCATGCAGGCCGTTCCGTCCGCCGTGTTGCACGAAGGCCGCCGCGATTTTTTCCCGATCGAAACTCTGGCGTTATCGGCCGACACGCGTTCGGTCAAGCCTGCATCGCTTGTCTATAGATCCGTATGAGACGCCGCGCATGCGTATCGGCGGATTCGCCGCGCCGCCAGAACGCATCATAGGCTGCAAGCCCCGCCGTGCGCACCAGCGCATCGTCTTCAATCAATTTGAGGCAACGCACGAGATCGGCACTGTCGCCGCTGCAGAAGTGCCATCCGCTCACACCGTCTTCGACCCGCTCGGCGGCCGCTGAAATATCGCTGACGATGGCCGGAACACCGCACGAGGCAGCCTCATCGACCGTCAGGCCGTACGTCTCGTACCACAAGCTTGGGAATACGAGACATCGCGCGCGTGCGAGATGCCTGCGAATTTCAGCCCGCGGCTGCCAACCGGTCACGGACACGCCTGGAATCGCCTCAAGCACCGGGC
>DASQGX010000165.1:0-2123 GCA_035632395.1 Allostellaceae bacterium
CGGATCGGCCAACGCGAACAAAGCGGGATGCAGGACATGGCACTCGCGCATGTCGACGATGGCGTGGCTCATCCGGCCGTGGAAGCCGGTGACGGTTTCGCCGTTGCGCGCAAGCGCGAGCCGCGCGCGCCGGCGCGTGCCGGGCGCTAGGCGGTGCAACGGCGCGATCTCGACATCGGCGAAGCCATGCTGGGCCAGCGCGCCTTTAAGCCAGCTGAGCTTCGCCGCCGCGTAGGCTTCGCCCGTCAGGTGCTGCAATGCGCAGCCGCCGCAAACGCCGAAATGCGCGCAGACCGGCTTGGCACGCGCGCCGGCGGCCAGAATTTCGACGATGTCGCCGCGGCGTTCGCCTTTGTCGCTCGACAGGCGCACGCGGACGCGGTCGCCCGGTGCAGCAAAGGGCACGTAGACCGACTTGCCGTCGTATTGTGCGACGCCGTCGCCGCGTACGCCGACGCTGTCGATAGCGAGCACGACCTCCGTCATTGATCTTGGCTTCGCACGACGCCGTCGCGCTGCGTTGGTGCGCCGGCTGTGCTACGCGGGCCGCGCTCGGCCGCGACGAGGAATTCGACATTGCCTTCGGGTCCGCGGATCGGACTTTCGACGACGCCGAGGACGCGCCAGCCCTGGGTTGCGAGCCACGCGGCGATGCGGTCACAGACTTCGCGGTGGAGTGCCGGATCGCGCACCACGCCGCCCTTGCCGACGCGATCCGGGCCGACCTCGAATTGCGGCTTGATCAGCGCCACCAGCCGCGCCCGCGGCTTGGCCAGCGCCAGCGGCGCCGGCAGCAAGGTTTCGAGGCCGATGAAGCTGGCATCGCAGACCACGAGATCGACTGGCTCCGGCACCTGTTTGGACGTCAGATGGCGGGCGTTGACGCGTTCGAGCAGCACGACGCGTTCGTCGTTGCGGAGCTTCCAATCGAACTGGCCGAAGCCGACGTCGACGGCATAGACGCGCGCGGCGCCGCGCTGCAATAGCACGTCGGTGAAGCCGCCGGTCGAGGCGCCGATATCGAGCGCCACCAGGCCGCGCGGATCGAAGTGGAAATGATCGAGGCCGTGCGCCAGCTTGACGCCGCCACGCGACACCCAGGGATGATCCTTGCCGCGGACCTCGACCGGTGCGTCGGCAGCAAAGGTCGCGCCCGGCTTGTCGAGGCGGCGCTCGCCGCTGAACACCGTGCCGGCGAGGATCAGCGCCTGTGCCTTGGCGCGGGTCGGCGCCAAGCCGCGCTCGACCAGCAGTTGATCGAGGCGTCGCTTTTCGGTCATGAGCAGGAGCGCGCCCGCGGCGCGCCGGATCAGGCGCGCGCCGAGCGCTCGATCTCCGCGCGGCCGAGCGCGACCAGCGCGGCGTGCTTGATGTGGCGCGCGTTGAGGCCGGCCTCGTCGTACTGCTTCACCGGCGATTCGTGGTCGATGAAGCGGTCGGGCAGCACCAACGGCCGCACCTTGAGGCCTTGATCCAGCAAGCCGGCATGCGCCAGGTGATGCAGCACGTGGCTGCCGAAGCCGCCGATGGCGGCTTCCTCGACGGTGATCAGCACTTCGTGCTCGCGCGCCAGACGTTCGATCAAGTCCGTGTCGAGCGGCTTGGCGAAGCGCGCATCGGCCACGGTCGTCGACAATCCCAGATGGCCGAGCTCGTCGGCGGCCTTGAGCGCCTCTTGCAGGCGGGTGCCGAGACTCAGAATGGCGATCGAATTGCCCTCGCGCAGGATGCGGCCTTTGCCGATTGGAAGGACTTCCCCCTTCGGCGGCAGCGCGACACCCACGCCTTCGCCGCGCGGATAGCGCAGCGCCGACGGCGCGTCGTCGATCGCCGCCGCGGTCGCCACCATGTGGACGAGCTCGGCTTCGTCGGCCGGCGCCATGATCACGAAGTGCGGCAGGCAGCCGAGATAGGCGAGGTCGAACGAGCCGGCATGCGTCGCGCCATCGGCGCCGACGAGGCCGGCGCGGTCCATGGCGAAGCGCACCGGCAGCTTCTGGATGGCGACGTCGTGCACCACCTGGTCGTAGGCGCGCTGCAGGAACGTCGAATAGATCGTGGCGAACGGCTTCAAGCCCTCGCAGGCCATGCCGGCGGCGAAGGTGACGGCGTGCTGCTCGGCG
>DASQGX010000166.1:0-3098 GCA_035632395.1 Allostellaceae bacterium
AATGAAGGAGCAGAACCACCTAACGGTCCTGATGGCCGAGCAAAACTTTACCCAGGCGATCCGCATTGCCGATTGCGGCTACGTCATCGTTCACGGCAAGATCGCCTTCGACGGCAAATCGCCGGAAGAGCTCAACAACAACGAGCTCATCCGCAAATTCTATCTGGGGCTTTAACGTGGACGGCCGCGGCCCGCCCCCTCATCCGGATCCGGGCAACCGGACCGAGTGAGGGGGTCCGCGCCGATCCTGCAGGAGAGCGAACGCGCCATGATCGACAGCAGCCGGACCGTCGGCATCATCGGATTGGGCACCATGGGCGGCGCGATCGCCGCCAATCTGGTGAAACGCGGATTCGCCGTGCGCGGCTACGACGTCGTGCCGGCGGCATTGGAGCGGCTGCGCAGCAATGGCGGCACGCCCGTCGCCACGCCGGCGGAAACGACCCGCGGCGTCGCCGTGGTGCTGACCTCGCTGCCCTCGGCCAAGGCGCTCGACGCGACGGTCAAGGCGCTGGTCAAGGATGCGCCCGCTAGCCTGGTCGTCGCAGAGCTTTCAACCTTCGCGCTTGCCGACAAGGAGAAGGCGCGCAAGGCATTGTCCGCGGCCGGCATAACGCTGCTCGATTGTCCGCTGTCAGGCACCGGCTCGCAGGCGGAGAAAGGCGATCTTGTCGTCTTCGCCAGCGGCGAGCGCACCGCCTATGACCGCGTCGCGCACGTGTTCCCCGGCTTCACGCGCGCGCAATCCTATCTCGGCATCTTCGGCAACGGCAGCCGGATGAAGTTCGTCGCCAACCTGCTGGTCGCGATCCACAACGTCGCCAGCGCCGAGGCGATGGTGCTCGGCATGAAGGCCGGCCTCGATCCCGACGACATCGTGCGCGTGATATCGTCCGGCGCTGGCAACTCGCGCGTCTTCGAGCTGCGTGCGCCGCTGATGGCGAAGAACAGCTACAAGCCGGCGACGATGAAAAACGATTTGTGGACCAAGGACCTCAAGGTCATCGGCCAATTCGCCCGGTCGCTGAAAGTGGACACGCCGCTCTTCGGCAAAATCGCCGCACTCAACAAGGAAGTCATCAAGCTCGGCTTCGGCGACAGCGACACGGCCGCGGTCTGCGCGCTCCTCGAAAAGCGCGCGAAGCTGAAGCGGAAGAAGGCCTAAGTTGCCACCCTATTTGATCGCCATCGGGTTGACCGGCGAGCCGACCGCCTTTGTGATCGGCAGGGACGGACCGCAGAAGAAGAACTCGTAGATCTTGTCCTTGGCGCAATCGTCGGCGAGCTCCTCGAGATAGAAGATCTCGCCCATGGTGAGGCCCATCATCGGGATCACCACCCAATGCCAGGGTTGGAACGCGTCCTTGGTCTCGTTCGGCCGCACCTCGCAACCCCAGGTGTCGGTGCAGATTGCGGCAATCTCGGTCTTGTGGATCCACTCGCAAGTCTCGAAGGCGAGACCGGGCGCGTCGCCGCCGGCATAGCCGCCCCAATCGCCGGCTTTGAGGCGCTGGCCCATCTGGCCGGTGCGGACGATGACGAAGTCGCCGCGCATCACTTCGACTTTCTGCGCCTTGGCGGTCTCGATCAGGTCATCGATGGTGATGGCAGTGCCATCCGCAAGGCAATCCACCTTGCAGTGCCGCGCGACATCGAGCAGCACGCCGCGGCCGACCATCTTGGCCTTGGTCTTCTCGATGCCGTTCTTCTGCGCGCCGCCGGAATCGACCAGCTTGGCGTCATAGCCGTTCCACATCTTGTCGTCGTAGAAGATGTGGCCGAGCGCATCCCACTGCGTGCCGCATTGCAGCGGCATCGACACCGCGTCATCGGCATAGCGGATGCCGCCTTTGTCCTGCGCGCCCGCGATCGCGTCGGTTCCGGTCGCCAGCATCGTGTGCACCGGATTGTGCCGGTTGCCCCACAGGCCCTTCTGCGGTCCGTTGCTGTCGTAGGGCAGCGCCAGCGAGAACACCTTGCCCTTGCGGATGAGCCGCGCCGCCGCAGCGATGTCCTCGGGCTTTACGTAGTTGAGCGTGCCGAGCTCGTCGTTAGGCCCCCACTTGCCCCATCTCTTGAGCTTTTCCGCCGTCTTGCGCAGATGGGCCATGTCGAAGGTCTTGGCGTCGTAGCGTCGCGGCATTCTCGCCCTCCCCGTGCGTCTTTTGCTTTTGGCCGGCTCGTACCGGGCAACGAGGCTAGCGGCTTTTCCGCGGCGGCGGCAATTTTTTCGTCGCGCCGCGCAGGCCGGCACACGTCCATTCAAGCCTGCGTGAGCGCATGTTGCGTTCGCGCAGGCGCGAGCCCAGATTCAGGTTCGCCCGCCCCCGGCAACAAGGAAAAAGGAGAATGCGCATGTGGATGGCCCGCAAGAAGACCGAAATGCCCGCGCCCGACGAGACGCTGCCCGGCCGCGCCACCAAGATGCGCGTCACCGAGACCCACTATGTCAGCGGCCGGCGCATCGTGCCGCCCTTCCCGGCCGGCATCGAGACGGCGCAGTTCGGCCTTGGCTGTTTCTGGGGCGCCGAGCGTGCGTTCTGGCAGCTCGACGGCGTCTATGCGACGGCAGTCGGCTATGCCGGCGGCACGACGCCCAATCCGACCTACGAAGAGGTCTGCTCGGGCCGCACCGGCCATGCCGAGATCGTGCTGGTCGCTTACGACCCGAAGAAAATTTCCTACGAACGGCTGCTCAAGGCGTTTTGGGAAAGCCACAACCCAACCCAAGGCATGCGCCAAGGCAGCGACGTCGGCACGCAATACCGCTCGGCAATCTATTGGACGACGCCGGCGCAGCAGCAAGCCGCCGAAGCATCGCGCAATGCCTATGCCAAGGCGTTGACCAAAGCGGGCCACGGCGCCGTCACCACCGAGATCAAGCCGGCCGGCGAGTTCTATTACGCCGAGGACTATCACCAGCAGTATCTGGCGAAAAATCCAGGCGGCTATTGCGGCCTCGGCGGCACGGGCGTGAGCTGCCCGGTCGGCGTGGCAGCGGCTTGAGGTTCGTCAGCGTCGCTCGCGCGGCAATTGTTGCGCTCGTTATCGCGTTTGTTCCAGCGTCCGCCTTCGCGGCGGATATTTGCGGCGACGAT
>DASQGX010000167.1:0-4343 GCA_035632395.1 Allostellaceae bacterium
GCTGTGAGAATGACTCGGCATCTGCGCTTGAGTCAGGGTCACTGTCTCGGCGCCGCCAACCGCACCGAGCGCCGAACCATTGATGCCGCTGCCGCCGGATGTCACGCGGTTCGCCGCGGCGCCGCCCATGTTGTCGACGCCGAAGGCGGCACGACCGCGCAAATCGGGCAAGTTGAACGTGGTCGAGCCATCGCCGCTGCCAAAGGTTGTGCCGATGGTGGCGAACAGCGTGGCATAGGTCGTGCGGCTGACCGCTTGGCCGTAGCACAGGAGCCAGCCGGACGGCGCGCTCGCGCCTGCGAATGGCACGACCACGCCCGACGGCACGGCGCCAAGGCCAGTGAGCTGCGACCCATCAACCGCCGGCAGGCGGCCGCTGCCGTCGAGCTGCACGACGTCGCCGGCGGCGATGCCGACATTCTGCGACGCGGCGGTGCCGACGGTGGTGTAGGCGCCTGACGCGAGACCGAGCGACGCCAGATCGCGCTCGTCGGTAAGCATCGAATTCGCAATCGCCGTCGACGTCGTCTGCAACAACACCTGCGCCACCGGCGCCTTGCCGGCGGGGATCGCGGGCGGCGAAGGCGATGCGGCCTCGGTGCCGGTGACGACCGAGACCGCACCGCTGACGCGGTCGACCACGACACGGTCGATGCGCGGATTGCTGACCGGCGCGGTGAAGTTGCCGGTGCTTTGTGTCGCGATCTCCGTGAGCGCCGAGCTGTTGAAGATATGGCCGGCGTCGAGTGCCACCGTCATGTTCGGCGTTGCTTGTGCGTGCGGCGCGAAATTGTCGACCAGCCGCGCGGCAACCGCCCAATCGGCATCGATCGCCAGCGGGTAGACCGTGCCGGTCTGCGCCGTGTAGTTGGTCTGAAGGAATTGGCCGACGGTCATAGTTTCTCCAATTAGCTTCGCAAGACGGCCGCGGATGAAGTACGCGCGGCCTTTGCTACGCGGTTATTCTCCCGTTGAGCTCCAATTCACGCTGCCGCCGACGTCGGCACCGGTGTGGTCGAAGACGTGAATCGTGCAGCCGGTGGTGGTGATCGACGAGGCGGTTGCGGTCACCGCGCTCGCGCCGAGCGGCGTGACTTGCACGTTGGGCGGCAGATGATAAGGCGACGGAAAGCCGATAAAGGTGCCGCCGGCGGCGATTGAGACGCTGGCGGCGGAGTTCTCGATCTTGGGCGAGCGGTCGGCGACCAGCTCGAAGCCGGTCAGGCAGGCGACCGATCGTGCAATGTTGGTGAGCACCGCCTCGCCGCGCAGATAGCGCATGTTGACCGTGCCGATGGTCCAGGCGGCGAAGGCGCCGGGATCGGACGCACCGGTGAGCCAGGTGTCGATGGCGAGGCTGGCCTCGGGCGTGCCGGCCTGGCCGCGGCCCAATGTGGTCGCGATGTTCGCCCAGACGCGCAGCGTGTCATCGAAGCCGGTATCGGCGGCCGCGGTGGCGAAGCTCGACGTCGCCACCGGGAAAGGCACGAATTGCTCGAAGAGCTCGGCGTTGGTGTGCGCGCTCGCGAGCTCGGTCGAATCCGGCACCAGCACGCCGGTCCAATGCGGCACGAAGCCCGCGAGCGTGCCGGACCAGTACGGCGCGAACTCTTCGTCGAGAATGATCGGGTTCGGGTTGGTGACGATCAGGTCCACCGTCGCCGGTGCAGGCGAGAACTGATCGGCGACGTCGCGCGCGCGGATATAGAAGGTCCAGGTGCCAGGCGGCACGGCGGCGTTGGTCATCTCGGTGCCGCGGGCGCTCTCGGTCAGGAAGGTCGCGGACGAAATCGCGCCGCCTTGCGGGCCATAAAGAATGTCGTAGCCCTTGAGCGCAAAATCCTGGACCTCGTTCCACTTGAAGACGACGGCGCCGCCGGTCTGCTGCGCCGAGAATCCCTCGACGTTGGCGGGCGGCGGCGGACTGGCGATGGTGTGGGTGTAATCGGTGACCGAAGCGAGTTGCTGCAAGCCGCCGCCGTAGAGATTGAACGACACCAGCTTGATGTGGACGGTCGCGCCGATCTGGCTCTTGTCATAGGGCAGCGCGAAGATCGCGTCATCCAGGCGCGCGAAGCCGGCGCCGGCGGCGTGCGCGGCGATGGCCGAGCCGTAAAGGCCACGCCTTATATATGTACCTAGCGCGTACTGGTTCGCGCCGGTGAGGGTTGCGGTCTCGTACGAAACGAATTCGCCGTCGACCCAGCACAAAGTGTGCGCCAAATCCGCATCCTGCTGCGTGCCCGACAGCAGCGCGCCGTTCGACTCCGAGAGGTCGACCGCGAGTGTATCGACGGTATCAGGATCGCTGCCGGCGGGAAACGCAGCGGTCAGCGCGCCCATGCGCGACGGACCGTTCTTGCGGCCGGCGAGCTTGTAGGTCGAACCGTCGCTCGACACGTAGACGTCGCAGCCACCCCAATTCGGGCCGCCGGCGGTGGCGAGCCAGACTTCGAGCCCCGACGGTGCGATCTGCACCGGCGCTTCGAAGACGATCGGCGCCAGCGCGTCGCCGGGATCGGCGTTGTAGTTGACGCTGTAGCCCGCGCCCAGCTGGAAGCTGTAGCTGGCGGCGGCGCCGGTGCCCGCCAAGTCGTCCTCGGCAGCGACCAGCAGCGTGCCGTCGTCGTTTTCGGTGATCTCGGTGATGCGCACCCATTGGCGCGACAGGCCCAGCCGCGCGTCGGTCAGCGTCACGATATCCATCGGATCGAGCAGGATGTAGCGCTGGTCGAGCGTGAACTGATACGCGTTGCGGATCGCCTGGCGCTGGAGCAGGAGCTGCGCTGAAAGCCGCGCGGCGGCTGCGTTCGCAAAGAGATGCGCCTGGCGCGTCTGGTCGAAGCGCAGGCCGTAGATGTCAATCATCGCCTGGTCCGAGGCTTCGACGATGGCGGTGTTGTACTGGTTGGCGCGGTCGAGATATTCGACCTTGATGTCGTTGAGTGCGTCGGACGGCCGCTTGCGCGTCACCAGCACCGGATCGCTGTTGAGCGACGCCGACGAGCCGCTGGCATTCGCATTCGGCAAAAAATCGTCGTCGGTCAGGTCGTAAAGCGGCGCGGACGGCGGCGTGTAGCTCTTGCCGTTGCCCGAAATCGCCGCGTCGCCATAGGGCACCAGCGTCAGCGCGCCCGATGACCAGACAAAGGCGCTGTTGGTGTAGGTGGCGATGTCGTCGAGCAGTTTCGCCGCCGAGGCCGCTTCGGTATAGGCGGGCGAGATCAGCAAACCGGCCGACAGCGCATAGGCCTGATAAGTCGAGAGATCGCCGACGCGCGCCGCGGGAAAGCCGGCGCCGTAACGCGGATTGGTCAAAAGATCGGCGATCACCAGCGACGGATCGGCATCGGACGAGCCGGCGACCGAATTGGCATAAAATCCTGCGACCTCGAAATTATTGTTCGGCAGCTGGCCCTGGCCGTCGAGCGCATACGGCGCGCCGGCGGCATAGGCGGTGCTGCTGTAGCCGAGCGCCTGGCTCGGATGGTTGGTCGAGAGATAACCCCACGGCGCCTGGCCGAGCGCGCCGGTGAACACCGAGAGACCGAGCGCGGCGGGTGTCGTCAGCTCTTTCGATGCCCAGGCTTGGCCCAAGCCTTCAATTGGACCTTCGCACAGGCCGAGCATCACCGCGGCGTTGTAAGTATAGGTCGTCGCGCCACCGCCGCCGCCCTTGCCGCCCGAGCCGCCGGTGACGCCACCCTTGCCCGACGACGGCGGCGACGATTGGTGCGCGATCGCCGCGAAATCGCCGTACCAGATCAAGTTCGGCGCGAGCCGCGTTGTGCCGTAGACGATCGGAATGACCTTGCCGTAGGCCGAGGTCTGGATCTGCAGCCCCGAGACGGCAGGATGCTGCTTCGCCTGCGTCTTCTTGGGCGAGGAAAAAAGTCCGGCCATGCTAGTCCTGTTCGCTCGCGCGACCGCCGCCTTCCCAACCCAGGTCGCGCGAGCAGGGTTGGCGTGGCGGCTGCGAGCGAGACCATGACCTAAGCGTGAAGAACTTGACCGGTCGGAGCTTGGCGTGCGCACCCCTGCCCTCGCCGATGCGCGACAGCCATTCGGCCTTGGCGGCGTCCTCGAGCACGCAGCCGCGGCCGAGATAGGCGTGGATCACCACCGGCCACTCGATGACGATCGCGCCGTGCGAGAAGCAGCGGCCGAAGCGCCAGAGCGCGATGTCGCCGGGAAGGATGGGGCGCGTCGGCAATTCACCCCCACCCTGACCCTCCCCCCTCGAGGGGGAGGGAACGGGAGGGGGGCATGAACAATCCGGCACGTACTCGACCGCATGGTTAAGCAGCACGCCGAGGTAGCGTTCGGCATCGCGATGCAGGTGC
>DASQGX010000168.1:0-2568 GCA_035632395.1 Allostellaceae bacterium
CGACCGCCGCGGCGGCGTGGTCCTGCGTCGAATAGATGTTGCACGACGCCCAGCGCACGTCGGCGCCCAACGCCTTCAGCGTCTCGATCAGCACCGCCGTCTGGATGGTCATGTGCAGCGAGCCGGCGATGCGTGCGCCCTTCAAGGGCTTCTGCTTGCCGTAAGCCTCGCGCGTCGCCATCAGGCCGGGCATTTCGGTCTCGGCGATGGCGAGTTCGCGCCGGCCGAAATCGGCCAGCCCGATATCCTTGATCTTGTAATCGGCGGTCATCGGGAAATTCGTCCTTGGACTAGAAGGCGCGGCGCAACTGATCGGCGATGTCGGTCTTCTCCCATGAGAAGCCGCCGTCGCTCTCCGGCGGACGGCCGAAATGGCCGTAGGCCGAAGTGCGCGCGTAGATCGGCCGGTTGAGCTGGAGATGCGTGCGGATGCCGCGCGGGCTGAGGTTGACCATCTCCTGCAGCACTTTGGAAATCTTCGCCTCATCCACTTTGCCCGTGTCGGCGGTGTCAATATAGACCGACAGCGGCTTGGCGACGCCGATCGCATACGAAAGCTGGATGGTGCAGCGCTCGGCGAGACCGGCAGCGACCACGTTCTTGGCGAGATAGCGCGCGGCATAAGCGGCCGAGCGATCGACCTTCGACGGGTCCTTGCCCGAGAACGCGCCGCCGCCGTGTGGCGCCGCACCGCCATAGGTGTCGACGATGATCTTGCGCCCGGTGACGCCGGTATCGCCGTCGGGACCGCCGATGACGAAACGGCCGGTCGGATTGACGTAGAAATGCTCCTCGTCGCACATCCAGCCGTCGGGCAGCACATCCAGCACGTGCGGCCGCACGATCTCGCGCACCTGGTCTTGGTCGATCGTCGCGCTGTGCTGGGTGGAGACCACGACCGTCGTCGCACGCACCGGCTTGCCGTCGCGGTATTCGAGCGAAATCTGGCTCTTGGCATCGGGGCCGAGCTCCGGCGTCGCGCCGGAATGGCGCGCCTCGGCAAGCGACTTGAGAATGGCGTGCGCGTAGTAGAGCGGCGCCGGCATCAGCTCCGGCGTCTCGCGGCAGGCATAGCCGAACATGATGCCCTGGTCGCCGGCACCTTCGTCCTTATTGCCGGCAGCGTCGACACCCATGGCGATATCCGATGACTGGGCGTGGACGATGCATTCCACCTTGGCCTTCTTCCAGTGGAAGCCTTCCTGCTCGTAGCCGATGTCCTTGATGGCGTGGCGCGCGATGTCGATCAGCTTCTCGTGAGTCACCGAAGCTGGGCCGCGGGTCTCACCGGCCATGATGACGCGGTTGGTGGTGCACAGCGTCTCGCAGGCGACGCGCGACATCGGGTCGGCGGCGAGATAGGCATCGACCACGGCGTCGGAAATACGATCGGCGACCTTGTCGGGATGGCCCTCGGAAACCGATTCGCTGGTGAAAACGTAATCGCGCAGACTCACCGTCGTGCTCCCTTGGTTATTCCTTAGACCCCGTTGCGACGGGCGGCCGGATAATGGGTGAGCCGCCGCTCGTCCGCAACCACGAAGGCGCGGATCAATCCGAGGCCCGGCGGCAAACGACGTGGGCGACGGCGCGCTGCCGCGCCCATCGCAACCTGCGTCAGGCGGTCGCGCCCGCTCCAGCCTTGCGCGCCTGCGCCGCGCGGATGCGGCGCTTCAGCCGTCGCGCCTCGATGGGCAATTTCCCATCCGGCATTGAGCCGAGATAAGCGTCGAGCCCGCCGTTCTTCTCGATGGTGCGAATGGCGCCCGGTGTCAGCCGCAGTTGGACCGCATGCCCGAGAGCATCGGACAGCATCGACGTCACCTGCAGGTTCGGCAGGAAGCGCCGCTTGGTCTTGTTGTTGGCGTGGCTCACATTGTGGCCGACGAGCACGCCCTTGCCGGTGATGCCGCAGCGTCGCGCCATGATCGCTAGGTCCTTGAAAGAGAAGGCCGGGGCGGGCCCCGGCGGTTGGCGGGTTTTTAAGCGAAGCGGCCCGGTCCGTCAAGCCGCGCGGGTTAGGATCGGGCCCCGCGGAAGGCCGTTAAAGCGCGGCGAGCGGCCGCCGACGGCGTCAGCCGGGCAGCGGCAACTTCGGCTTCGAGGCCGGGCAGCAACCTGGCCACCGCGGAGTCGCGTTTGAGCGCATCGAGCAGGCTTTCGCCAACTTCGCCCCATAGCGCGGCGCGCGCCTGGGCCGCGCGCTTGCGGCCGAGCGAATCGTCCAGCCCCCGGCCATAGGCTGCCGCCTCGACGTACTGGCGGAGCTTCTCGATGCCGCGCTTTTCCAGCGCCGAAACCGCGAATACCGGCACCGCCGCACCCGCTGGCCGCAGCAACCGTAAGGCATGGCTGTATTCGGATGCGGCGCGCTGCGCCGCTGCCGCCAGGTCGCCGTCGGCCTTGTTGACCGCCAGCACATCGGCGACCTCGACGATGCCTTTCTTGATGCCTTGCAGCTCGTCGCCCGCGCCCGGCGCGATCATCAACAGGCAGAGATCGACAAGGTCGGCAACCGCGGTCTCGCTCTGGCCGACGCCGACGGTCTCGACGATGACGAGATCGAAG
>DASQGX010000169.1:0-2642 GCA_035632395.1 Allostellaceae bacterium
CCTACGCCTATGCGGCGCCCGCCCCGGTCTATGCCGCGCCGCCGTCGATCGATTTCGTCTTCCCGGTCCACATTCGCTGACGTGGAACGGTGAAGTGCCGGCCCCGCCCCTTGCTCCCCCGGGGGCGGGGCTATTTTTTGACCGAACACCGATCGCGGCCGAGCTGGTCTCGCGGTATTCAAAAAGGCCGTCGATGTTAAGAAACGCAATAAAGCCGCGGCCGGCCGCGTCGCGGCTGCGATACTTGTGCCATAGTCGCAGACCGGTCGGCGGTCATCGGCAGATCGGCAAGGTTACCGTCGCGCCAAGCATGCAAATGGACGATCGGTTTGGAATTTTGCCGGCGCCGCGCTTCGAGCATGTTGACGATCGTGCGCCGGCTGCATTCGAGCAGATCGATTTCGTCGAGATCGATGGTGTCGCCAACCGCATTGGCGCGCAGGGTGTGAAGAAGGTGATCGATCTCCCACACCGACCGCCGCAGATCGTCCGATTTCATGAACATGCATCCCTCTCCCATCGCACGAAAAGGTTGAGCGATGGTCCGTTTTTACGGGTTAGCCGGCGCGGCGAAAATTCGGAATTGTGCCTAAGGAAATCTACGTATGCCTGGCGCCGTGGCCGGTGCGCTTAGAGAAGCGGGTCGCGGCTACGGTCGGCCATGAGCCAGGCGCCGACTGCCGCTGCCGCGGCGGCCGCCATTAGATAAAGCGCCGGCGCCAGCGTGAATCCGGTCGCTGCGATCAGCGCGGTAGCCACGGCAGGCGCGGTACCGCCAGCGATGCCAAGGCCGAGATTGAACGCGACCGAATAGGCGCTCATGCGATATTCGCGAGGAAACTGTTCCGCGAGCATCGCCGGATCGGTTCCCATCACCAACGCCAGCAGCGCGCCGAAGGCGATTTGTGCTGCGGCGAAGCCGGCGACACCGCCGTCGCGCGCCAGCAGGAAGGCCGCCAATGCGGCCGCAAATTCGGCGCCGAACGCGACGATCAACAACGTACGCCGCCGCACCACGGAATCATTCGCGATGCCGGCCAGCGGCACGATCGCGAGCGCGAGGGCCTGCGCCAGCGTCGTCGCCTGTAGGGCGTGCGCCTCCGAGACGTCACCGAAAGTGCCGGCATAGACCGGGAAAAATACCATCGTCAGATAATTGACGACGCCGTAACCCGAAGTGAACAGGACGGCCACCGCCATCAGCCGCCCGTCGTGGGTCACCGCCCGCCGCAATGGCGCTTCGCGCCGATGGGCCGACGGTGCGCCGGTTTCGCGCAGACTACGGCGCAACAGCAGCGCGCTCATCGCCAGCACACCGCCAAGCGCAAATGGCAGTCGCCAGGCCCACGCGGTGAGCTGCGCGTCGCTGGCAAAGCTAATCGTAACCGTAGCGACAGCGGCAGCCAGCAGCACGCCGGCGGTCGAGCCGATGTTGGCCATACTGCCGGCAAAGCCGCGGCGGTTCGCCGGTGCACTTTCGATCAGATAAGCGACCGAGCCGGTGTATTCGCCGCCGACCGAAAAGCCCTGAAACAGCCGCACGAAGAGCAACAACAGCGGCGCGGCGATCCCAGCTGCGGCATAGGTTGGCAGCAGCGCGATGGCGGTCGTGCCCATGCCCATCAGCATCACTGACAGCAACAGCACGAAGCGCCGGCCGAGCCGGTCGCCGAGATGGCCAAGGACGGCGCCGCCGACCGGCCGCATGGCAAAGCCAACGGCGAAGCCGGCATAGGCACCGATCAGCGAGGCCACCGCATCATGCGACGGAAAGAACAGCCGGCCGAGCACCGGCGCCAAATAGCCGTAAAGCCCGAAATCGTACCATTCGAGCAGATTGCCGATGCCGCCGGCAGCGAGCGCTACGGACGAAAGCCGCGTGGTGGCGGCATGGGCGTGCGGCTGTGGTCGATGAGCGGCATGCATGGTGGGTTATGGAATCGCACGACCCTATCCGTCCGGCTCCGGCGTCTCAAGCATGGCTGCTGCGCAGACACGCTGTTGAAATTTATGGTTCGCGCCTGATCTATATCAAGGTCCGATCCACGCGGTTTGCCGAGAGTGCGGCCGATAAAAATGGAGAACACAACATGTGGAATTCACTCGCGGGCACGATTTTTTCCCATCCTCTCGTTATTGGATTAGGCGTCGTCATCGTCGGCGCGCTCTTCGTCCTCGAAGGCCAACACGGCACCCGAAACTGATCTGTCGCGGCGATCGCGGGGCACCTACAGCGCGTCGGCGATCGCCTTGCCCATCTCGGTCGTCTTCGTCTTGCCGCCGAGGTCGGGCGTCCGTAGCTTGGTGTCGGCAATCACCGTCTCAATCGCTTTAACGACGGCCGCGCCGGCTTGCGGATGTCCGAGGTGGTCGAGCATCATCGCGCCTGACCAGATCTGACCGATCGGATTGGCGACGCTCTTGCCGGCGATGTCGGGCGCCGAGCCGTGCACTGGCTCGAACATCGACGGGTAATCCTTTTCAGGATTGATGTTGGCGCCGGGCGCGATGCCGATGCCGGCCGCCACCGCCGGCGCCAAATCCGACAGGATGTCGCCGAACAGATTGCTCGCGACGATGACGTCGAACCAATCGGGATGGCGCACCATGTGGGCGCAGAAGATGTCGATCAGGAATTGATC
>DASQGX010000170.1:0-1562 GCA_035632395.1 Allostellaceae bacterium
CCGTTGATCGTCGCTAGCGGCGCCGGCGCCGTGTCGCGCTTCGACATGGGCCTGGTGATCTCGTCCGGCATCGCCATTGGCACGCTGTTCACGCTGTTCGTCGTCCCGGCGGTCTACCTGCTGGTCGCCGCTGATCACTCCAAGGCGGCCGAGGCCGAAGCCGGCATCGCGCCGGAGCCCGAGGGCGTTTAGTGCCAGGCCGCTTGAACGCCGGCCTTTAGGCGGGTAACGCTGATGCAGGCGGTGTCCAGGACGCCGAGGGGGTTCGATGACGCAAGTGCTCGTGACCGGCCGCGATCCGGCGCAAGGCCGCACCGCCACTATCATCTATGTTTTGTATCTCGTCGGACTGATCGTCCAAGTCACGCATCTGATCGGCGTCATCGTCGCCTATGTTTACCGCAACGACGGGCCCGACTGGGTGCGGACGCATTACCGCTTCCAGATCCGTACGTTCTGGATCGGCTTGCTCTACGGCGTGATTGGTATCGTCACGCTGCATGTCCTGATCGGCGGACTGATCCTGTTTCTGACGCTGATCTGGTTCATCGTCCGCTGCGTCAAAGGCATTCGCTTCGTCGGTCACGCCGAGCCGTACGACAACGTCACCAGCTGGCTGTGGTAGTGGCGTGATCTAGGCGCCGGTCTCAACCGGCGTATCGCCGGGCAGGCCCCATTCCGACCACGAACCGTCGTAGACCGCAGGCTCCGGCCAGCCGAGCAGATACATGCCGAACGCGAGCGCCGAAGCAGTTACGCCCGAGCCGCACGTTGTCGCCACGGGCTTCGCGGGATCGAGGCCTGCAGCGCGGAACTTGGCGGCCAGCGCATCCGGCGGCAGCACCGTGCGCGTCGCTTTGTCGATCAGTTGATCCGACGGCAGCGACAGGCTGCTGGGAATATGGCCGCCGCGCAGGCCGGCGCGCGGTTCGGGCGCGTCTCCGGTAAATCGTCCAGCACTTCTAGCGTCGATCACCTGTTCGCGCTTCGACTTGAGGTTTGCCATCATCTGCGCCTTGTCGCGCACGCGGCTCTTGTCGAGCCTGGCGTCGAACTTGGCGGGTGGAAATTTCGGCACGTCGGCGGTGACGGCGCGGCCTTCGGCAAGCCACTTGGCCAGGCCCCCATTCAGCACCGCGACGTCTTTATGGCCGAAGACACGCAGCGTCCACCACACGCGCGGCGCCGACACCAGTCCAAAGGCGTCGTAGACCACAACCTTGTGCTCGCTACCGATGCCGAGTTGGCTCATCGCCGCGGCGAAAGTTTTGTCGTCCGGCAGCATATGGGGCATGGGATTGGTCCGGTCGCGAATTTCCTCGATGTCGAAAAAGATTGCGCCCGGAATGTGCTGGCGCGCGTAAAGCTCGGGGCCGCTCGGACTGACGCCGGGCAGCGTAAAGCTGCCGTCGAGAACGCGCAGCTTGGGATCGTTGAGATGCGCCGCGAGCCACGCGGTCTCGACCAGCGCTTCGGGATGGCCGTAGACGGCGGCCACCTTATTCCTCCGGAATCCAGTCCGGCACCGGCAGCTTCTTCTCGCGCAGGAACGCTGGATTGAA
>DASQGX010000171.1:0-2507 GCA_035632395.1 Allostellaceae bacterium
GTGCCTTACCCGATGGGCTGGGCCTATCTCGCGGTGTTCGCGGAATCGGTGTGCGCCTTCTGCCTCATGATCGGATTGTTCACCCGCCTCGCCGCGCTGATTCTGCTGATCCACATGGGCGTGATCATCGTCTGGTTCCAATGGCACTTCGGCTATTTCTGGACGAACAAGGGGATTGAATACGCCCTGCTGTGGTGGCTGTTGTTCCTGGCGATCTTCTTCCGCGGCGGCGGGCGCTATTCGGTCGACCGCTGGCTCGGCAAGGAATTCTAGCGGCGCGACTTGGCTGCGCCGACGGCAAGGGCGGGAACGTCAAATCGGTAAGTGGAGGTAACCAAAAAATCGTAAACAATTTTAACTAAATCAAACATGAAATCGCCGAAAGCCGCGGCAATCCAGGAAAAGCTAGACGGCGCCGGGCTGCCAAGGGGTCCCCGGGTAACAGCCATTTTAAGCATGACTTAACGACGACCCGGGAAAATGACCGCGTCCCACTGGATCCATCTGGAGAACCGAGACCATGAAGACCTTGAGCAAGCTGTTCCGCGACGACGCGGGCGCGACGGCCATCGAGTACGGCCTGATCGCCGCGCTGATCGCGGTCGTGATTGTCACCGCGGTTACGACCGTTGGCACGAACCTGAAGGGTACGTTCAGCACCGTCGCCAGCAGCCTTTAATCGCCGCCGTATAAGCGCTTATGCGGAAAACCCCCGGCCAAAGGCTGGGGGTTTTTCATTTAGCGCGCTCACGTCCGATCAACGCCAGCGTATGCCCGCTTTAAATCGAGCTTAAGGCGCACGTTTCATAGTAAACAGAACGAACCTTGCGCCGAACGAGCGACGCCATGAAATTTCTCGCCCGACTGCTCCGCGACGAATCCGGCAAAGCATCCCTGCCCTATACCGTGATGGCGATCATCGTCGCCGTCATTGCCTTCGCCGCCGCCTGTTCGATCGACGCCAATCTCCGGCATTAAAGCCGGCTCACGCCCGCCGCACCGTTTCCGCCGACTGGCCGAACAATACTTTGCGCGCTTCGGGGCTGGTGTTCGGAATCGCCTGGCTGCGATAGGTTTCGCCTTTCTCGTAGGCGCGCTTCACCGCCGGCCGCGCCTTGATCGCGTCGAACCAGCGCTTCAGGTGTGGATAATCCTCAAGCTTCTGGCCTTGGCGTTCATAGGGCACGACCCACGGATAGGATGCCATGTCGGCGATGGAATACGCGCCGGCGAGGAACTCACGGTCCTTGAGCTGCTTGTCCATCACCGCGTAGAGCCGGCTCGTCTCCTTGACGTAACGCTCGATCGCATAGGGCAGCTTTTCCGGCGCGTAGGCCGAGAAATGATGGTTCTGCCCAGCCATCGGGCCGAGGCCGCCGACCTGCCAGAACAGCCATTGCAGGACATCGAAGCGGCCGCGCAGATCCTTGGGCATGAACTTGCCGGTCTTCTCCGCGAGATAAATCAGGATGGCGCCGGATTCGAAAATGCTGAGCGGCTTGCCTTTGTCCGCTGGCTCGTCGTCGATAATCGCCGGCATGCGATTGTTCGGCGAGATCCGCAAAAACTCGGCCTTGAACTGATCGCCCTTCGAGATATTGACCGGCACGATCCTGTACGGGACGCCGGCTTCCTCGAGGAAGATGGTGATTTTGTGCCCGTTGGGCGTCGGCCAGTAATACAGTTCGATCACGTCGTCTCTCCTTCGCGCAGCGCGTATGAGGCGGCACTATGAGACGCGGCCGCCGGATGCGGCAAGGTTTCTAGGAAAGACCCAGACCTGCAACGAGCGCAGACGTGGCGGCGCGCGGATCGGCCGCCGCCATCACCGCGCTCATGACCGCAACGCCGGCGGCGCCGGCGGCGAGGCACGGACCGATGGAAGCCGCGTCGACGCCGCCCAGCGCCAGCACCGGCACCAGTGACTTTGCGGCGAGATCGGCCAGCTCGTCGACGCCGAGCGCCGGTCCATAACCCGGTTTGGACGCGGTCTCGAAGATCGGACTCAAGGTGACGTAGTCGGCGCCTTCGGTTTCGGCGCGGACGATGTCGGCATAGTCGTGCGCCGACAGACCGATCAAGGCCGCGTCGCCCAGCGCCTGCCGCGCCGCAGCCGGCGAACCGCCGGCCGGCAGATGCACGCCAGCGGCGCCGGCTTCACGCGCCGCGGCGACGTCTTCGTGCACCATGATGCGCGCGCCATAACGCGCGCCCAACGCGACGAGATTCCGCAGCAGCGCGACGCGCTCGTCGTGCGGCAGGTCTTTTTCGCGGAGACTGAGCCAACGACAGCCGCCGGCGAAACAGGCGTCAGCAATCTTGAGCAGCGGCCGCCGCGCCGCGCGCCGGTCGGTGATGACCAACAATGGTGGGCGCGGCAGCTTCACCCGCCAATGAGGCCGAGCTGCGGGCTCGATGGCTCCGCCTGCGTCCGCTTCGGAATCCGACCGGCGAGCCGAGCATCGCGGCCGGCGGCGACCGCGGCACGCATCGCCGCCGCCATGCGG
>DASQGX010000172.1:0-28873 GCA_035632395.1 Allostellaceae bacterium
GCCGCGGCCGCGCAGGCCCGAACGGGTGACCTCCTCGACGATTGCGGCCGGCGCCATGCCGATTGCGCGCTCGAGCCCCTTGTAGCCGCCGTGCGCGCGATAATCCGTCAGCGACAGCCGATCGACGATGCCGCAGCGCGCAAAGGTGAAACGCTGCTGGCGCTTGAGGAACGGAATGTCGTCCGGCTGGCCGCGGCGGCGCGCATGCGGCTTGCCATCGAGGAAACCGGCGTCGAACAGCGCTTCGACCTCGTCGGCGGCCACTGGACCGTAGGCGATGCGTTCGCCGCCGACGGCGACTTCGATCATCGGCTCGAGCCAGAATAGGCCGCGCGAACCGGTGCGGACGATTTCAGCGTCGATCTGGCGGCGGCGCAGCGCGGCGACGATCGCCCGTTCAACGTCGTCGGCGCCGAGCGCCATTGCGGCAGCGTCGCGCGGAACGAAAATGCGCGGGCGCGTCATGGCTGGCGTGCCCGGTCGATCAGGGTGTCGAGACGCTTGGCGTCGAGGCGGCCGAACACCTGGCTGTCGAGCATCGCTGCCGGCGCGCAGGCGCACAGGCCGAGGCAGAACACTGGCTCAAGCGTCAACCGCTTGTCGGTGGTGGTTTCATGCCAATCGACGCGCAGCTTCTCGCGTGCATGCGCCGCCAGCGCATCGGCGCCCATGGATTGGCAGGCTTCGGCGCGGCAGAGCTTGAGGACATGCTCGCCTGGCGGCGTCGAACGGAAATCGTGATAGAAGGTGACGATGCCGTGCACCTCGGCGCGCGACAGGTTCAATGCCGCCGCCACCATTTTCACCGCGTCGGCATGGACGTAGCCGAAGGTTTCCTGCAGCGCGCGCAGAATCGGCAGCGCAGCGCCCGCATGCTGCGCATGCCGCGCGATAATTTCAGCGCCGCGTTTGTCGTTCCAAGTTTCGTATCGCACCATGACACATCCGCGCTGTTTGATTCACGCGGATATGACGCCTACGCGTCGCCGCCATCAATAAAGCGGACTCGTGTTGCGATAGAACATTTCTATCTAATAGGCCGGGTCTATCGTCTGATACGGACGTTCTATGCGACGTCGGAATTGGCGATTTCGACGTCGAGGGTTCTGGCGACCTTCAACGCTTCGGCAACCAACGCCGCGGTCGCCGGCATCATCGTCTCGCGTTTCGGCACGACGAGGCCGATGGTGTGAAACGCAGCCGGCTCGACGATCGGAATCGCCTGCACAGTGCCGGTCAGGCCGAGCGTTTCGGCGAGGATCGCCGGCATGACGCTGGCCCAACGGCCGGTGCGAACATGCGACACCAGCACCGTCATCGAATTGGATTCGAGCGTCGGCACCTGGTCTTCGCCGCTGCCGGAGTCATGCAACAGGTGGTTGATGATGCGGCGGTTTTGATTGTCTGGCGTCAGCAGGCATAGCGGAATGTGGCCGACTTCGGCCCAGGTCACGCTGCGGCGATTGCCAAGCGGACTGTCGGCGGAAATCAGCAATTGGTAACGCTCGCGGTAGAGCGGGATCGCGCGCACGCTGCCGGTCGGCTCGTTGTCGAGATAGGTGATCCCGGCGTCGACCTGGAAGTTGTCGAGCCAGGTGAGCGCTTCGATCGACGTGCTCGAACGGATCGTGAAGCGCACATCGGGGTGGCGCTCGCGGAACGGAGTGGTCAAGGCCGAGACCATGGGCAGCGCCGTCGGAATGACCGCGATGCGCAGATGCCCGACCAGCCGTCCCTGCTTCAGCGCGTTGACTTCCTGGCGCATGGCGCGCACGTCGCCGACGATGCGCTTGGCCCAGCCGAGAACCCGATCGCCTTCCGGCGTCAGTCCGACGAAACGCGAGCCGCGGTTGACCAGCAGAATGCCGAATAGATCCTCGAGCTGCTTGACGCCGGCCGACAGGGTCGGCTGCGTCACGCCGCAAACTTCGGCGGCACGTCCGAAATGGCGCTCGCGCGCGAGCGCCAGAAGAAATTCGAGCTTATCGATCACGTCAGCGACGCCGCATGGTTCTTGGCGGTCGCGCATTATCGAGAAAAGCGGCTGTAGAATCCATGCGCACGGTCGTGTCTTTCGGAATATTTGCGGCCGCCGTTCGAAGACGAACGCCAGCAACGGCGAAAATCCTGCAACACTATTCATAATAGAGCGGTCCTATCGGGCGATGGTGGCACTTTAACGACAATTGACTGACCGCGCCGCCGCCAACTGGCTGCTGGCATCGGCGGTTGATGTAAATCAACGTCCGAAACCGCTCGCCGCGCTAATCACATAGGCAAGAGAGGCGGGTGCGCCATGCGGACACAGATTACCTGGTACCTTTTGGCCGACGGTTCGCGGGCGCGTATAGTCACGCGGCCGGATCCGGCGGCGGATTACGTCGTCATATTTGCCGAGGATTCGTCGGCGGCCCATGCGCGGTCGCGCGACCTTACGAGTGACCGGCCGGGCCATGGCCAGGAAAGCGCCTATCCGGGACGGCACGCAATCGAACCGCGGCATGACGCCCATCGTCTCGAGCAAGCGAAGTTCCTGCGTTCGCTTGCCGCCCATGTGAACCGCGAAAGCGCACGCGGCAGCTTCGACCGCCTGGTCATTTATGCCTCGCCGCGGTGCCTGGGGACGCTGCGTGACGGGCTCGATCCGATGACTGCGAAGAAACTGCGCGGCGAGTACCCCAAGGACTTGACCAAGACACCGTTGGCGGAGTTGCCGGCCCATTTCGGCACGGCCTGAGCGGCCATGCGCGCGCCGTCTAGAGCCCGCTACATAGGAGCGTGACATGCCTTACAGCACGAACTCCGCACTGCCCGGCCCAGTCCGCCACCACCTTCCCGCAGGCGCACAGACGATCTACCGCGAGGCGTTCAACGGCGCGTGGCGCCAATACGCTACGAGCGACCGGCGCGAAGAAATCGCGCATCGGGTGGCCTGGGCGGCGGTCAAGCGGCGCTACCGCAAAGACGGCGACATGTGGGTGCCCTTGGCGCCCGTGCCGCCAAGCCGGACGCCCCGCGCCCGTCGCGGGTAAGCAGATTCCCTTACGGAGCAATCCGTATTTTCCGCCGTCATCCGTCTGCGATCATCGGCGCAACGCCGGTTGCACGCCGACCGGTGAGGACGGAGGCGGGTTATGCGTTCAGCATTGTCACTAGATTTTGCCCAGCTCAATCGCTTGCGGGCGAAAATCGCCGAGCTCGAATCCCAGCCGCAGATGGAACGGGCGCGCAAGCAGTGCCTGCTCCAGGCGCTACGGGTCGAAGAAAAGTCGCTGCGGCAGTACACGCGGCGTCTGCGCCCTGGCGTCGCTCCTGCAGAATTGGCGTAATTCGGCCGGTCGGTTGCGTTAAATCAACGCCGAGAACGCTCCGGCGGGCGACAAAGCCGCATGCAACTCTGGTCCCAGATGTCGCGTAACCGGCGGCTCGTTGTTGCCGGCATTTGCCTAGCGATCATCGGAATTGCCGCCGTCGGTTGGGCGCCCGCTTGGACCGCGTGGCTTGGATTGACGCGCCCCGCTCCTGCGCTGCTGGTTTCCGGCAACATCGAAGCGCATGAAAGCGTGCTCGGCTTCAAGACGGTCCAGTCGCGCATTGTCGAATTGCCGTTCAACGAAGGCGCTTCCGTCAAGACCGGAACAGTCGTCGCACGCGTCGATGATTCCGATTACCGCAAGCAAGTCGATATAGCGCAGGCGACGCTCGAGGTGCAGGAGCGCCAGTTGGCCTCAACCGAGCAGAACGTAGAAGCGTTGAAGAAGACGGTAATGAGCGACCGCGCCGACGTTGCTTTCAAGAAGAGTGACGCCGCGCGATACGACACGCTGTGGAAGGCGGGCTGGGTATCGACACAGCAGCACGACTCGAGTGAGACCGCATACAAGCAGGCGGCAGCGGTGCTTGAGCGCGACGAGGCGCTTGAGCTCGGCGCTGAACGCAATGTCGCCCTCGCACAAGCAAATATCCACAATGCCCTGCAGTCGCTCGATCTCGCCAGGATTGTGCTCGGTTACACGACGCTGCAGGCGCCGTTCGACGGCGTCATTCTTGTTCGCCAAGCCGAGCTCGGGGAGGTCACGCAGCCAGGCTCGCCGGTGATCACGCTTGCCGATCTCGATCACGTCTGGCTGCGTGCGTACATCAACGAGACCGATATCAGCCGCATCAGGCTCGGCGCGAAGGTCGCCGTGACCACCGACACGTTTCCGGGCAAGCTCTATGATGGCCGGATTTCGTTCATTTCGGAAAGCGCCGAATTCACGCCCAAGAGCGTCGAGACCCATGCCGAACGGGTGACGCTCGTCTACCGCATCAAGATCGACATCGATAATCCGACGCATGAACTCGTTCCCGGCATGCCGGCGGACGGCCGCATCCAGCTCTCCGGGCCGTGACATGGCAGCGGGCGAGCCGGCAATCACCGTTCAGGCCCTTACCAAACGCTTTGCAACGGTTACCGCGGTCGACGGCGTGACCTTCGACGTCGAGCGCGGCGAAATCTTCGGGTTGGTCGGGCCGGACGGCGCCGGCAAGACCGCGATCATCCGCATGCTCGCAGGCGTGATGCGGCCGAACGGCGGCAGCATCTCAGTCGACGGCATTGACGTCGTGGCGAATCCCGAGACGGCGAAGCGCCATCTGAGCTACATGCCGCAGCGGTTCGGCCTCTACGAGGATCTTACCGTCGACGAAAACATCCGTTTCTACGCCGACCTATTCGAGATTCCACAGGCCCTACAGGTGCAGCGGACCCAGCCTTTACTCGAGGCGTCTAGCATGACGGCCTTCCGTGGTCGGCTCGCTGGGCAGCTTTCCGGCGGCATGAAGCAGAAGCTCGGTCTGATCTGTGCATTGGTGCACACGCCCCGCATTCTGCTGCTCGACGAGCCGACGACCGGCGTCGATCCGGTCTCGCGCCGCGATTTTTGGCGCATCCTGTTCGGCCTGCGGGAGACTGGGGTCACCATCTTCATTTCGACCGCCTATCTTGACGAGGCGGAGCGCTGCACACGCCTTGCCTTGTTGCATGAAGGGCACTTGCGCTACTGCGACACGCCACAGGCGCTCAAAGCGCGAATGCCGGGTACATTGTTGACGATTTCGTCGGTGGCCGCGCGGGCGGCGCGCGACGCCGTCGGCGGCCTGGCCGGCGTGTCCAGCGTGCTGCTCGTCGGCGACGGAATCCACGTCGTGGTCGACGACCGCGACCGGCGTCTGCCGGAGCTGCGCGCGGCGCTCGACGCGACGCGCGTGCCGTACGGCGAGATCGCGGTTGCGACGCCCAGTGTCGAGGATCTGTTCGTTGCCCTGCTCGGCAATCGGCGTGGTGCCACATGAACACCGCCGACGCGCCCGACACCCCCATCGTCGTCGACCGGCTGGTCAAACGGTTCGGCGCGTTCAAGGCAGTTGATGGCGTCAGTTTTCGGATCGGCCGCGGCGAGATCGTCGGCTTTCTCGGCCCCAATGGCGCGGGAAAATCGACGACCATCCGCATGCTCTGCGGCCTGTTGCGCCCATCGGATGGCCGCGCGCGCGTCGCCGGCTTCGACGTCGGCCGCGATCCCGAACGGGTGCGCGAGCACATCGGCTATATGTCGCAAAAATTCTCGCTCTACGGTGATCTCACCGTAGCCGAGAACCTGCGCTTTTTCGGTGGCATTTATCGCGTACCGCCGGCGGTCTTCGCCGAGCGCATGCGCTTCGTCATCGATATGGCCGGACTCGCGGGTCGCGAGAACGCGCTCGTCAGCACCTTGGCCGGCGGCTGGAAGCAGCGCTTGGCGCTCGGCTGCGCGATCCTCCATCAACCGCCCATTCTCTTCCTGGACGAGCCGACGTCGGGCGTCGATCCGGAGTCGCGACGCCGTTTCTGGGATCTCATCCACAACTTGTCGGCCGACGGTGTCGCTGTGCTGGTCTCGACCCATTACATGGACGAGGCCGAATACTGCGACCGCATCGCGCTGATCGATCGCGGCAAGCTTATCGCTTTCGATACGCCCGCGGCGTTAAAACGCAACTTTCCGGGCGGCGACTTGCTGGTGATCGAATGCGACGCGCTTGGCGCGGCGATTGGGGCACTCGAGACGGCGCCGCGTGTGCATGATGTCGCCGCGTTCGGCAACACGCTGCATGTGCTCGTCGAAGATCGCGCCGCCGCGATCGCCGCATTGCAGCCGTATCTCGCCGGCAAAGGTGTGACCGTGACGCGCATTGAGCCGATCGCGCCAACCTTCGAAGACATCTTCGTCCAGCTGGTCGGCCGAAAGGAGGCGGCATGAGAATTCGCCGTCTCCTGGCCATGGCAACCAAGGAAACAAGGCAGATCTGGCGCGACCCGCGCAGCCTCCTGATTGCGCTTCTGATGCCGTTTATGCAGATGGCGTTGCTCGGTTACGGCGTCAGCCTGGACATCAAGCATTTGCCGGTCTGCACGTTCGACCGCGAGGCGAGCCAGAACAGTCAGGCGCTCCTGAAGCGCTTCCAGGCATCGGAGTATTTCCAGATCGTCAAGGTTGCCGGCACCTATCGCCAAGTGACCACCGCACTCGATCACAGCGATTGTCGGATGGCCATCATCGTCCCGCCCGATTTCACCGAGCGCCTGAGCGATACCGGTGCGAGCAGTGTACAGGCGATCGTCGACGGCACGGACACCAACACCGCCAATATCGCGATCGGTTATGCCCAGGCTGTGATCGGCGCCTTCGCCGCGAACGTGCAGCTGCAGGCGACCGCATATCAGGGCCGCCCACTCCAGGTCCTGCAACCGGTCGCATTGCAGTCCCGCGTCTGGTTCAACGAGGATTTAGAGAGCCGAAACTTCATCATTCCCGGTGTGATTGCGCTGGTCATGGCACTGGTCGGCGCACAGCTCACTTCCCTCACGATTTCGCGAGAATGGGAACGCGGCACGATGGAACTGCTGATCTCGACGCCGGTGACGCCGATGGAAGTGATGCTCGGCAAACTCGTCCCGTATTTCGTCATTGGTATGCTGGACGCCACTTTTTGCCTCGCCGTCAGCGTGCTCTGGTTCGGCGTGCCGTTCCGCGGGACGTTGGCGACGTTGTTCTTGGCGACCGCGCTGTTCCTGATCGTCGTCCTCGGAATCGGCTACCTGATCTCCGTCAACATCAAGAGCCAGGTCGGCGCGGCGCAGATGGGCGTTCTCGTCACGCTGCTGCCGACCTCGCTTTTATCGGGCTTCGCCTTTCCAATCGACCAGATGCCGGTGGCGATACAAGGCATCACCTACTTCGTGTTCGCGCGCTATTACATCACGGCGCTGCGGGCCTTGTTCCTGAAGGGCTCGGGCGTGCTCGATCTGGCGGCGCCGTTGGCGGCGATGGTGGTCTATGCGGCCGTGATCGCATTCCTCGCCGCGCGCGCCTTCCATAAGACCTTGGATTGAGCGCCATGTTCGAGCGCATCTGGCAGATCGTCATCAAGGAGTTTCTCGAGCTGCGCCGCGATAAATGGGCGCGCTTCCGGCTGATCGTGCCGCCGCTCGTGCAGATGCTGGTGTTCGGTTACGCTGCCACCTTCGAGGTTTACCACGTCCCGACGGTCGTGCTTGATCGCGACCAAACCCAGGAAAGCCGCGAGCTGATCTCGCGTTTCAGCTCCAGCGATCGCTTCGACATTGTGCGCGTCGCGCAGACCGACGGTCAGGTCCAGCGCGCGATCGATCGCGGCGACACCACGGTGGCAATCATCATCCATCCCGAATTCGCAAATCTGCTGCGTAAGGGTCAGTCGGCGCCGTTGCAAGTGATCGTCGACGGAACCAATTCGAACACTGCGCTGATCGCATTGGGCTATGTCGGCACCATTGTCGACCAGTTTTCAGCCGATTACGCCGCCGACCTGATGCGGCGCGGACTCTCGGGCCCGCACGCCAAGCCTTTGACCATCAACCTCGAGACGCGACCATGGTACAACCCCGATCTCAACGGCCGCTGGTTTTTTGTGCCCGGTGTCGTCGCCTCGCTGACTCTCGTCTTGGTGGTCAGTCTGACGGCTTCGGCGATCGTGCGCGAGCGCGAAGTCGGAACGCTGGAGCAACTGATGGTGACGCCGATCCGCTCGGCCGAGCTCATCCTCGGCAAGACGACCCCGTTCTTCCTGATCGGCCTGGCTGAGGTCGCATTGGTGGCACTCTTTGGAACACTCTGGTTCCATGTTCCATTCGTCGGCAATCCGCTGATCTTGCTGCTTGGGACGGTTCTGTTCCTGCTCAGCACGCTTGGACTCGGGATTTCGATTTCGACCGTCTGCAAGACACAACAACAAGCGTTTGCCTCGCAGTTTTTCGTCCTCAATCCGATGTTCATCCTCTCGGGCTTCAGCTTCCCGATCAGCAGCATGCCTGTCGTGCTGCAATGGCTCACTTATCTCAATCCGATGCGCTACTATCTCGTCGTCATCCGTGGCACTTTCATCAAGGGCGTCGGGCTCAGCGCTTTGTGGCCCGATATGCTCGGCATGGCCGGCCTCGGTTGCTTCCTATTGGCTGTCAGCATTCTGCGATTCCGCAAATCGCTCGATTAGACGGCGACCCACAACTCGGCTTGACCTAGATCAATGCTCGCGCATCGCGGGTATTGAAGAATGCGCTCCGAACGGATGGCGTTGCAGGAACGCCATGCAGTTTTCCTAGGAGGTATTTATGGCTCATGCGCGCACTCCGGTCGAAGTCAAATCGTCTGCGGCCGGCACACCCGACGTTTGGCGGTCGTTCCGCAGCGAAATGGATCGCTTATTCGACCGCTTCGCCCTTCCGTCATGGTCGACATTCCCGTCGTTCCCGTCACTGTTCGAAACGGCGCCCAGTTTCTCGTTCAACGCGCCAGCGGTGGACATCGCCGAGGAAGACAAGGCCTACAAGATCGCCGCCGAATTGCCCGGCCTGGACGAGAAGGATGTCGACGTGAGCGTGAACGGCGACCTGCTGGTGCTGAAGGGCGAGAAGCGACAGGAGAAGGAAGAGAAAGGCAAGAACATGTACGTGTGCGAGCGCTCCTACGGCTCGTTCCAGCGCGCCTTCAGCCTTCCCGACGGCATTGACCGCAACAAGATTAGCGCTGACTTCAGCAAAGGCGTCCTGACCGTGACACTGCCGAAGAGCGCCGAAGCGCAGAAGCAGCAGAAGAAGGTCGAGATCAAGGCGCATTGAATCGATCCGCCTCGATGGCGGCGGCGGCCGCTTGAATGCTCCGAGACGACTGATGGCGCCGGGCAATGCCCGGCGCTTTTATTGGCTTTATTGGCGCAGATACGGCCGATTCGTGGACTTGAGGTAGATCAACGCACCAACCGGATTCCTCCACCAATCTACGGCACCGATTCCACGGAGGACTACCATGGCCAACGTTGCCCATGTTCCTGCTCCTGCTAAACCGGTTGCCTTCGGGATGAAAAACTGGGGCCTATGGGCCGCCTTGCTCGTCCTGGCCGCGATCTTGTTGATGCCGACGCCTGCCGGCCTCCCGATCGCCGGACAACGGATGCTGGCTGTGTTCGGTTTTGCGGTCGTCGTCTGGGTCACTGAAGCGCTCGACTATGCAATCAGCGCCGCGGTGATCGCCGCCTTGATGGCGTTCCTGCTCGGCACCGCGCCAAACGTCGCCAACCCGAAGGCGATGCTCGGCACTGCGGCCGGGCTCGGTACCGCGATGGGCGGTTTCAGCAATACGGCGCTGACACTGGTTGCGGCCGCTCTGTTCCTGTCCGCGGCCATGACGATTACCGGCCTCGACCGTCGCATCGCGCTCTATGTCCTGTCGAAGGTTGGAACGCGGACAAGCCACGTCGTCATCGGTGCGATCGTCGTCGCGACGCTCCTCGCTTTCCTGGTGCCGAGCGCGACGGCCCGCGCCGCGGCAGTCATTCCGATCATGATGGGTGTGATCGTCGCCTTCGGCATGTCAAAGACCAGCCGCTTCGCCGGCCTCATCATGATCACGACAGTTCAGGCCGTCAGCATCTGGAACGTGGGCATCAAGACCGCCGCCGCGCAGAACCTGATCGCAATCGGCTTCATTCAGAAGATGCTCAACACCGACGTCACCTGGATCAACTGGTTCATCGCAGCGGCGCCGTTTTCGCTCGCGCTTTCGGTCGCGCTCTATTTCATCATGATGACCATGATGCCGCCCGAGACGAAGGAGCTTTCTGGCGGCAAGGAAGCCGTTGCCAAAGCCTTGGCCGCACTTGGCCCGATGACCGGCGCAGAAAAGCGGTTGCTGGCGGTCTCGCTGACCTTGCTCGCATTCTGGGCCACCGAGGGCATTCTCCATCCCTTCGACAGCTCGACGACGACCACGATTGCGGTCGCATTGCTGTTCCTGCCTGGCATCGGCGTGATGAACTGGAAACAGGCCAACGCGCTGATTCCGTGGGGCACAATTCTGCTTTTCGGCGTCGGCATCAGCCTCGGCACGGCGCTGCTGCAGACCCAGGCGGCACAATGGCTGGCCAACATTATCGTCGTGTGGTTCGGCCTCAACAGCCTGGGCGCGCTGTCGATTCTCGCGGTCATGGCGGCGTTCCTCGTGGTGATCCACCTCGGCTTCGCCAGTGCGACGGCGCTCGCCTCATCGATGATCCCAATCGTGATCGCGGTGCTGCAGAAGGTGCAGACCCCCGGCATCAGCGTCATCGGCATGACACTGCTCCTGCAGTTCGTCGTGAGCTTCGGCTTCATCCTGCCGGTGAACTCGCCGCAGGGCATGGTGGCCTATGGTACTGCGACGTTCTCGGTCCGCGACTTCATCCGCACCGGCCTTGCGATCACCGTTGTCGCCTATCTGCTGACGCTTATCTTCAGCGCGACCTATTGGCACTGGCTGGGCTACGTCTAGGAGCGCGGCCGTGGCGGAGACGTATTCAGTCGCGCTGGCCGGCAGCGGCGGCGCCGGTGTGATGACGGCAGGAACGCTGCTGCTCGAAGGCGCCGCCAAGGCCGGTTTTTACGGTTTGATGAGTAAGCTCGCGGGCTCGCAGGTGCGCGGTGGCGAGGCTGCGGCACTGGTCCGTCTTGCCACCTGGCGCGTTGAAGGCCCGCCCGATGCATATGACATCTTGTGTGCAGTGGATTGGCGCAATGTTGATCGTTTTGCGCCGGAAATTCCGTTGAGCCGCTCGGCCGTCATCTTGACCGATCCGGCGAGCGGCCCGGTTCCACCGGTGATGCTCACAAGCGGTGCCCGGCTGATCGAACTGCCGCTGGCCGATCTTGCGAAGGCAATCCGCGGCGGCCGTCCGGCGATGGTGGCCATCGGCGTATTGGGTGCGCTCGCGCGCATTCCCGAAGATGCTATCGCCGCTGTCCTTCCCAAGCATCTCGCTGAGCATGGTGCCGCCGCCATCGACGCAAGTCGCGCGGCGCTTGCCGCCGGCTACCGGCACATCGCGTTGCTCGGTCTCGAATCCGGCCTGCCGGACCCGAAACCAGCCTCCAACCGCTGGCTGATCAGCGGCAACCAGGCGCTGGCTCTGGGCGCGTTGCGCGCCGGTGTCCGCTTCGTCGCCGGGTATCCGATCACGCCAGCAACCGAATTCGTCGAGTGGATGTCGCCGGCGCTGTTACGCTTGGGCGGCCGTCTGATTCAGGGCGAGGACGAGCTCGCATCAATCAATCTGGCGCTCGGAGCCTCTTTCGGCGGCGTCCCGGCCATGACCGTGACATCGGGCCCGGGTTTCTCGTTGATGGTCGAAAGCGTCGGATTAGCAGTTGCCTCCGAAACGCCGTTGGTGCTCGTCGACGTTCAGCGCGCCGGACCCTCGACCGGCATCTCGACGAAAAGCGAACAATCCGATCTCAACCTCGCGGTCTACGGCGCGCATGGCGATGCTCCGCGGGTCGTGGTCGCGCCCACCAGCGTCGCCGATTCGCTGCCGGCAATGGAATGGGCCGTCGGGCTTGCGGAACGCCTGCAGGTGCCGGTGATCGTGTTGGCCGATCAGCAGATGGGTCAAGCCGATGCCGTCATCGATGGCCTGCCGCCGCCGGCACCGCGCGTCACACGGTTGGCGCCGGAACCGGGCAAAGGTCCATACAAACGCTACGCGATGACGCCGTCCGGCATTTCGCCGATCGCCACGCCGGGAATGCCCGGTTGCTGCTGGGTCGGCGAAGGTCTGACGCATAACGAAGGCGGTGCGCCGGTTACCAGCGCCAAGGACCATGTCGCGCAAATCGAAAAGCGCTGGCACAAGCTCGACGCGTTCGATTTTGGCGCGGATGGGGCGGAGACCGATGGCGACGGCGAGCTCGCGATCGTCACCTGGGGCTCGTCCGCGGCGCCCGCGCGCGAGGCGGCAGACCGGCTGCGCCGCGAAGGACAATCGGTGCGCGTCGTGGCTCTGCGCCTGATCGCGCCGGTACGGCCGAAGCAATTGTTGGCGCTGCTTGCCGGCGCGCGCCGTACCGTTGTGGTCGAGCTCAATCACCGCGGCCAGCTGTTCCATTACCTGCGTAGCGAGGCCGCGCTGCCCGACGGCGCGGAAAGTCTCGCGCGACCAGGCCCGTTGCCGCTTACCGCGCGGGAGATTTGCGCCCGCATCCAGGCGGGAGGTCACGCATGAACGCTGATGTCCTTGTTGCCGCCAGCGCGGCGAAACAGTTCAGAACCGCGGTAAAGCCGATCTGGTGTCCGGGCTGTGGCGATTTCGGCGTCTTGGCAGCGATCGAACGCGCCTTCGCGGTCATGGCGATGCCACCGGAGCAGATCGCGCTGATATCGGGCATCGGCTGCTCGTCGCGCCTGCCGGCCTATCTCACGCCATACGGATTTCACGGCGTGCACGGCCGGGCGTTGCCGTTTGCGACCGGCTTAAAGCTGGCGCGCCCGGATCTCGAGGTGATCGTTGTCGGCGGTGACGGCGACGGCTATTCGATCGGCGGCAATCATTTTCTGCACGCCTGCCGACGCAACACCGACATCACCTATATCGTGATGGACAACCGCGTCTTCGGCATGACCAAGGGTCAGCCCTCGCCGACGACCGAGCCCGATTGGGACAGCCCGATGGCACCCGGCGGCCCCGACATGCCGTCTTTTGATCCTGTGGCCATTGCGCTCGCTGCCGGCGCCAATTTCATCGCGCGCGGCTTTTCGGGTGATCCCAATCGGCTGGCCGAAATGATCGTCGAAGCAGTGCGGTGGCCGGGTTTCGCCCTCGTCGAGGTGCTGAGCCCGTGCGTCACATTCCGTCCCGACGAGACCGAATGGAAGCATGCGATTCACCCTGGCGCCGGCTTTCCTTTTGATGACCGGTCCCGCGCGGCGGCAGCGGCTGCGCGCGACCCGTTCGCGACCGGCATCGTATTTCGCAGCGCCAGCCGGCCGAGGTCCCGGCGCGCGTCGCCAGTCGCGTCCGGCGACCTCGTTGCCGTAGAAAAGGAATTCGCGGTTTGAGCGCCAGGAGGTCTGTCGCGCCGAAATGGACTCTCGAGCGCTTCTTGGCGCATGCGCTGGCCATCGAGGAAGAGGCTGCCCTCCGTTATCGCGAGCTTGCGCTGCAGCTCGAAGTGCATCACAACGAGCCGGTATCGCATCTGTTCACCGATCTAGCCGCCGAGGAGGCACGCCACGCCGAGCGCATTCGTCGGCTCGTCGGCACGCGTCGCCTGCCGGTATTGAAACCCTGGGAATACCGCTGGAAAGAACCGGAAAGCCCCGAAGCGGCACCTTACGACGCGGCGCATTACCGCATGACAGCGCACCACGCTTTGCGGATGGCGCTGGCGGCGGAGCAGCGGGCAGAGCGGTTCTTCGCTGCAGTCGCCAGACAAACAAGCGACCGGAAGCTCAAGGCATTGGCCAAGGAATTCGCGACTGAAGAATTGAGCCACGCTGCAAGCGTTACGGCCGCGTTGGAGAAGACGCCGGCACCGCCAGCGAATTGGGCGGCCGATTTCGACCCGCCGATTGCCCAAGATTGATACCAGCACGCTGACCAGCGCCTCGGCGGCCGGCCGATTGAGGCAGATCAAGGTGTCGGCGGCGGCGTGTGTCATGTTGGTATCCGCTTGGGACAGGAGCTAGCGATGAAACTCAGCGACGATCTTCAATTGCAACAGCGCGTGTTGGACGAACTCACGTTCGATCCCAGCGTCAACGCGGCCCATATCGGCATAGCGGCACGGAACGGCGTCGTCACATTGAGTGGCCACGTGCACAGCGTCGCCGAGAAATTCGCCGCCGAACGGGCCGTACGCCGCGTAAAGGGCGTCAAAGCGATTGCGCAGGAACTCGCCGTCCATCTTCCGCCGGACAAGAAAACCGCAGACGACGAAATCGCGCAGCGTGCGGTGAAAATGCTCGAATGGGATGTGCTGATTCCGCCGGGCGCAATCGGTATCGAGGTCGAGCATGGGGTGATTACCTTATCCGGCACCGTCGAATGGGGCTACCAGCGCGACGAGGCGGAGCGGGATCTCCACCGGCTCGGTGGCGTCAACGCAATCATCAATCTGATCGAGGTCCGGTCGCACGTCGACGTGGCCGATGTGCAGGCCAGTTTGCGCGCCGCCTTTGAGCGCAATGCCGAGCTCGAAGCCGGCGGAATTACCGTCGCCGTCAAGGATTCGCGCGTGATCCTGAGCGGCAAGGTCAAGAGTTGGATCGAGCGCGAGGAGGCGGAGCGCGCTGCCTGGTCGGTTCCCGGCGTAACCGGGGTCGAGGACCATATCGCGCTCACGCGACCGTAAGCGAAACACAACCCAGCGGGCACGGCATGCACACCATCCTCGTCGGCATCGACGGCTCGGAATCCGCTGACCGCGCGACCGAATTCGCTGCCACATTGGCGAAAGCCTGCGGCGCCAAATTGGCCCTCGTCTGTGTCGCGGCGGTTGATTCGCGCCTCACTCTCGACGCGGGTTTCAAGGCCATGCTCGAATCCGAACGGATCACCCTCGGTGAATTCCTCGAGAACGAGGCTCGCATGACCCTGGAAAAAGCGAAACCGCGCGCGGAAAAAATCCGCGGCGGCAGCGTCGCGACCGTCGTGCGGCTCGGCGATGCGGCCGAGGCGATCATCGCGCTGGCACCGGAATACGACGATCCGCTGATCGTGGTCGGCCGGCGTGGCCGCGGCCAATTGGCCGGACTGCTTCTGGGCAGCGTGTCGCAAAAGCTCACGACGCACGTCCCCTGTCCGGTCATTGTCGTCCCGTAGCATACTGGCGCGTCATGCTGGCAATGACTCTCGAACAGGCCGGAGCGCCATTGCGGGCGATCGATCGGGCGCCGCCTGAGCCTGGTCCGGGCCAAGTTCTCGTCCGGGTGCGCGCCTGCGGCGTCTGCCGCACCGATCTGCACGTCGTCGACGGCGAGCTGCCGCAACCCAAGCTGCCCTTGATCCCTGGACACGAAATTGTCGGCACGGTCGAAGATGTGGGTCCCAGCAGCGAGCGGTTGCGGATTGGCGACCGTGTCGGCGTACCGTGGCTTGGCTGGACGTGCGGCGTCTGCGAATTCTGCCGCAGCGGCCGCGAGAATTTGTGCGATTGGGCGCGCTTCACCGGTTATCAAATTGACGGCGGCTATGCCGAATACGCCGTCGCCGACGAGCGGTTTTGCTTTGCCATCCCGCCAGAATTCGACGACCGCGCGGCGGCACCGCTGATGTGCGCCGGGTTGATCGGCTACCGCGCGCTGCGCATGGCTGGCGAGGTCAGGCGGCTCGGTCTTTACGGTTTCGGCGCCGCCGCTCATATCGCCATCCAAATTGCCCGGCATCGCGGTCAGGAGGTCTTCGCATTCACAAGGCCCGGCGACGCCAAAGGTCAGGAATTCGCCCGTTCGCTGGGCGCAGCGTGGGCCGGCAGTTCCGAGACGGTGCCGCCCGAGCCGCTCGATGCGGCGCTCATTTTTGCGCCGGTGGGCGCGCTGGTGCCGGCGGCCCTGGCCGCAACCGTGAAAGGCGGAACTGTCGTTTGTGCCGGAATCCACATGAGCGACATTCCGCACTTTCCGTATCGCCTATTGTGGCAAGAACGCACCGTGCGCTCGGTCGCCAATCTGACACGGCAGGACGGCGAGGAATTTCTGGCGCTCGCGCCGCGCGCCGAAGTGCGGACGACCACGATCCCCTTCCCGCTCGCCCAGGCGAACGAAGCGTTGGCACAATTGCGCGCGGGCGAATTCGAAGGCGCGGCGGTGTTGCTGCCCTAGGTCCGCGCAATCGCCGCCAAGGCGGCCTGGGCCTGGTCGGCGATGCCGCCAGATGCCTCAAGGCGATTCCAGTCGATCTTGCCTGGATCCTGCGCCAGCTGAAACCGCAGCACGGCGGCATCCGCGTCCGAGGCGTCGCCGCGGCGTCCTGTCAGCCGCTCTGCCAGGACCGCTTCCGGCGCCGCGAGCCAAAGCCCGGTGAAGGAGGCACCAGCCTGGCAGGCAATCGCCTCGATCGCCGCGCGTTCATCTGGGCGAAGAAAAACCGCATCGGCGATGACCGATTGGCCATCGTGCAACGCCGCCGCGGCTTCGCTGCCGAGCGTTTCGTAGACCCGAACGTTGGTGGCCATGTCATAGGCCGTTGGCGTCAGCCGCTGCTCCGGCGCGAGACCGTGCAGCCGCTTGCGGATGACGTCACTGCGCAAAACGCGCGCGCCCGGTGCGCGGCCGACGCTCGGCGCGATCGTCTGGGCGAGCGTCGTCTTCCCTGTGCCGCTGACGCCGCCGATTGCCACCAACGCCGCCGGCACCGGCCGCAACAACGTCTGTGCCAGGCGAAAATAGCTCGGAGCGGAATCGGCGGCGCCGCCAACCGCGGTCACGTGGGCGCGGATTGCTGCCCGCATCGCCAGATAAAGCGGCATCAAACCAAGGCCACCTTTATCGCCGCTGACGTCCAGATAGCGGTTGAAGACCAGTGCCGCGAAATCGGCATGCCCGCGATGAATCAAGTCCATGAGCAGGAACGCGAGGTCGTATAGCACGTCGACCGAGGCAATCGCATCGCTGAATTCGATCGGGTCAAACAGCGTCGGCCGGCCATCGAGCAGGCAGATATTGCGCAGATGCAGGTCGCCATGACAGCGGCGCACCCGCTCTTCGCGATTGCGCCGTTCGATGACCGGCCGTTGGACGGCGAATTCCGTTTTGAGTTGCGTCGCAACAGCAGTGACCTCGGCGTCGCTGGCGACCGAAGCACGTTGCAGATTGGCGACGATATCGGCGATCACAGCGCGCACGGCATCCGGGCTGCCCCAACGCGGTACAGGCTCGGCGGCGGCGTGAAATGCCGCAATCGCATCAGCCAAGTCGCGCATATGCCGCGGCGTCAGGCGGTTTTCTGCCGCCATGCGATCGAACAAAGCGGCTTCGTCGAACCGACGCATCTCGACCAGCCAATCGACCGCCTCGCCCGCTCCGTCGAGGGCGAGGACGCCGTCGCTGCTGCGAATCACGGCATGCACGGTGCGATAGAGCGACGGCGCCATCGCGCGGCCGAGCCGCAGTTCGGCTTCGCAGTTCGTGCGCCGCAAGTCCGGAGTCGAGAAATCGAGATAGGAGAACGCGACCGCGCGTTTCAGCTTAAAGGCGCGATCACCGACCAGGAAAACGACTGATATGTGCGTCTCGCGCCGTTCGACTATCGCGCCCGGCAAGCCGTAGGCCGAACCATGGCTCAGGAATGCGACGGTCTCGCTCTGATCGGCTGGCGTCATGGCCGGCATGGTACGCCGGCACGGCACGTACGCTCAGCAGCAATTGAACTCGGGTTCGTTGCGGCAGCGATCGATGAAGTGCCGCAGCAAGAGTTTGAGCTTGGCGGAGTGGCGAAAATCGCCGCGCGCCTGGGCCGCCAGTATATCATCCCGGATGATGTCCTTGATCGCGCGCTGTCCACTGGCCGTATGGACCAGGTAATTGCCCAACTCGGCCGCGATCACTTCGGGCAAATGCTCGTGTTCGGCGATCGCTTCGATCTCCTCGCGGCCGAGGTCGCACAAGTCGAGACAGTCCACCAAGGTCAGCAATGCCGGGTCCTTTGCTTTTGTGCGATCATGTCGCGGGCAGACGGGTGGCGCCTTGACCTAGGTCAAACGGACAGGAAGCTTGACATGAATCAACGCCGTTTCCCGCCGGATCGGTAATGGGTTTGCGTCATACAGCCGGGACCGCCGCGTGAGCGTTCGCAATTTCAATTACCTGTTCAAGCCGCGCTCAGTCGCTTTGATCGGGGCGAGCGACAAGCCAGATTCGGTCGGTGGCGTGCTGACGCGTAATTTGATGTCGGGCGGTTTCGACGGCTCGATCATGCTCGTGACGCCGACGCACGCCGCCATCGGCGGCAACGCCACGTTTCGCGACGTCGATCATCTGCCGCGGGCGCCGGACTTGGCGGTGATTGCCACGCCGCCTGCGGCGGTACCCAACCTGATTGCCGCCTTGGGCCGGCGCGGCACCAAGGCCGCGGTGGTCATCACTGCCGGTTTCGGCGAGGGCGACGACGTGGCGGGTGCGAGTCTGCGCCAGGGTATGCTCGATGCCGCGAAGCCGTATCTGCTGCGAGTGGTCGGACCGAATTGCCTTGGGATCATCGCAACGCAGCACCACCTCAATGCGACCTTCGCGCATCTCGACCCGCCGCGCGGCGATCTCGCCTTCGTGGCGCAGTCAGGCGCGATCATTACCGCCATGCTCGATTGGGCAGCGGCGCGCGGTATCGGCTTTTCGCATGTTGTCTCGCTCGGCGACATGGCCGACGTCGATTTCGGCGACATGCTGGATTATTTGGCGAGCGACGGCGGGACGCGCGCAATCCTGTTGTATATCGAGGGTATTACGGCGCCGCGCAAATTCATGTCGGCGGCACGCGTCGCCGCGCGAACCAAACCGGTGCTCGTGGTCAAGGCTGGCCGGCGCAGCGAAGGCGCCCGGGCTGTCCGCTCGCATACCGGTGCCATGGCCGGCAGCGACGCGGTTTATGACGCCGCTTTCCGCCGCGCGGGAATGCTGCGCGTTTACGAACTCGACGAGTTGTTCGACGCCGCCGAGACACTTGCCTTGTGCGATCCACTGGTCGGCGAGCGACTGGCGATCGTTTCGAATGGCGGAGGCCTCGCAGTCATGGCGACGGACAGCCTGATCGAAGCCGGCGGTACATTGGCGCCTTTAGCGCCAGAAACCACCGCCGCGCTGGACCGTGTCCTGCCGCGCACCTGGTCGCGCGGTAACCCCGTCGACATCGTCGGCGATGCGTCGCCGCAACGCTATCGCGACGCCGTCGCCGTCGTACGGCGGGACGCCAACGTGGATGCGTTACTGGTCCTGAACGCGCCGACGGCGCTGGCGTCGCCGGTCGAGGCAGCCCGTGCCGTGGCCGCCGAGGGTCGCACCGGACATCGAAACCTCTTGACCAGCTGGGTCGGTCAGAAATCGGCCGACGCCGCGCGACAGGTCTTCGCCGCGGCCCGGATCCCGACTTATGCGACGCCGAGCGAGGCCGTGCGCGGCTTCATGCACCTCGTGCGCCACCGCCGCCGGCAACAATTGCTGTTGGAGATTCCTGACGCGGCCCCGCCAGAATTTTCTCCAGATCGCGACCGGGTTCGCCGGCTGATCGATTCGGCGTTGGCGCGTTCGCGCACCTGGCTGAGCGCCACCGACAGCAAGGAAATCCTTCAGGCATACGGAATTCCGGTCGCAGCGGCCCAGACGGCGAAAGACCCCGCCGAGGTCGGCGCGATCGCGCGTAACCTCGGTACGGCCTGCGCGATCAAAATCCTGTCGCCCGACATCACGCATAAGAGCGATGTCGGCGGCGTCGCCCTCGATCTGCAGACGCCAACGGCAGCGAGCGCCGAAGCGGAACGAATGCTCGCCCGCGTCCGGCAGGCACAGCCCCAGGCACACATCGAAGGATTTACCGTCGAGCCCATGGTGGTACTGCGCGACGCCTACGAGCTGATCCTTGGCATGACCGATGATCCGCAATTCGGTCCGGTTATCCTGTTCGGCCAAGGTGGCACCGCCGCCGAGCTCATCGACGACACGGCGTTGACGCTAGCGCCGCTTAATTTGGCGCTGGCGCGAAGCTTGATGGCCCGGACGCGGGTTTACCGATTGCTACAGGGCTACCGCAATCAGCCGGCGGCGGCGCTCGATGCGATTGCCGCGACGCTGGTCAAGCTGTCGCAGCTGGTCGTCGATTTCGCCGAAGTCGCCGAATTGGATGTCAATCCGCTGGTCGCCAACGCCCAAGGCGTCATTGCGCTTGATGCACGGTTGCGGGTCAAAGCGGTGAGCGGCGACCCCGCCGCGCGGCTGGCGATACGTCCCTACCCGACGGCGCTGGTCGAACACGTCGTCCTGCCCGATGGACAAGCCTATCAGCTGCGGCCTATCCGGCCGGAAGACGCGCCAGCGATCCAGGTGATGTTCCGACGTCTCGAGTCCGAGGACATCCGCATGCGATTCTTTGCGCCGATCGCCGAACTGAGTCCGGCACTGCTCGCGCGCCTGACACAGCTCGATTACGACCGCGAGATGGCGCTGCTCTTAACCGAATCCGACGGCGGCACCGCGCCAGGAGATCTCGTTGGTGTCGTCCGCCTAGCCGCCGATCCCGACAACGAGCAAGCCGAATTCGCCATCACCGTCCGGTCGGACCGCAAAGGCCACGGCATCGGCTACTTCCTGATGCAGCGGATCATTACGTATGCCCGCAGCCGTAGCATCGCATCGCTGCGCGGTGACGTGCTGCGCGAGAATCGCCTGATGCTGGATTTGTGCCGCGATCTCGGCTTCGTCCTGGAGCCCTTGCCCGAAGACCCGGAAATCGTGCGCGCGACGCTCGGTCTGGTTGCCGCGCCAGTGCCTGCCTAGGACGCGGCAGCCGGCAATCTGCTCTCGCGCGCGAGCAATGTGCGCTTGCGCTCGATGCCCCAACGATAACCGCCCAGACCGCCGTCGCGGCGCACGACGCGATGACATGGGATCGCGACCGCAGCCGGATTTGCCCCGCAGGCTTGCGCCACAGCGCGCACAGCGCGCGGGCGGCCAATACGCTTGGCCAACTCGCTGTAGGTCGTCGTTGCACCCGATGGGATCGCACGCAGCGCTTGCCAGACCCGCTGCTGGAATGCCGTACCGCGCAGATCGAACGGAAGATCGGCAGCCGCGCCCGGACTTTCGACGAGACCGACGACCTTAGCCACTAGGCGTTCGAACGATGCGTCGCCGCCGACAAGCTGCGCCTTGGGAAATCGATCCTGGAGATCGCGCACCAGCCGCTCGGCATCGTCGCCGAGCATGATCGCGCAGATGCCTTTCGCAGTCGCTCCAACCAGGATCGCGCCCAGCGAACATTGCCCGACCGCGAAACGGATCGCCGTACCCGCGCCGCCGGCGCGGAAATCGCGCGGGCGCATGCCGAGTAGCCCGTCGGCGACCGCGTAAAAGCGGCCGCTGGAGTTGAAACCCGCATCATAGAAGGCTTCGGTCACGCTACCGGCACGCGGCAAGGTGGCACGCAGCCGCTTGGCCCGGCAGGCGGCCGCGTAGGCGCGTGGCGTCACACCGGTCACCGCCTTGAACAGCCGATGAAAATGAAAGCGGCTCATGCCGGCATCGCGCGCGAGTGCCGCGAGCGACGGTGACTCATCCGCCGCCTCGATGGCGCGGCAGGCCGTGGCCACGATGGCGGCACGGCGTTTCGTCAGCGGCGGCGCATCCGGCCGACAGCGTTTGCACGGCCGGAACCCGGCGGCTTCTGCGGCCGTTCGGCTGTCGTAGAAGGCGACGTTTTCGCGCCGCGGCAGCCGCGCGCCGCAACCAGGCCGGCAGTAAACGCCCGTCGTCCGCACGGAATAATAGAATTGGCCGTCAGCGCGGGTATCGCGCCGTTGGACCGCCGCCCAGCGTTGTGCGTCGGTCGCATAGGGTTTCGCGCCAGTCGGCACCTGGGATGCTGCCAGAGCCATCCTCTGCTCCATCAATTGCGTCACGGACCGATCCGTGCCGCAACCGCTATTTGGCACACCCGAAAAAGACTCACACTCCGGCGCTTGCTCTTGAATTACCGCGCCTATGCCTTAAGTCGCCGGATCCACGCAGCCAGCGCTACCATCAGCTCTTGGATGAACTTGAGTGATGCCGCGTCCGTCAAATGACCCTGCGTGTCAAACTTATTCTGCGCCTGGGGGATCATCACCTCGGGCTTATTGAGCGGAATCATGTCGAGATAAACGCAGGTCTGCCGCAGGTGGTATTGCGCCCGACAGGTGCCGAATAGGCTCATGCTCGCGCCCATCATCGCCACCGGCTTGCCGGCAAACGGCTGGTCGGGCGGCCGCGACGCCCAGTCGATCGCGTTCTTGAGCACCCCAGACATTGAATAATTGTATTCCGGCGTGACGAAAAGCAGCCCGTCGGCCGCTTTGATCCGACGCCGCAGATCTTCGATGATGGCCGGAAATCCTTGTTGGCGGATATCTTCGTTATAGGGCGGAATCTCCCCGAGCCGGTCATATTGATCGAGCACCATTCCAGACGGCAGGTTCTCAGCCGCCACCTTGAGCGCCATGCGGTTATACGAGCCTTTGCGCAAACTGCCGCAAATCGCGAAGACCTTGATCGTATCTGCCATGGTTCCTCCGTCGCCTCGTCGGCGCACAGGAAGCACGGCACGCAGCGCAGATCAAGGTGAACGGTCGCGATTCGCATTGCCGCCGTGATCGGCCCTGCGATATTCGGTCGCTTTCGCCGCAATCAACGTCGCCATTGCGGACGCGCGCGGTTATAGCTGTCGCTGTGTACCGTCGGTGCCGAGGAGAATGATGAAAAACCGTGTCACGGTCGTGCTTGCTGGCTTTGTGCTTGCGATGGCACCAAGGTCTGCTTCGGCATCGCCTAACGTGTGTGCCGCCCTCAACGGCGAGGTCGTCACCGTCCAAGGCACTGCGATCCAACACAGCTTTGATTCGGCGCACGATAAATACAGTTTCATCCTGAGCCAGCCGACGATGTGCGGCGCCCAGATCGGACAAATCATGGTTTATGGCAAAGGCCGGCCGCCATGCGACGAAGGCCGCCGCGCACGCGTCACGGGCCGGTTCGGCTACGTCAACGATGCCGCGCGCGCGCTGACCGGGAACCTGCTGTTCGCCGACGCCGTCAGGTGCTACTGACGCACCAGGGGCTGGTTTGGCTGCGCGCCAGCCTGGCTTAAATCGCCGCGCTCCCACCAGCCGCCGCCCATAGCCAGAAACAGCTGCGCCGTATCGATGTAGCGCTGCGCCTCCGCCTGCGCGTAGCCCAATCGCGCCCGCGAATAAAGGCGCGAGGCATCGAGGACTTGCAACAGCGCCACATCTCCCGCCTCGTAAGCGCGCCGAGTCAGTTCGAGCGACCGGCGGGAAGAATCGAGCGCCGCGCGTTGTTCGCCGAGGAGCCGGGTGTTATTTGCCAGCGAGTCGAGAGCGTCGGCCACTTGCGCGAAGGACTGCAGCACCACCTGCTGATAGACCGCGCGCGCCGAATTGAAATTATCCTCGGCCGCGCGTTCTTGCGCCCGCAGCGCGCCGCCGTGGAATAGCGGCGCGGTAACGCTGGCGCCGAAATTCCAGACGTTGTCGCCGGCCGTAAGCAGGGTATGCGGCGCGAGGCCGATCTGCTCCACCGCGGCGGTCAGGGTAATGTCGGGATAGAGCTGCGCCGTGGCGACGCCAACAGCCGCCGAGGCCGCATGCAGCTCTGCTTCAGCGGCGAGAATATCCGGCCGCTGACGCACGAGCGCCGACGGCAGGCTGACCGGAATGTCAGCCGGCAAAACCAGAGAGTCGAGCGTAAAGTCCGGCGGTGTCCACGTTCCCGGCGTCTCCGCGACCAGCACCGTCAGCACGTGACGGGCGGTGCTCAACCGCTGCTGCAGCGGCGGTAGCAAGGTACGGTCCGCGGCCAATTGGCTGCGCGCGCTTTCGACGTCGAGGTCGGTCGCACCACCCGCCTCGACGCTGCGCTGCACAAGCGCGAGAAGATTGCGATCGTCGGCAACGACGTCGTCGACGGCGGCGATCTGCGCGTTGATCGCGGCGATGCCGATCGCGTCAGTCACGGCATTCCCGGTGACCGCGAGATAGGCCGCTGTCAGCTGATACCGTTCGACGTCGGCCTGAGCTTGCTGTTCCTCGACGAGTCGGCGGTTGCGGCCGAATGGGTCGAGCGAATAGCTGACCATCGGCCCGACCGAGAACACGTTGAAAGTTGCCGGTGGCTGTTTGAGGCCGAAAGCGGCGTAGCTCACCTTCTCGCGTTCCGCCGATGCGGCGAAATCGACCTGCGGAAAGAGCGAACCGCGCGCGGCCACGACGATCTCCTGCGCCGAAGCCAGGTTGGCGCGGGCCGCGGCAAGATCGCGATTGCGCGCAATCGCCTGTTTCAGCACCGTGTCAAGCGCGGGCGACCGATAGAGCATCCACCAATCGCCGGCGATCCGCTGGCCGATGGCGAGACGCTGCGCCGGTTCGTCGGCGACCGGCGGCGGCGCGGCATGCGCGGCGTCATAGGCCTGGTCGGTGGGCGGTGAAGGCGGCGTGAAATTCGGACCGACGGTGCAGCTGGCAAGCAGAACGCCGATCAGCAGCGGCGCCAGAACCGGGCGCGCAGGCATGGAAATCTCCCAGGTTTCGGGTGGCTACCATTAGGCCCGCGGCCACCTCAGCGCAACGGTCCGAGGCCCGCCGCGCCTGCATGGGCGCCGTGCGCGCCGCTCAGGCAGCGGCAGTTTGTCGGACGGTGCGTTCGGGCGGCAGTGTCAAACGCGCGGTTGTGCCGTAACCGACGGCGCTTTCGAGTCGCAAGGTGCCGCCATGCAACTCGGCCAGCGATTTGGCGATCGGCAGGCCGAGGCCCGTGCCTTCCTGGGTGCGCGCGAGCGAGCCGTCGACTTGATAGAACGGTTCCATCACACGGCTGATCTGGTCGGGTGGAATTCCGATGCCGGTATCCTCGACGTCGATCTGGATGCCGCCGGCGTCATTCACGCTCGCCAGGATGCGCACTTCGCGCTCGGCCGGCGTGAACTTGACCGCATTTGACAGCAGGTTGAGCAGGATCTGCCGCAAGCGGCGTTCGTCGCCGCGGAAATGCGGTACGTCCTGCGCCACCTTGGTCGTGATCGTGACGCCTTTTTTGTTGGCGACCAGCGTGACAAAGCGGACGCTGTCGCCGATCAACGTCGTCGCATCGATCAAGCTTTCGTTCAACGACAATTGCTTCGCATCCGACTTGGCGAAATCCAGGATGTCGTTGATGATCGACAGCAACTGCGCGCCGCTGCGGTTGACGTCCTTGGCATAGTCGCGGTAACGGCCCTCTGCGAGTTTGCCCTGCGCGTCGTTCATGATGATCTCGGAGAAGCCGAGGATGGCGTTGAGCGGCGTACGCAGCTCGTGATTCATATTGGCGATGAATTCGCTCTTGAGGCGGCTGGCGTCTTCGGACACCTGCTTGGCCTCAAGCAGATCCGACACAGCGCGCTCGCGTTCGGTCACGTCATGGAAAGTAATGATGACGCCGGCGATCGACGGCTCGTGCGACATGTTGCACAGCGTCGCCTCGTAGTCGCGCAGCGATCCGTCGGCCTTGCGAATCTTCAGATGGTCGACGTGCGCTGCGGCGGAGCGCGGGCCGTGCACGATCAGGGCCCGGCGCAACGAGTCGACACCTCGGCCTTCGACAAGGTCGAAAACGCTGCCGCCTTCGCGGGCCTTCGTGTCGAATCCGGCCAAGCCCTGCGATTGCATGGCCAGCGTGATCTGGCCGGTGCGGGTGACGACCAGAAAGATATCGTTCGAGCTTTGCACCAGAAGGCGAAAGCGATCGGTCGAGGCTTGGACGATATGCCGTTCGCGCGCGCGCACCGATTCGAGGTGGTAATCGAACTTGGCAGATAGCAGCTCAAGACTGAGAATGATGGCGCTGGCAGCGGCGATCACAAGCGCCAGTGCGCTGCGATCGAGCTGCGCGGTATGGGGGTGCAGCAGGTTCGGCACTGCCGTGAAGCAGGCCGCCTCCATGCCGGTGTAATGCATGCCGTAGACCGCCGCGCCCATGACCACGGCGGCGCCGGCACGCCAGAGGCTGCCCTTGTCGCGCATCGCGATCCACAGCGCGGCCGTCGCCGCGACGCAGGCGATCACCACCGAAAGCACGACGACCGTGAGATCGTAACTGACGGCTGCCGGCATCCGGATCGCCGCCATGCCGGTGTAATGCATGCCGGCGACGCCGATGCCCATGATGACGCCGGCAAGCACAAGATGCGGGACGGTACGTTTGACGGCGATAATCGCGAAACCGACGGCAGTGACGTCAATCGCGATCGCCAGCGACAACAGCGTAACCGGAATGCTGAAGGCAACCGGCACCGGCAGAGAGAACGCCAGCATGCCAATGAAGTGCATCGACCAGATGCCGCCGCCCATCGCGGTCGCCGCGGCGACGATCCAGCCGATGCGGGTCCAGCCGGCCGACGACCAAATGCGCGAAGCGACGTTGAGCGCGACGAACGACGCCCAGGTCGCGACACCCATCGACAAGACAACGAGCATCGGATCGTAGACGCCGTTAAGGATGCTGGTCATGCCCGGAGCTGTGAAACGCAGGAATTTAGCGGCGGAGCATGAACGAGAATCCTTAACGTTGCGTTTGCCCGAGTGCGTGGCGCGCGGCCCAGCGCTATGGTCAAAAAAGACTTAACAACGGAGATGGCGATGGGTGAAACCGCGGCGACGTTCGATGCGCGCACCATCGCCTTGCACCGGACAGGCAATGGACCGCCGCTTGTATTGCTCCATTGTCTCGGCGTCGACCATCGGCTGTGGCCGCTTGCGCTCGGCGGCATGGAGCGTGAGCGCACGTTGCTCGCTTACGATTTTCCCGGCCATGGCGAAAGCCGGGTACCGCTGGCACCTTACGGCATTGCTGATCTGTCGGCCCAGCTTGCTGCGATCCTCGACCAGGCCGGCATTGCTCGCGCCACGATTGCTGGCATCTCGCTCGGCGGCCTGGTCGCGCAACATTTTGCCGCCAGCTTTCCCGCGCGCGCCGATCGCCTGGTCCTGATCGACACCACGCCGCGTTACACCGATGAGCTGCGCACGATGTGGGCCATGCGTGCAGCGCAAGCCCGCAAGGACGGCGTCAAGTCGCTGGTTCCGGGCCTGCTCGAGATCTGGTTCACCCAGGATTTCGCCGCCCAGAATCCGCCGGCGGTGCGCTATGTCCGCGATACGCTCGAGCGCTGCTCCGGCGAGGGTTATGCGCGCGCATGCGAAGCGCTGGCGGCGGCCGATTTGCGCGGGCTGGCAGCGAAGATCGTGGCACCGACTCTGGTGGTGTGCGGCGAGCACGATATTCCGAGCTTCCTCGACGCCGCGCGCTGGCTCAAAGCCAACATCGCGAACGCAAAGCTCGCTTGGCTGACGCCGGCGCGACACGCTTCGATCCTGGAACAGCCGGACGAATTCCGGCGAACATTGCGCGATTTTCTCGCCTAGCGCGGCAGGTCGGACCGGCCCATCAAGAATTCGTCGACCGCGCGGGCACACTGCCGGCCTTCGCGGATCGCCCACACCACGAGCGACTGGCCGCGGCGGCCGTCGCCGGCGGCGAACACCTTGTCGACGCTCGTGCGATAGTTTTCGGTATTCGCCTTGATATTACCGCGCTGATCGAGCGCCAGGCCGAGGCCTTCGACCGCACCGGGCTTGACCGGATGGAGGAAACCCATGGCCAGCAGCACGAGCTCGGCCGGCAGATGGAAGGCGCTGTTCGACAGCTCGACCATCTGCACGCGCCCATCGCCGTCGCGATGCCATTGCACACGAACGCAATCGAGGCCGGTGACTTTGCCGTCCTCGCCAGTGAAACCTTTCGTCATGACCGACCAGTCGCGGTCGACGCCTTCTTCCTGCGACGACGAAGTGCGCAGCTTCATCGGCCAATCCGGCCAGGTCAGCAGCTTGTCCTCGTGCTCGGGCGGCTGCGGCATGATTTCGATCTGCGTGATCGACTTGGCGCCTTGCCGGTTCGAGGTGCCGATACAGTCAGAGCCGGTGTCGCCGCCGCCGATCACCAACACGTTCTTGCCACCAGCCAAAATGTCCGCGCCATCGAATTTCTCGCCGGCGACGCGATGGTTTTGCTGCGTCAGGAAATCCATCGCGAAATGAATGCCATAGAGCTCGCGACCCGGCACCGGGAGATCGCGTGGCTGTTCGGCGCCGATGGCGAAGACAACCGCGTCGTTCGTCTTCATCAGCTTGGCCACCGGCACGTTGCGGCCAACATGAGCGTTGACATGAAACACCACGCCTTCGGCCCGCATCTGCGCGATGCGCCGGTCGACGACGTGCTTTTCAAGCTTGAAGTCGGGAATGCCAAGCCGCAGCAATCCGCCGATTCGCGGTGATTTTTCATAGACTGCGACTTCGTGTCCGGCGCGCGCCAGCTGCTGCGCGCAGGCGAGACCCGCCGGACCGGAGCCGACGACCGCCACACGCTTGCCGGTGCGGTGTTTGGCTGGCGTGGGCCCGACCCAACCGGCCTCCCAGCCGCGCTCGGCGATGGCGTGCTCGATGGTCTTGATGGTGACCGGTGATTCGATGAGGTTCAGTGTGCACGACGCTTCGCATGGCGCCGGGCAAATGCGGCCGGTGAAATCCGGGAAGTTGTTGGTCGAATGCAGCACGTCTAGCGCGCGCCGCATGTCGCCCTCGTAGACGAGATCGTTCCAGTCCGGGATGATGTTGTTGACCGGGCAAGCGGTATGACAATAGGGCGTGCCGCAATCCATGCAGCGCCCGCCTTGGCGCTTCAGCTCGTCGGCTGGCAGCGCCTCGGTG
>DASQGX010000173.1:0-5160 GCA_035632395.1 Allostellaceae bacterium
ACGCCTTGAGCTGCGCGACGATGTAGTCCTTCTGCTGGCCGGCGAGGTTCGGGAAGGTCGGTGAGACGCTCTTGCCGCGCAAGCCGTGACACGACGAGCAAACGTGGACCGTGCCTTCGACGACCGATTGCTCGTTGGCGGCGGGCATTTGTCCGGTATTGGCCTGACTGCTGGCGGGTTGATTGGCGTTGCAGCCGGCGAGAGCGGCGGCGAGCGGAATCGCGATCGCCCAGCGCCATGGCATGTGCCGCGTGCTCGTCCGGTCCGCTGCGAGCGTCATGTTATTTTCTCCCGCCGTCAGAATGCGAGCCAGACGAATGCAAACAGCGTGTTGTTGTCGCTGGCATTGCGTCCATTGCCGTCATAGTTGGTCACGGCGCCGTCGAATTTCGTGTACCAGACATATTGCAGCCCGAGCTTCAGGTTCGCCCACGGCCAAAAATCCGGCCCACCGTGATTGAACGGCATGTAATCGGCCTCGGCGGTCCACCAATCGCTGTTCGGACTGTTGGCAATCGGCGACGTCGAGCCGTACAGCCCGGGGTCGCCCGAACCCTGGATTCGCGAATAGCCCAACGTCGCGCCGTAGGTCTGCTTATAGTAGTAGCTCGCCTTCAGATTGAAGCTGTGCAGCTGGTCATTCAGGTTGCTCGAACTGCCCTGGGTGAATGTCGAATTCAAATTTTGATGCTCGCTGATCCAAGACGCCTGCACCGAGCCGCTATGCACGTCGGTGAGGTACTGGTACTGCACGTCGAAACCGAGATCAGTCTTATCGTCGGTGCCGAATCCGGTGACGCGGCCTGGATTGACGTTCGCCACCATGCCGAAGGTGCCAATCTCAAGCGAGTTCGGGCCCCATTGCGGCTGCACCGCAAGGCGCCAATAGGGCGCGATGCCGCCGAACGAATCGGTGCCGTTCGGATGGATGCCGAGCGAACTGTCGAGGCTTTGCGACAGCGTGCGATAGCCGCCGGCCTCGACGTAGACCAGCCTCCGCCAGAATCCATAGGCGGTCAGGCCCAGCACCTGCTGCGAATAGGTGCCTTCGATGAATGTCTTGCTCGACGGCGTCGGCGCCAAACCGGGCGAGGCGACGAACGGAAAGCGCCACGCTGGCGTCGTGTTCCAAAGATCGGAAACCGTCGGATTGTTGTTCAAGCTGACGCCGAAGACGGTCTCGTCGCCGTTGATCGTCATCGCGTGCGCCCAGCGCAGATCGCTGTTGTCCCAGTGGAAGCTGCGCGGGACGTCGTTATAAGTCGCCTGCGCAAAGGCGCCGACGCCGTAATCGCCGAGGATCCGGCCGCCATAAAATATGCTGGCGGTATCCAGCGCGAAATTGTTGTTCGGTCCGTAGTGCGCTGCCGCGCCGCCCGATTGGCCGGCTTGAGTGTGCGTGTAGTCCTCGACGACCATCACAGCGAGCGGCGGCAGATCGGATTGGCCGCCGCCGAATGTATAGCCGTTGAGCTTGAACAGGCGGCCGTAGGGTGTCAGTTCGGGAAAACCATTGTGGCAGGCGGCGCATTGTTGACCGGTCTGGCGCGCGTAGCTTGGCAATGCTTCGGCGGATCCGATCGCGACGACGAGCGCTGCGGCGCTACACACTACGATCGCCGCGAAGCGTCGCAGGCTCTGCAAGCTATCCATCATCCGAACCCCCGAAGGACGAAGCGACGTGGCCGAAGTTAGAGAGTGCGCGTTACCTACGGCCCGGACAAGAGAACTAAAGTGCTAGGTCTCTAGCTTTGATCTGTATCAAGATGCCGGCGGCAAATTGAGAACGGCCCGAATCTACATACGGGGGTAAGCATGAACATTGCACGTTCAATAGCCGCCATCGCAGTGATGACAGTGTTCGCGGCGCCAACCGCATGGGCGCAAGCGGCCGGCGGCACCAATCCCGGCCAGACCGCGTTCCTAGTGTGCAAGACTTGCCACAGTCTCGAGCCGGGCAAGAATGGTGTCGGTCCAAGCTTGCACGGCGTATTCGGCCGCAAGGCGGGCACCGAGCCGGGCTTCAATTATTCGCCGGCGATGGCGAACTCGAATGTGGTCTGGACCGAGGATACGCTGAGCAAGTACCTCGCCGATCCGAAGGGCTTCATCCCCGGCAATAAGATGCCGTTCCCTGGGCTCGCAGACGCTCAGAAGCGCCAGGACGTCATCACATATCTCAAACAGGCGGCGCAGTAATCGCAACGAGTCCTGAACGCTTCGCCCTTAAGCGGTATTTAAGTACCGTCGCCTGAAACCTACACAAAAGCTGGCCTGCGACGACCCGCCGTGCAAGGTGCGGCCGGCTGTACGCACGCTTAGCCGCGACAAACTAATTGACTTTAGTTAGCCCGACATAACTAAATAGTGCTCAGGTATGCCACGGCGGGTGCCGGGGCGAACCAAGGAAACTGGCGATAACCTGGGGAGGAAGACCGTATGTCACAAGCTTCATCAGCGGCCCGAGGGTCGTTCACGTCGACGCGATGGACCCAGCTCGTTCTGGGCATCATTTGCATGTCGGCCGTGGCGAACCTGCAATACGCCTGGACACTGTTCGTTGTGCCCATCACCACGCAGTTCGGCTGGTCCAAGGCCGAAATCCAGGTCGCTTTCACGATCTTCATTTTGTGCGAAACTTGGCTGGTGCCCATCGAGGGCGCCATCGTCGATCGCATCGGTCCGCGCTGGATGATTCTGGCCGGCGGCATCGGCACCTTCCTCGCGTGGCTCATTGATTCCCAAGCAACGCAGCTCTGGCAGTTCTATGTCGGCGGCGCCTTGGCGGGTTTCGCCGGCGGTGCGGTGTACGGCACCTCAGTCGGCAATGCCCTCAAGTGGTTCCCGGACAAGCGCGGCCTGTGCGGCGGCTTGACGGCGGCGGGCTTCGGCGCCGGCGTGGCGCTGACGGTTGCGCCGATCCGCGACATGATTAAATCGAGCGGTTTCGCGCACACCTTCCTCGTGTTCGCGGTCATCTTGGGTGGCATTGTTGTCGTCTGCTCGTTCTTCATCCGCGCACCGCGCGCGGAAGAAATGCCGCCGATGGACAAGATCAAGACCCGCCAAGGCGGCGAAGATCTGCCGCCGCAACGGGCGCTCAAGTCGCCGATATTCTGGACCATGTACGCCATGTTCTTCCTGGTCGCGGCGGGCGGCCTCATGTCGGCGGCGCAGTTGTCGCCGATCGCCCATGAGCGCGGCATTGCCGATACGACCACGACGTTCCTCGGCATCACCGGTCCGGCGATCGTGATCGCCCTTAGCATGCACAGCATCACCAACGGCGTGGGTCGGCCGCTTAACGGCTGGATCTCCGACCATATCGGCCGTGCCAACATGATGTGCATCGCCTTCGGCATCGAGGCGCTCTGCCTCTTGGCGTTCGGCTTCTTCGGCAACTCGCCGATCATGTTCATCATCACCGACGCGCTGGTGTTCCTGTTCTGGGGCGACATCTTCAGCCTGTTCGCCGCGACTGTGGGCGATGCCTTTGGCCGCAAGTACGTGACAGTCAATTACGGCCTCATGTACACCGCGAAGGGCGTTGCCTCGCTGTTCGTCCCACTCGGCAACGTGCTGACGCATATGACGGGTAGCTGGCACGCGGTCTACGCCGTCGGTTGCGGCATGAATATCCTGGCGGTCGTGCTGGGCTTCTTCATCCTGCGTCCGGCGATCAACAGCCGCCTGAAGCTCGCCAGCGAACTGGCCGGTGCGCCGGCCGGTGCGGTGGGTGCGCGGGCGAGCCGCTAACCGCGGCGTCGTCGAGCGAGAAACGGAGGAGGGAAGCGGAATTCGGGGTGACACGGTGAGAGAACTAGGCCGCTGGCCGCGGCCGACCCCCTTGTTCTCGTCGTGTCGTCCAAAGGGATCCTGCTCCTTCCTCCGTCCCGTTCTCCGGCCAGTCTTCCAGGAACGGTCCAGCGGCAGGCGGAAGTAGGGCACTCGAATGGCCGGTTCGCTTCAATCGCTGATCCTCGTGGGTTTGATTTCAGCCGGAGGGCTTGTCCTCCGGCTGATTTCGCTTTTGGGGCCCGCGTCTTTCGCCTGGGCGATTACCTTCGCGGTCGGTATCGGTACGTTCGCCGCCGCGTCGATCCTTCTCGGCATCGGCGTCGCCATCGCGATCCTCGGCATGCTTTAGCCGCCGGCGCGCACGGCGCCGGGCGCTCGTCCCACGTCCTAAGCGACGATTGCCACTCGGTTCAATCGGCCGCCGACTGCGGTTCCGCCGCGTTCGACCGCGTGCGGAATTGGATCAGTGTGTCGCGCTTGCGTTCTTGGCGAACCACATGGGCGCGCACTTGCAGGAGATCGCGGCGCGCAACCAAGCCAACAACGACATCGTCGCCGCGGCGCAGAATCGGCGCGCGGCCGACTTCGGCAGCCGCCATGCGGTCGGCGAGCTCCCCGACTAGCTCGTCCTCGTAGCCGGTGACCAGCTCGCGGTCCTCCAGTACGTCACGTAGGGTATGGCCAGCCGGCCAGCCGGCCATCGTCCAGCGCAGCGCGTCGGAACGCGCCACCATACCAACAAGGCCGCCATCGCTATCGACCACCGGGTAGCTCTTGTGGCGCGACGCCGCCTCCGGTCCGGTAAAGAACGTGATCGCATCGCTAACCGGCATATCGGCCGCGAGCGTATTGACAGGCGTCGCCATGATGTCGGCGACGCGCATGGTTTCGAACGGATCGACGATATACTCGCGCATCACGTGGTGGCCGCGACGCGCCACCTTTTCGGTGAGGATCGAACGCCGCAGCAGCAGCACGGTGGTGGCGTGCGCCGCGATGCAGGCGACCGATAGCGGCAACAGCGCGCCGACGTTGTGAGTCAGCTCGAGCGCGAAGACGATGGCGGTGAGGGGCGAACGCATCGTGCCGCCCATGATCGCCGCCATCCCGAGCAGCGCCCAAAGATCGACGCCGCCGACTGGCATGATGCTGCCGAAAACCGCGCCGACTGCGCCGCCCATGATGAGCAACGGTGCCAGGACGCCGCCGCTGGTGCCGGAGCCGAGCGCGACCGACCAGATGACGGCCTTGACCACCAACAGCCGCAACGCGCCGACATTGCTGATGTCGCCACGCAGCAGGGCGGCAATGTTATCGTAGCCGACGCCAAGCGCATGCGGCTCGATCAGCCCGCCAAGGCCG
>DASQGX010000174.1:0-3697 GCA_035632395.1 Allostellaceae bacterium
CCCAACGTCGCGGTCGTGCGCACCACCTGCACCGGCTGCCATTCGCCCGAGATGATCCTGTATCAGCCGACGCTGCCGAAAGCCGCGTGGGAGGCCGAGGTCAACAAGATGAAGAACGTCTACAAGGCGCCGGTCGATCCCAAGGACATTCCGGCCATCGTCGACTATCTGACGGCGGTGAAGGGCCCGAAATAGCTGGCCGGGCTCATCCCGGTCTTGCCCCGGCGGTTGCGGCCCTCTAAACCGGAACCGCCGGAGGCGCCCTTGGCCCGAAGCTCCTCACCCGAAGTCTCGCCGTACCTGAACGTCGTCGGGCCGAATCAGCGGATTCTGGTGGCGGTCGTCATCGGCGCGCTCGTGACTTGGCTGCTCCGGACGGTGCTGCCATTTCCCTATCCGATTGCGCTCGGCTGGATCGTCGGCGTGACCGTCTTCCTCGCCAGCACCGCCGCTATACTGTCGCGCGCGACGCCCGACCGCATGCGCGCCCGCGCGCGCCGCCAGGATCCGCTGCGGCCGGTGCTGTTCTCCGTCGTGATCGTCGCCTCCGCCGTCAGCCTGGTGGCGTTGGGATTCATGCTGGGCGGGAAGGCGGCCGGCCAGTTGCCCACCGCGTCGCGCATTATCGTCGCCGGTCTCGCCGTGCTCGCGTCGTGGATGCTGACCCACACGATGTTCGCGCTGCACTACGCGCACCTCTACTACGGCGACAATCCGTTGCGGAAAGGGGTGCAGGATCGCGGCGGGCTCAAGTTCCCCGAGGAGCCGACGCCCGACTTTTGGGATTTTCTCTATTTCTCGTTCGTCGTCGGCATGACCTGCCAGGTCTCGGATGTGCAAGTGACGTCGCGCCACATACGCCGGCTGGCTTTGGGACACGGCGTCTTGTCGTTCATGTTCAACGCCATCATTTTGGCGCTGGCGGTCAATTTCATCGCGGGTGCGATTTAGAGAGCGCGAGCTGGATTACGATGCACGGGCCAACGCGCGCTGCACCGCTTGCGGATTGCGATCGATGACCACGAGATAGGCGCGGGCTGGGCCTTGCGGCTGCCGCTCGCCTTGCTCCCAGTTCCGCACGTTCTTGATGCTGAATCCGAAGCGCGCGGCGAACGCCGCCTGACTCATGCCGAGCTTGCCGCGAATGGCCCGAACGTCGACCAGGTCCGGTACCTCGACCTTGACGACCGTTTCGCGCCGCGCGGTCTTGAGACGGCGCGCATACGCGACGGCATTTCCCATGCCTTCGATCAGTTCGGCACCGATATCGATCTTCTTGCGCTTCTTCATCGCATGCTCCTTTTCCGAACCGCAGCGCGCAAGGCCTCCTTCAACGTATCGGCTTGCGCGCTCAACTGTTTCCTTTGCTCGGCCGACAGATTCACCCGCTGGTTCTTCGGATAGATCGCCAGCAGGCAGATCGGGAAATCCTCGCTGAAGAAATAATAGATCGCCCGATAACCCGCTCGCTTCCCACGCCCGCCCTTGCCCCAGCGCAGCTTGCGCAGGCCGCCGGTGCCGGGGATGAGATCGCCTTTTTCCGGATGCCGGGCGAGATAATCGATCAGCCCGTGACGCTCATCCTCCGTCAGGCCGGCGCGCCGGGCGGTGTTTTCGAAGGGATCGATTTCCGCGACGGTGACCGGAACTTCCACGCGCGTCTTATGTACCTCATTGGGGTACAGGCGTCAAGGCCGATTATACCTCATTGGGGTATGGACGACGCCTGCCGCGGCGCGCGCGGTTTCGTACCTCGTTCTCTGCGTGAAAATGGGCTACCCGCTTACGGGCGCATGGCACTCGGCTACGCCGCCTCTTCGCACAAATATTTCTGGAATCCGGCGAACATCGTCCGGCCATGCTACTTAGCGGTCTGGATTCTTGGAAGAATTCCATCGATCGCGCCGCGCCGATTCTGTGCGCAAAAACCCCTTGCCAGTCCGACGTGGCGGGCACAGATTCGACGGTGGCTGGGGTGCCGGCACTGCGCCGGCTGAGATCATACCCACGGAACCTGTCTGGATAATGCCAGCGAAGGGAGCCCGCCATCCGCGACCAAGCCGCCATGAAACGCCCGTCTGAGCCCGTTGCCATTATCGGTGGCGGCGCCATCGGCCTCGCCATCGGCTGGCGCTTGGCGCAGCGCGGCGTGCCCGTGACGATCTACGAACGCGGCGAAGCCGGTCACGGCGCCTCCTGGGCGGCGGCCGGCATGCTTGCCGCCGGCGTCGAGACCGAGCCGGGCGAAGGCGATCTCGCTGCGCTCAACCGGCGCAGCCTGGCGCTGTGGCCCGAATTCGCTGCCGCGGTCGAACAGGCCTCCGGCCTGTCGGTCGATCTGCGCCGCGAAGGCACGCTGATGATCGCGCTCAACCGCGACGACGCGGCGCAGCTTCGCTTCACCTATGACTTCCAGCGCGAGCACGGCATCGTGCTCGAATGGCTGTCGCCGCGCGAGGCGCTGGCGCGCGAACCGCGCCTCAATCCGTCGCTCGCCGCCGCGGTCTACAGTCCCGGCGACTATCAGGCCGACAACCGCATGCTGGTGCGCGCGCTGAAGCGCGCCTTCCTCGCTGCCGGCGGCACATTGCGCGAGCACGCGCCGGTCAGTGCGATCGAAGTCTCGGCCGGCCGCGTCACCGGCCTGGTCGTCGGCGACACGCGCATTGAAGTCTCGATTGTCGTGCTGGCGGCTGGTGCCTGGTCAGGCGAGATCGCCGGCTTGCCGGCCGAAGCGCGCGCGCCGGTACGGCCGGTCAAGGGTCAGATGCTGGCGCTCAAGATGGACCCGGCTTCGCCGCTGCTGCGCCATGTCGTCTGGGCGCCGCGCGCTTATCTCGTGCCGCGCCAGGACGGCCGGCTGATCGTCGGCGGCACGGTCGAGGAAAAAGGCTTCGATGGCGATCTCACCGCGGGCGGCATTTTCGCGTTGCTCGAAGGCGCCTGGCGCGCCGTGCCGGGCACGGAGGAGCTGGCGATCGACGAAATGTGGGTCGGTTTCCGCCCCGGCTCGCGCGACGACGCGCCGCTGTTGGGGCCGAGCAGCGTTGCCGGCCTGGTGCACGCCACCGGCCATTACCGTAACGGCATTTTGCTGACGCCAGTGACGGCGGATCTGATCGCGCACTATTTGCTGTCCGGTGAGATCGACGCGGCGATGGCGCCGTTTACGCCTTCACGTTTCCAGCCAAAGGTGCGGGCATGAGCGCCACCATCCGCGTCAATGGCCGCGACGAGCGCCTGATGGCGGCGACCGTCGCCGACCTTCTGCACGCGCGCGGCATCGACAGACCGCGCGGCGTGGCCGTCGCGGTCAACGGCGCGGTGGTGCCGGCGCGGCGCTGGACCGAGGTTGCGCTTGCGCCTGGCGACGCGGTCGAGATCGTCAAACCATTCGGTGGCGGCTGAGATGGACACGACGACCACGAACAAGCCCGCCGACGTGCTGACGATTGCCGGCAAGGGCTTCGCCTCGCGCCTGCTGATGGGCTCGGGCGGCTATCCCAATCAGCAGGTGCTGCTCGATGCGCTGGCGGCGGCGCAACCGGCGCTGGTCACCGTCGCCATCCGCCGCATCAGCCTCGAAGCCTATGCCGAGAGTCTGGTCGATATCCTCGATGAAAAATACGCCCTCCTGCCCAACACCGCCGGCTGCATGACGGTGAAAGACGCGGTGCTGACTGCCGAGCTCGGCCGC
>DASQGX010000175.1:0-4118 GCA_035632395.1 Allostellaceae bacterium
ACGGGATCAGCCAAAGCGGGCTTTGGTCGGTGTGCGTCACGAACCAATAAGTAAACAGGCCCGCGACCGTGATGATCGAGCCATGGGCAAGGTTGACGATGCCCATGACGCCGAAAACGAGGTTGAGCCCCTGGGCGAGCAGGATATACGTCCCGCCCAGGAGCACCCCGTTGACGACCAGCTGCAGTACGATCACCCGGCCGACCCGACCATCAACCCCCTTGTATGGCCTCTCCGGCTATTGGCCGGTGTAGGGGACCTGCGCCTTCGCTTGTTCGTCCTTCGCCGGCCAGACCAGGAGGCGTTTGCCGTTCTGGATCTGGAACATGTACTGGTCGAACCCTAACGACAGACCGGTCGGGCCACTCTTGAACATGCCCTGCACGGTTTCGACCTCGTGGGTCGCGATCCACGCCCGCAGCTTCTCCTGGTCAAGTGACTTGGTCGCCTTGACCGCCGCGCCAAGGACTTGCATGGCGGCATAGGTCGCCGCCGAGTGGTAATCCGGGTCCTCGTGGAACATCGCCTTGTAACGAGCGATGAAGCCGGCGTTGTCGCGGGTCTTCAGGCTCGACCACCAGCTCGTGTTGGAAATGATTCGATTGGTGATCGGTCCCAACGCGCTCACGAACTGGTCTTCGGCCGGACCGATGGTCTCGGCGAAGAACTTCGGCGCATAGCCGATGCGATGCAACGCTTGAGCCAGTCCGACCGCGTCAGGATAGTAGGAGCACACGATCACGGCGTCGGGATTGGCGCTCTTGATCGCCAGCGCGATCGACGAGAAATCCGGCGGCGGCATCGCATAGGTCGTGCTGTAAACCACGTCCATACCGAGGGCCTTTGCCTGGTCGAGCCGTGCCTGACCGCAGGCCAGCGTGAACGACAGTTGCGCCTGAAGGATGGCGACCTTGTGCGCGCCCATCGCCTTGGTCATCGGCAGCATGCCGTCGAGATAGCCGGTGGCCGGCGGCAGCAGTTGGAAGGTCCACTTGTTGCCAGCCGAGAATATCGCCGGCAGCGACGCGCCAGGCATCGGCGTCACATGCTCGTACTTGTTCATCAGCGGTGCGACGGCCTGGCTGATGCCGCTCGAATACGGTCCGACCAGCAGGTCGACCTTATCCTCGGTAATCAGGCGGGTATAAAGCCGCACTGCCGTGCCGGGATTGCTTTGGTCGTCGTATAATTTGAGCTCGAGCTTGCGGCCGAGCCATCCGCCATGCGCGTTGGCGTCGGCGATGCCGAGCTGGATTCCTTTCAGGTGATAGGCCGCGTCGACGGCGAGCGGTCCGGTTTCGGAAATCGAAGCGCCGATGACGATCGGCTTCTGAGCGTGCGCCGTCGCGGCTGCAGACAGGACGGCGGCGGCAATCAGCGGGGCAACAAACGCGCCCCCGCGCGCACGGAAGATCCCTCCCACCATTGTCTTTTCTCCTTGGTTAGCATGACACCCGAATTGTGTTTTTCGATCCACTAACCTTGGCGTTGATTATAGCTTGATCATCAGCGCGGAGTCACTGCGCTCCTGCGACCCGCTCGGGCTCGCGGCGACTGCGCCGGGGGCTCTTGCAACCGGCCTAACCGGCGGTCCAATCGCTGCGCGCCGATAGCCATGCGAATAGCGCCGATACCAGCGCCATCGCCGCGCCGAACGCGAACAATAGAGAATACGAACCAGCGCGGGCGAAGATGAAAGCGCTGATATATCCGCCGGCCGCGTACACGATCGCATAGGCGAGGGTCATCCAGCCCCAAAGCTGGCGATGCTGTTCGATCGGCACCAATTCGGCAGCACGGCCGGATCCCAGCGACGTCGTCGCGAGACCGAAGGCGCCGGTGCCGAACGACGCAAGCAATAGGACTGGCATGCCGGGCCACGCTGCCGGCGCGCCGATGCAAACAGCCAGCGCACCAAGGATCAGTGTGTAGGTCCGCGCGAAACCCAAACGCTCGGCGACGAAGCCAGTGAGCATTGGACCGCAGGCGGCGCCAAGGCCAAGCACCAGCCAGAAGAATCCGCCGACGCCCAAGCCCAAGCCGAGGCCGCGGGCGATGAAGTCGGTCCAGTAGACCGTGGGTGGCGCGAAGGCAAGACCGAGGACACCATATGAAATCACCAGGCGCATGATTGTCGGTGACAGGTGCGGCCGCGCCGATGGCGTACGCGCGTCAGGAATATGCGCGTGGTGTGGCCAGCCGCCCCACGCCAACAGCGTCAAGGCGACCCCGATGACGGCCAATGTCATCCAGGTGGTAGGCAGACCCGCGCGCACCAGCCACGGAATCGCGGTGCCCGATAAGGCGATGCCGGCGCCGACGCCAGTGAACACGACACCGGCGATGCGGCCGCGACGGTGCACGGATGTTGCTGCGAGCACAGCGGTCGGCGCGAGAACCATCAGCACGCCGCCAACGATTCCGGAAATCAGCCGCCAGCCAAAGTACCACGTGAAGCCAAGCGGCGCGGCGCAGGCGGCGAAACTCGCCGCGGCAAGGATCATCGCTGCCTTCACCAGCGCCATCGCCGGAACATGGCGCGCCGCACGCCGCGCGAGGGCCGCGCCGATGAGGTAACCGGCGAGATTGGTGGCGCCGAGATAGCCGGCTTGCGCGGCGGTGAACCATCCGGCCTGCACCAGCGCAGGGATCAGCGGCGTGAATGCGAACCGCGACAAGCCAATGCCGAGCAGCAATGCCGACATGCCCGCGATGGCGGCATGCCGCGGCCGCGGATCCTGCACGACGCGCGCTTCGGTTTCGACGGACATTGTGGCTCCGAAATTTCCGCGGCAAGCTAGCGCGGTTCGGTGCCGGCCGCTCAATGAGATATTGTGCGGGGAGGCATGCGCGGTGAGTGCGACGCGCTTTCCGGCGTCTGACGCAGAATACGCGATTAGCCGTCGGTTGAGAGCGGCGCGGCGATGTCTTCAAGCGGCCGGCGTTCCGCGTCGATGCCAAAGGCGGCTTCGACCGCCGCGGCGACGATCATCAGTGTCGCAGCCAGCAGATAGCCCCACATCAGTGCCGGCCGCGAGCCGCTTTCGATCAGGAATCCAAACAGCGCCGGACCAGCGATACCGCCGATGGCGGTGCCGAAGCCGTAGAACAACGCGATAATGAGCGCGCGCAGTTCGAGCGGAAACGCCTCGCCGACCGTGAGATAAGCCGCGCTCGCGGCGGCCGAGGCGACGAAGAAGATCGCCGTCCACAGCGCCGTTTGGCCGGCCGCGTCGAGCCCGCCGAAAACGAAAAGCAGTGCCGTCACCGCCATGAGGCCGCCGGCGATGCCATAGGTCAGCGCGATCATGATCCGGCGGCCGATCGTGTCGAACAGACGGCCAAGCAGCAACGGGCCGAGGAAGTTGCCGGCGGCGAAGGCGACGATATAGACGCCAACGCGCTCTGGCTGCACGCCGTAGAAACGTTGCAGCACCAGCGCATAGGTGAAGAAGACGGCGTTGTAGCAGAACGCCTGCGCCGCCATGAGCGTCAGGCCGAGAACGGTGCGTCGCGGATAGCGGCGCAGCAGCACGATGCCGAGCTCGACAAGCCGTACCGGCCCGCGCGGCACGAGGCGGATCGGCTTGCCGGTCGGGTGCGGCAATGCGCCGATATGCTTGCCGATGCGGCTCTCGATTCCACGCATGACGCTTTCTGCGTCAGCGATCCGACCGTGCGTCATCAGCCACCGCGGACTTTCCGGAACATACCGCCGCAACACTATGACCCCGAAGCCGAGCGCGCCGCCGATGCCGAACGCAAGGCGCCAGCCGAGCCACGCCGGCAAAAGCCGGGGATCGAGTAGAACCACGGACGCCCCCGCTCCGAGCGCCGCCCCGATCCAGAAGGTGCCGTTGATCGCCAGGTCGGTCCAACCGCGAGCGCGCGCCGGGATTAGCTCGTCAATCGCCGAGTTGATCGCGGCATATTCGCCGCCGATGCCGGCGCCCGTGCAAAAGCGGAACAGCGCGAACGACGCAAAGTTCCACGCAAAACCGGTAGCGATGGTGGCGACCGCATAGACCATGACGGTGATGCTGAACAACCGCTTGCGGCCATAGAGGTCGGTGAGCTGGCCGAAGCCGATCGCACCGACGATTGCGCCCGCGAGGTAG
>DASQGX010000176.1:0-5632 GCA_035632395.1 Allostellaceae bacterium
TCGCCTTTCGGATTGAGCGGCCAGACGTCGGCGCGCGAATAGTATTCCTGCTGCGTCAGGCCCCAATAACGCGCCGCCGCGGTCGGGCCGTCGCCGCGCAGGCCGGCCGGCTCATAAAGCGGCGCCGTCTTGAGACGCGGATAGCGGCAAGCTGCGACCGCGTTGCGCGCTTGCTCGACCGTCGAAATGTGCGGCCAGATGATGCCGTAAACGCCGAGATCGAGCGCCTGCTTGGCAAAGACCTGGCTCAGCTCGCCGCCATTGGGCGGAATCCGAACCATGGGCGTGACGGCAGGCGCGACCGATTTCACGTCGGCGATCTGACGGCGATTGAGCATGTACTGGAGACAATCGCGCAGCATGCGAATGTCCCACGGATTGTGCTCCATCTCGAACACGACGCCATCGTATTTCGACTGGCTGAAGGCCAGCGCATTTTCGATGTCGGCGATGGTGAAGGCGGTGAAGGTCGGCTGGCCCTGTTCGAGCGCGCGAATCACGCCGTTAAGGCGCGGAATATCGGTCATCGTCCCTCCCACTCCGGCGGCGCATCCTAGCAGCGGCACGGTTTGACAAGCAAAGACGCGCTTCCTAGCATCCGCCGCGATGATCATCGACTGCCACGGCCATTACACCACCGCGCCGAAGGCGCTCGAAAGCTTCCGCGAACAGCAGCTGGCGGCGGCGAAGAGCCACGCGCCGCTGCCGGCTTCCGCGACGCTTGCGATTCCCGACGACGCCGTCCGCGCTGGCATCGAGCAGGCGCAACTCAAGCTGCAACGCGAACGCGGCACCGATGTGACGATCTTTTCGCCGCGCGCGTCGGCGATGGCGCATCACCTGGGCAGCGAAGCAACGAGCCAGGATTGGGCGCGGATCTGTAACGACATGATCCACCGCGTCTGCCAGCTCTATCCGGAAAATTTCGTCGGCGTCTGCATGCTGCCGCAATTTCCCGGCGTGCCGCCGAAGAATTCGATCGCCGAGCTCGAACGCTGCGTGACGAAGCTCGGCTTCGTCGGCTGCAATCTCAATCCCGACCCGTCCGGTGGCCGCTGGACCGATCCGCCATTGACCGACAAATGGTGGTATCCGATCTATGAGAAGATGGTCGAACTCGACGTGCCGGCGATGGTGCATGTCAGCTCGTCGTGCAATCCGAACTTCCACGCGACTGGCGCGCATTACATCAATGCCGACACCACCGCCTTCATGCAGTTCCTGACCGCGGACCTGTTCAAGGACTTCCCGACGCTGCGGTTCATCATTCCGCACGGCGGGGGCGCGGCGCCGTACCATTGGGGACGCTATCGCGGCCTGGCGCAGGACATGAAGCGGCCGCCGCTCAACGAACTGCTGCTTAACAACGTCTATTTCGACACCTGCGTCTATCACCAACCAGGCATCGACCTGTTGCTTAAGGTCGTGCCCGCCGACAACATCCTGTTCGCTTCGGAGATGGTCGGCGCGGTGCGCAGCATCGACCCCGAGACTGGCCATTTTTACGACGACACCAAGCGCTATATCGACGCCGCGAATTTATCCGCCGCTGACAAAACCAAGATCTATTCCGGCAATGCGCGCAAAGTGTTCCCGCGTCTCAAGCTGCCGGTGCGAGCCTAAGGGTTAGGCCAGCGCCAGCGTATCCGGCGCGAACAACGGCTCGACCGCGAGCTTGTCGCGTGTAATGTGCTGCTCGACGCAGAAATGCGTTGCCGCTTCCAGCGCCTTGCGGTTGGCGGCAACGCCGTAAGGAAACGGATCGCCGACCACCGCCCTGACCGCCAGCGCCGCCTGGTCCGCGGCCGAGCCATCACCGCTGGCGTCGAGCCGTTTTAGATAGGCCGCCTTCGCCGCCTTGAAGATTTCGAACAACTCACGCGCCAGAGTCGGCCGCGCCGCCAGCGCCCGCTCGCTGACCGTGACCATGTGATTGATCGGATAGATGCCGGTCTTACGGTAATACGCGAAGCCGGCCTCGCGCGCGTCGGGAATCAGCGGTTTTATTTCCGGCGCGTTCGAGCGCACATCCCCAACCGCCGCGCTGACGCCTTCCTTCAGCAACAGCTCCTCGGCCGAACGGCCGCGGAACCGGTAATCGACGTTCGCCGGCGGATGATATTCGGCGACGTGTTCCTCGTCCGTTGGCAGCCACGTGATTCGTTCGAGATCGACGTCGTATTCATGCTGCAGCACGCCGCGGATCCACAGACCCGTCGTCACGGTATAGCCGCGGTTGACCGCGACCTGCCGGCCTTCGAGATCCTTCGGCGTCCGGATGCCGGTATCGACATGGCGGAATGCCGCCCAATGGTGGAAATTGCGGGTGACGAAGACCGGGATCGCGGTGATCGGTTTGCCGGCGGCGCGCGCGCAAAGATAGGTCGTCAGCGCCATTTCGCAAACGTCGAATTCCAGATTACGTACTTGGCGCCGCATCGCTGCCGGAATCGATTCGAACTCGATAAATTCGAGATCAAGCCCGCCGCGCGCGTCAGGATTATCTTTCAGGGTCTGCGTCAGACCATAACTGCCGGTGACAATGCGCAGCGCCAAGCGAGCCTCCTTTCCGACGACGAGAGAATAGCGGGCGCGACGGTGCCTAGGTAGCGCCTCAGAGCTCGTAGGCGCTGTGCAATTGCGGAATTTCGACGATGGTGTCGCGTAGCAGCGGCGCCAGTGCATTCATCGCGCGTTCTTCGCCGTGGACAATGAAGGTACGACGCTTGCCCCGGATTCCGGCGTGCCACGCGACCAACTCGGGCTGGCCGGCGTGGGCGGAAAAGCCGTTAAGCGTATGGATCGACGCACGGACCGCAACGTCTTCGCCGAACAGGCGAATGGATTTGGCGCCGTCGATGATGGCCCGCGCCGGCGTGCCGGCGCCGGCATAGCCGACAAACACGATGCTCGATTCCGGCCGCGGCAGGTTGTAGCGCAGATGATGCCGGACGCGGCCGCCAGTGCACATGCCGGACCCGGCCATGATTACCGCGCCGCCTGTAACCGAATTGATCGCGATCGAATCGGCGCGGTCGCGCGTATTGCGCAATCCCGGCACGGCAAAGGGATCCTCGCCGTCTCTTATCATCGCGATGATCGGCGGCTGCAGGCTCTTGGGATAGTGCTCGAAAATGTCGACCGCCGAAATCGCCATCGGTGAATCGAGAAACACTTTCACGCTCGGTGGCAGCTGGTTCGCGGCCACGGCGTGATGCAGCACGTACAGTATCTCCTGCGCGCGCTCGAGAGCGAACGTCGGGATCACCACGTTGCCGCCGCGCGCGAACGTTGCGGTGATCGTCTGCAGCAGCTCGGTGACCGATTGATCGATCGGGCGGTGCGGCCGGTCGCCGTAGGTCGATTCAATGACGACGAAATCGGCCTGTGCCGGCGTCGACGGCGGCGGCAGCAACGGCCGCCCGCTATTGCCGATGTCACCGGAGAACAGTACCGATTTGCGACTGCCGCCGTCGTCCACCTCGACGAGGATGGTGGCGGAACCGAGGATATGGCCAGCATCGTAGTAAGTGGCGGTGATGCCGGGAGCGACACCGATCGGCTGGCCGTAATCGGCGGTCCGCTTGAATAATCCCAGGCTGTTGGACGCATCGACCAAAGTGAAGAGCGGCTTCGGCGGCACGTGATTGCCACCGTGGCGCTGGTTGAGGCGGGCGCGGCGCTGCATCTCTTCATCCTGAAGATGCGCCGCATCGGCGATCACCAAGCGCGCCAGCTCGCGTGTCGCTGCTGTCGCAATCACTTCGCCGCGGAAGCCTTGCCGGTATAGCAGCGGCATTCGTCCGCAATGGTCGAGATGGGCGTGCGTCAACAGCATAAAGTCGATCGTCTTCGGATCGAAGCCGAACGGCGCCGCATTCTCGGCATCAAGCTCGTGGCTGCCCTGCAGCATGCCGCAGTCGATCAGCACGCGTTTGCCGGCAGCTTCGAGGAGGTGGCACGAACCAGTGACGTCGCGGTCCGCGCCATGGAAGGACAGGCGCATCGCCACGTTCTATGCCACATCCCACCGCATCCGTCGCCTAGTTCGGTGGGCCAATTTGCGGGTTGGGCGCCGCCGCGATTCCGCTAGACTGCCGCCCGAGCGCGCCAACGATAAAAGGCGACCGGGGAGGGTCTAATGTTCAAGGCATCCGCAAACGTGGTTCTGCCGACGTCGATCATCGGCTCGCTGCCGCGGCCGGCTTGGTACGACGCCGTGCTCGGCAGCCAGACCTTTCTCGAGGCGATGGCGAATTCGCGTCATCGCGAGCAATACGAGGACGCGGTATCGGTTTTCCTGCGGGCGCAGGAGGTTGCCGGCCTCGACATCGCCACCGATGGCGACGCGCATTACGACGAGCAAGTCGGTGGCATGAGCTGGCAGAGCTACGCGCCGCTGCGCATGGCGGGATTCGATCGCGCGCCGCGGCCAACACAGTACAGCGTCGGCGCCGTTCCCTTTCCACGCGGCCATATCCTGCACGATTTCCTCGAGGCGCGCGTCTTGCCGAAGGTGATCGGACCGATCGGCCGGGGCGACCTGCAATACGCCGCGATGTGGCGCGTCGCGCAGCGCATGACCAAGAAGCCCGTGAAGTTCGGCACCATCACGCCCGAGCTGCTGGCGATCGGCCTGGTCGACGAATATTACAAGGACCCGGTCGAGCGCACCCTGGCGCTGAGCAAGGCGCTCAACGAGGAGCTCAACGATCTGGCGGATGCCGGCTGTCCGGTCATTCAGATGGAAGAGCCGCAGATTCACATGGTGCCGGCGCGCGGACCGACTTTCGGTAAGCTCGGTACGGCCGAATTGATCAAGATCTTCAACGGCACGGTCAAAGGCCTGCGCGGCAAGACCGAGGTCTGGTGCCATACCTGTTGGGGTAATCCGTCGCAGCAGCGGATCTTCCGCGACGTGCAGAGCTATCAACCGACGCTCGAAGCGCTCGCGCAGGTCGACGCCGACGCCCTCACCTTCGAGACCTGCTCCTCAGGCACCGGCGATCTCAAGGCGATCGGCCAGATCATCAAGGACAAGAAAATCGTTATCGGCGTCATTGACCACCATACCCTGCAAGTCGAACGGCCGGACGAGGTTGCGGCGATCATCCGTGAGGCGCTGAAACACGTGCCGGCGGAACGGCTGATCGTGTCGTCGGATTGCGGCATGGGCCGGGAAGGCATGAGCCGGCGGCATGCGACCTACAAGATGGTCGCGATGGTCCAAGGCACCAATATCGTACGCAAGGAGCTGGGTTTGCCGGAGGCCGAGTGCCTGGCCGCCGATCCGCGTTACTCGCTGACGCTGACCAAAGCCTGAAGCTAGGCGACACCGCGTAAACCGACGTCACGCGCGCCGGCTTCGGCCGGCAGCGTGACGGTGACGGTTGTGCCGGCGCCTGGGGTGCTGACGATGGAGAACTGGCCGCCATGGAGCTCGACCAGGCTCTTGGAGAGCGGCAATCCGAGGCCGGTGCCTTCGTGGGCACGGGTCATGGCGTTGGAGATCTGGCCAAAGGGCTCGAGCGCCTTGGGGATATCGGCCTCGGACATGCCGATGCCGGTGTCGCTGACGGCGATCTCGACGGCGCCCTCCCAGGCCCGGGCGGTGACCGTGACGGTGCCGCCG
>DASQGX010000177.1:0-7524 GCA_035632395.1 Allostellaceae bacterium
GGCGCTATCGCCGTTCAGTCAGGTCGACAGCAGCCTGTCGCGTCGCTACGAGGGCACCGGCATGGGCCTGCCCTTGTGCAAGAGCATCATCGAATTGCATGGCGGCCGGCTTGAGATCGCCAGCGCGCGCGGGCGAGGGACGACGGTCACCGTCCTGTTACCCGAAGCGGCGCGTGCACCGCAAGCTGCGACGGTCGCGTCGTGCTGACGATAAAACGGACTGGTGCCAAGACACGTCGCTGGGCGTCGCGCGCGCTGTGGTCGGCGCCGGTCGCCATCGCGGCGGCGGTTCTCGTGCTTCGCGTCGCGTTTCCCGGAGCGTCCGCCGACGCGGCTGGACCTTCGCAAGCTACATTGGCCGAATTGAAGGCGGAATTTGCCCGGCCGAAAGCGACGCCGTTCCCGTCCGACGATCCGTATTCAAAAGCCAAGGCCCATCTGGGCGAATTGCTGTTCTGGGATCCGATCCTGTCGGGCAACGGAACCCAATCCTGCGCCAGCTGTCACAATCCCGGCCTGTCATGGACTGACGGGCTTCGTCTGGGTGTCGGCACGCAGGAAATGAAGACCCATACGCCGACGCTGCTCAATATCGCGTGGGCGCCGGTCCTCGGTTGGGACGGCCATTTTCCCTCGCTGGAGGCAGTGGCATTTGCCGGGCCAATCACCAATCCCGGGATCATGAACCGCAAGCCCGCTGACCTCATTCAGGCGCTCTCAGCGATCCCCGGCTATCGCGCGGCGTTTGCGGCGGCATTTCCCGATCACGCCATCACCGAAGCGCATATCGGGGACGCCCTGGCGACGTTCGAACGCACCATCGTGTCTGGTCCCGCGCCCTTCGACCGCTGGGTCGACGGCGACGAGAAAGCAATCGACGCGCAGGCCAAACGCGGGTTCGTTCTGTTCACCGGCAAGGCCGGTTGCGCGAACTGCCATATCGGCTGGGCGTTCACCGACGAAGGATTTTATGACGTCGGTACTGCCACCGGCGCCGACATCGGCCGGGCGCGACTGTTCTCGAACACGGTGAAGCTCAAATACGCGTTCAAGGTGCCGACGCTGCGCGACGTGGTGCGGCGTGCGCCCTACATGCACAATGGCTCGGAAGCGACGCTGGCTGACGTCATCGATCTCTACGATCGTGGGGGCATCGACCGTCCCAGCCGCGCCGATTTCATCAAGCCGCTGCACCTGACGGCCGACGAGAAGGCCGATTTGATCGCCTTTCTCAACACCCTGACGTCCGATCCCAAACCGGTCGAAGTTCCGGTCCTGCCGCGCTGAACCTATTGCACCGTCACCAACAGGTGCATGGTTGGATGAATTGCGCACAGCACGTGATACGTGCCGGTGTGGTCAAATTCCAAGTCCACCGTCGTACCCATCGGTTGCTCGCCCGAGTCGAATTTCATCGTCGGCGAATCGACGTAGACGTGATGAGTGACGCGGTCGTCGTTGACGATGTGGACGACAGTGCCGGCGGGGATGGTCAACGTATCCGGATTGAAATGGCGGTCGCGCTGGCTAACGACGACAGGAGCAGTGGCATTGGCAAGCGGCACCACGGCGGCGAAAAATACCGCCAGCGCCAGTCCTGCAGCCGCAAAATCCGACTTACGGAAGATTTTCCGGAGCGCCATCGGTAGGATTCTACCACGCGACCGTGCAAGGCTGTAGCCCCTGCATTCCAATGCATCGTGGCTAGACGGCCAGATTGACGGTTACGATGCCTTGATCGCGTTAAGCACTTCTTCGGCATGTGCGGGAACTTTGACCTTGCGCCAAATGCCGCGGATCACCCCTTTGTCGTCGATTAGAAAGGTGGAGCGCTCGATGCCCATGTATTTGCGCCCATACATGCTCTTCTGCACCCAGACGCCGTAACGTTCCGTCACTTTACCCTGCTCGTCGGAGGCGAGGGTGAACGGCAGTTTGTATTTCTTCTTGAATTTGTCGTGCGATGCGATCGAGTCGCGTGAAATTCCGATAACGGTGGTGTCTGTGCGGCCGAATTTGGGGAACAGATCGCGGAATTGGCAGGCCTCGGCGGTGCAACCGGAGGTGTCGTCCTTGGGATAGAAATACAACACGACATTCTGCCCCTTGAGATCCGATAGCCGCATCGTGCCGGCGCCATCCGTGGGCAGGGTAAAATCAGGGGCCTTGTCGCCGATCTCAAGGGTCATGGTGCACGTTCCTCCGCCATTTTGGCCGCCGCGGTCTCGACCAATCGATGAAACAGGCCGTGGACGACGCGCGCGGCGGCATCCATATCCTGCTTGAGAGTCATGAAGTCAATCGCACCGGCGCCGCGCGCAATCAATTTTTTTACCGCTGCGGGCGTGTCGGCCTCGCTGAAGGGCTCTGGCACCGTCAATTTCAAAAGACCCTGCACATTGCGCCACAAGGTCAAGGCGCGGGTCAGCGTGTCGGCGTCCTCCAGCGCCAATGCGCTGCCTGAAGCAAGTGCCGTCAGCGCTGCTCGCGTATTGGTATGGAGCACCCCTGGCGCCTGCGCGGCGTCGCGCAACTGCAGATACTGGGCGATGAATTCTATATCGACCATACCTCCGCGCCGATGCTTGACGTCGAACGGTGATGGATTGCGATGCGCATCGGCGATCCTGGTCCGCATCTCGACGACGTCGCGCGCCAATGTCGGCGTGCTTCGCGGCCGGACCAAGACCGACCTGACTTCCGCCATGACGCGCGCAGCGAGGTCATGGTCGCCGGCGACAGGACGGGCGCGTGTCAGTGCCATCTGCTCCCAGGTCCAGGCAAGTTCACGGTGATAACGGTGAAACGCCTCTAGGCTCGTCGCTACCGGACCGGTGGTGCCCGACGGGCGCAGCCGCATATCGACCTCGTAGAGCCGGCCTTCCGCGGTTGCCGCCGTCAGCGCATTGATGAAGCGCTGCGACAAGCGTGCGTAATATGCTGGCGCAGTCAAAACCTGCGCCGCGCCGCTGCTTTCTGTTTCGGCCGGTGCCTCATAGATCAGAATCAGGTCGAGGTCGGACGCGAAAGTCATTTCGCGGCTCCCGAGCTTGCCAAGGCCAAGGACCGCGACCGCACCGCCCCCAATAGTGCCGTGTACCCGAGCGAATTCGGCCGCGACGCGCGGCAGTAACGCGGCCAGAGCCGCTTCGGCGATGTCCGCGAATGCGCCGCCAGCGGCCTCGCCGTCGAGGCGGTGGCGCAGTTCCTGAACGCCGACCTGAAACTTGCGCTCGGCGACCCAACGCCGTGCGAGATCCAGGACTTCTTCGGCATGACGCGCGCGATCGAGCAGGCGCCCCAGGTCTGCCGTAAGTCTTGCGCATGGTGGCAATGGATCAAAGAATCCCGCAGCCAGCACAGCGTCGAGAACGCCCGGTCGCTGCATCATCGTCTCGGCCAGCGTCGGCGCCGCGCTCATAATCTCCGCCACCAGGTCGAGCAAGGCCGGATTTTGGTGAAGCAGCGAAAAAAATTGGACGCCAGCCGACAAGCGGCCGAGGAAGTGGTCGAAACGGATAAATGCCGCATCGGGCGCAGCGCTGGCGCCGATCGACCGTAGCAATACCGGCACCAGTTCGGTCAGTAACTCGCGGGCGCGCTGGCTGCGCGTTGCGCGGTAGCGGCCGTGGTGCCAGGTGCGTACGATTGCGGCGACAGTGCCGGGCTCCTTGAAACCGAGTTGCGCCAGCGTCCGCAGAGTTTCGGGATCGTCCTCGGCGCCGGTAAACACGAGGTTGCCGGGAGCGGATAGTGACGGCGCCTCCTCGAACAGGTTGGCGTAATGGCTTTCGACGATCGTCAGCCGCCGCGTCAGGTCGGCCGCGAATGCGTCGGATGTCACATAACCGAGGAACAGCGCCAAGTGACGTAAGTCGCCGGCGTCCGCCGGGATGGTGTGGGTTTGCGCGTCGTCGATCATCTGCAGGCGATGTTCGACGCGACGCAGGAAGCCGTATGCTTCGGCGAGATCGTCCGCGGCCTGGCGCGAGATGTGACCGGCAGCGGCGAGCGCGTCGAGCGCTGGCACGGTGTGACGCTGTCGCAGCTCCGGCTGCCGGCCGCCCCAGATCAGTTGCTGCGTCTGCACGAAAAATTCGACCTCGCGGATGCCGCCGCGGCCGAGCTTGATGTTGTGGCCGGCAACGGCAACGCTCGCGCCGCCGCGTTGCGCGTGGATTTGCCGCTTGATCGAATGGATGTCCTGGATCGCGGCGAAGTCGAGGTGCTTGCGCCACAGGAACGGCGTAAGTGCCGTCAGGAATTTTCGGCCGGCGTCGAGATCGCCGGCCACCGGGCGCGCCCGGATCAAGGCGGCGCGCTCCCAATTCTGTCCGGCGCTTTCGTAGTAGGCGAGGGCAGCTGGCAGCGACAGGGCCGGCGGTGTCGATCCCGGATCGGGCCGCAGGCGCAGATCGACCCGAAACACGTAGCCTTCATCCGTGCGCTCGGCCATCAACCGCACGAGGTCCTGCGTCATGCGGGTGAACAGCGTCTGGGCGTCGGTGTCGCCGATGATGCGCGGCTTGTCGGGATCAAACAGCACGATCAGATCGACGTCGCTCGAGTAATTGAGCTCGCCAGCGCCGAGCTTTCCTACGGCCATAACGATGAAGCCGCTGTCGCGCGCTGGGTCGTCGGCATGACTGAGGGCGAGCGCGCCGCGACCAGCAGCGGCGTGCAGCAGATGGCGGGTCGCCAACGCCAAGGTGCTTTCGGCAAAAGCGCTCAACGCGGCCATTACCTGCTCCAACGGCCACAGTCCGGCGATGTCGGCAATGGCGATCGTCAACGCCGCGCCGCGTTTGAGCCGCCGCAACTCCGCTGCCAATGGGTCGCGCGGCATCGCTGGTGCGAGATCGCGGTTGAGCCGGGAAATAAGTTCGGCGAAAGTAGCTGCGACGCCCTGGCGCCAGAGCCGGGCGAGCAGGGCCGGCTCCCTGAAACAGCAATGGGCTAGGTAAGGGCTATTGCCAAAAAGCGTCGTCAGCAATCGGCGGCCAGCGACATCCGCGGCGAGATCGCGCATGAAGCCGGCAAGAGTCGTGTCGTCTGTGTCGTCGGCTGCTTCGTGCCAGCGCGCGAGCCCGACGACGGCCGCCGTCTCGTCGGCGGGCGGCGGGAGATTGTCGTAAGTGTCGAATGACGGCAATGACATGGGTGGCGCGACCGGTAATCGGCCGCCGCAGCCTGCGCGTCCGCCGCAACACGGTCAAGATCACCGCCCGGTGCACGTTCACCTGTTACGCGCCATCGCCATTGGCGTCGCGGTGCTGATATTGGTCACCGCAGCTGGCGTCGGCGTCGGAGCCTGGCGGCTGTCGCGCGGACCGATCGTACTCGATCGCGTCACTCCCTTTTTGGCATCGGCGTTGTCGACCGGGCCAAATGGCGTGCTGGTGACGATCGACCATACTGTCTTGAGCTGGTCCGACCGGCGCTTTCACCTGTTCGCTCAAGGCGTCCATCTGAACCAGCCGACGACTGGCGCGCACCTGACGTTCAGCGCGATGGAAATCGTATTGAGCCCATGGGCGTTATTGCAGGGACGATTGGCGCCGTCGCGTATCGTCCTTGATCGACCGGTCCTGCGGCTGGTGCGCGCCGTCGACGGCTCGTTCCACATCGCGATTGGCGAGCAAACCGCCGAAAGCGACACCGCTGAATTCTGGGGAACGCGATTGACGCGCGACATTGCGGCCCCGCTGGGGAGCGGTGGGCCGCTGCAGTATCTGGTCAACTTCGCGATGAATAACGCGACACTGATCGTCGATGACAAATCGCTTGGCATCACGTGGCGTGCCGATCGTTTCGACGTCCTCATGCAGCGCAACGCTGCCGGCATGGATGGTTCTATGCAGCTGGCTGTGGGGATCGCCGGCAAGCAGGCGCTGCTGAGCGGCCGCATCGCGTACCGCGCCACCGGCGAACTGTCGGTGAGGATCGACTTTCAGGGCGTCGATCCCGCGCTGTTCGCGTCGGCCACGCCAGCTCTGCAGCCGCTGGGCGTGGTGGATCTGCCGGTGTCGGGTGAGATGGCTTTGGGATTCGACACCAACACCTTGGCAATCGACGTTGCTTTCGGTGATTTTCATTTCGGTGCCGGCCAATTGCGCGAAGCTGAGCTTCCCGACGGCACGGTGGCGGTCAGCGGCGGCGCGTTGCGGGCGAGCTATAATCCGGCGGAAGGGCGTGTCTATATCGACAATCTCAGTCTCGATCTCGGCGGTCCGAAAGTCTCCGTCCAGGGCGAGGTCGACAATCTCGGCAATGGCTTGCTGGCCGGCGGCTGGCCGCAGTCTTTCGACGTGTCGGCGCGGCTCGCGGCAGGCGGCGTCCCGATCGATTTGCTGCCGCATGTTTGGCCCGAGAAAGTCGGACCGCACACCCGGCATTGGATCACGACGCGTGTTCATGACGGCATGATCGACGGCATGAACGCCGTGATGGCCCTCCACATCGACACCAATGCGCCGAAACCGGTCGATGTCACGCGCTTCGACGGCACCGGCAGCTACCATAACCTGACGATCGAATATTTTCCGCCGCTGGAGCCCGTCCGCGGCGTCAACGGCACGGTTGCATTCGATCGCAAGCATATGGATTTCACACCGACCAGCGGGCGTGTGCTCGATGGCCGGGCGACGGCCGCCAGTGTAAAGCTTTACAACCTCGACACCAACGACGAGATGGGCGACATCGACGTCACTCTGTCCGGCCCCTTGCGTGACGCGCTCAAGGTGCTCGACACCAAGCCGCTCGAATACGCCAAGGCGCTTGGCCTTGATGCCGAGCATGCACGGGGCACCTTCACCGCGCACGTATTCTTCCGGTTGCCGCTCAAGCATGATCTGAATTTCGACGAGGTCGAATACCGCACCGAGGCGCAATTGTCGGCGGTCGCCATTCCGCACGCGTTTTTCAACCGCGACCTGAGCGACGGCGAATTCAAGATGACGCTCGATCGCTCGATGCTCACGCTCGACGGCACGGCGGCGATCGACGGCGCGCCGATGAAGCTGACCTGGGTTGAAAACCTGACAAAAAAGGGACCGCAGCGGCGCTATACGGTGCAGGGGCGGCTCGACGACGCAGCGCGCAAGCGGCTTGGGTTCGATCTTTCCGATTATGCGACCGTGCACGGCCCCGTCGACGTCAATTTGAGCTACAGCCTGGGCGGCGACCGACGCGCCGAGGCGGCGGTCACCGCCGATCTTAAGGACGCCGCCGTCGACATTTCCAAGGCCGATTGGCACAAGGCGGCCAACCAACCGGCAGTGGCAAAGTTCACCGCCAATCTTACAGGCGATCAGCTCACGCAGGTGCGCGATGCCACGTTGATGGGCAGCGGAATGGACGCGCGGTTGTCGGCGAGTTTCGACAAGGATGGGCTGTCGCGCGTCGATATCCCGCGCTTGGTTACCGGCGATACCAACGCGCAGATCACACTCGCACGCAACGGCAAAGGCTGGGCCGTTGATGTCTCCGGCTCAAGCTATGACGCGAGCGGATTATTGCGCGACG
>DASQGX010000178.1:0-10048 GCA_035632395.1 Allostellaceae bacterium
GTCGGGCGGCAAGCAGCCGAGCGCCGCAACATCTTCGTGGAAGGCGGCGGCAGTGCGCGCGGTGAGCGCCGCGATCGGCTCGCCGTTGGCCTTGGCGGCGGCGTTGATCTTGTCGTCGACGTCGGTGATGTTGCGCGCGTACTTGACGTGGCCGGCGCCATAACGGTCACGCAGCACGCGATAGAGCACGTCGAAGACGATGACCGGCCGGGCATTGCCGATATGCGCGAAGTCGTAGACTGTCGGGCCGCAGACATACATGCGGACGTTCGCCGGATCGAGCGGCGCGAACTCTTCCTTGCGGCGGGTCAGCGTGTTGTAGAGCGTGAGGGCCACGGCAATCCTTGTTTCGACGCCAGGCAGCCGCCCGGGCGTTTCGGTCGCATGAGTGGTACGGATTTGGACATGCCCGGGTCAAGCCCGGGCATGACGCAGCACCTTTGCTGCCGCGGCGTACGCGCGGTCAAAGACGCCGGACGATCCGGTCGGTGTCCTGGTTGTAGATAGCGATTTTATAGCCTTGATCGCGAAGGCCGGCGCCGATGGCCACGGCGTCCTCGATGGTCGGCAGGCTGAATGGCGTTCGCTTGCCATTGATGACGAGCCCGAACCAGACGTCGGCCGGCGCCTTCTTCTTGCGCTTGGCCGGCCGCTTCTTGCGCTTCGCAGCCGATTTCCGGACTGCTCGTTTGACCATGGGCGCCTCCCGACACCATCAAGCCCGTTCGGCTTCGATGACGGTAGCGCTTCCCGCGCTCGTCCGGCAACGCGCCGTACAATCCGGCAATCGAAGCCGCCGACTTTGAAAATTCCTTAGCATTCGAACTATAATCGGTGCGGGAGGACCGGCCATGAGCGTCGATGCGCGGCTGCAACGGCTGATCGATCTTGCTGCGCCCTATTGGGCGGGCGAAGGCGAAGTGGTGCGCACCTATTGGACCTCGCCCAAACGCACGCGTGCGACCGACCTGTTGTGGCTGTCGCGCCAATGCTTCAAGGAATTCTGGGGTTCGGGCGTCGGCAAGTACGATAAAGGCGGCATCTTCCTCGGCGTGCTCAAAAACATCGTCGCCCGCGCCGACATGATCGACACCGGCTTCGACCGGCATGAGATGCTCGACCTGCTCGAAGGCTTCAAAGCCGAGTTCGCGCATTACTGCGCCTTCGCCGACGTCTACGACGAATTGCGTCCTGCCGGCGCGCCCCGGCTCAATCCCAAGATACTCGAAAGCTGGCCCGAAGAGGACGCGCTCACCGCGCTGCGCTTCCACCACCAGGAACAGCACGGCGACGTCGGCCTGCGCGCGTGCAAGCTGACCGAAGGCGGCTATTGCGGCCTGTTCCGCGAAGGCATGGCGCTCGCCGGCAAAGGCGGCGTCGACGCCAAGATCGCCGGCGCCTGTGCGCTGGTCTACGAGGACGAGTTCGGCCACATGCTCGGCGGCATCGCCAATATCGTCACCGAGGGCCTGAGCGAGGCGGCATGGAAGCTCTTGGGCGAGCTGGTGACGGCGCAGCTGCAGTTGCGCATCCGCATGCGCAATGCCCAGTTCAGCGAGCCGCTGTCCGAGGCCCGCGTCGCCGCCATTTTCCGCGGCGACATCGAGCCGGTTGCATTCGATTACCGCCGCGCCGGACTGGCGGCGTAAGGCGCCTCAGCGCGCCGTCCACGCCATGCCGGCCATCAGCATGTCGATCGTCTCGCCGTCGGCCGCGAGCGGCAATACCAACACCTCGTATTCCCATTTGGCGCTGTCGGCATAGGTGCCGGTGCGCCGCTGCACCTGCGGCGCGCGCGACGAAATCACCAGCTCGTAATGTGTACGCACGCGGTCGGGCTCGGCCATCGCCGGCATTTCGGCGAGCTCTTTGCCGGTGAGATCGGCGCCGAGGCGCGCGGCATTGTTGCTGGCGTGCAACCGGAAGACGAAGCGCAGTGGATCGCGCAGCACATCCACCAGCGACAGATTGCCGAGGATGTAGCGCAGCTCAAGCGGATCGAAATCGGCGCGCGCGGGAAAGCTGCGGCCGCCGCGGCGCGCATCCCAATCGCGATACAGCGAGCGCAAGGGCGTCGCCTTGATCAGCAGACTGCTGGTTTTGCTATCGTCGGGCACGGTGCCGCCTGATGCTGCCTTGGAAGATGCTTCCAATTTTTTGGACACCATGCCCGGTCGATGGTTAATCGGCGGTTGCCGACCGAATCAATTTTACCGGACACGATGTCGCGGTCGGCGGTAGTAAATCGTCAGCAACCTGCAATCACGCGTTGCCGAATCCGTGCGGCTGGCGCGGCGCCAGGATTTCCGCCATGATCAGTGGATAGCCGGGCCCGCCTGCGGGGGGCGGATGCAGCCGGCATATAGCGCGTGCGCGTGCGCGTTTCCATTCTTGATGACCAGGGGGTCGGTCATGTGGGGGAAATGCCTAGTCGCCTGCGCGGCATTGGCCGCAATCCTCGGGGCCGGTCCGGCGCAGGCGCAAAGCCGCGATCAGCAGTGGGAATGGTGCCGCGGCGACAGCGCCGACCTGAGCATCGGCGGCTGCACGGCCATCATCCAATCGGGCGGGGAAACCAGGATGAACCTCGCCATCGCCTTCTATAATCGCGGCAACGCCTACGGCGACAAGGGCGCGTACGACAAAGCGATCGCCGATTACGACCAGGCGCTTAAGCTCGATCCACAGCACGAGACCGCCTTCGTCAACCGCGGGCTGGCATACAAGCACAAGGGCGATTACGACAAGGCGATCGCCGATTTCAACGCCGCGATCAACCTCAAGCCCGAGGACGAGGACGCCTATATCGATCGCGGCCTGACCTTCGAGAAGAAGGACCAGTACGATCGCGCCGTGCAGGATTACACGCGGGCGATCCAGCTACGGCCGGCCGACGCCGAAGCCTATGTCGACCGCGGCATCGCCCGGCGTCATCTTGGCCAATACGACCTGGCGGTCGCGGACTACTCCCGTGCGATCAAGATCAAACCGAATTATGCCGACGCGTTTTTCAATCGCGGCACCGCCTATTGGTACAAGGAGGACTTCGGCAACGCCGAGAAAGATTTCGACGTGGCGGTGCAAACCGATCCGAAACAGGCGGACGCCTGGTACTGGCGCGGCCGCAGCAAGGAGAAGCTGGGCGACCAAACCGGCGGCGCCGCGGACATCGCTCAAGCGCGCACGCTCGATCCGTCCATCGGCAAATGAACCGGACGCGTCATCACGGAGGACACGCATGAGCAGCACAAACGGCCGGCTGAGCTGGGCTCAGCTCTGGTTTTCGCCCGATGGCCGCGCGACACGCTTCGATTATTGGATGCGCTACACCGTGCCGTACCTGATCGGCTTCATCATCGCGGGATATCTTGACGCGACGCTCAATACGGCCGGTCCGGGTGGCGGCCCCGGCATCATCACCGTGATTTTCATCGTCGCCGCGCTTTGGCCGGGCCTCGCGGTCGGCATCAAGCGCTGCCACGACCGCGACCGGTCAGGCTGGTTCCTGCTGATCGCGCTGATCCCGATTATCGGCAGCATCTGGCTCCTCATCGAGCTCGGATTCCTGCGCGGCACAATCGGCGAAAACCGCTTCGGCCCCGATCCGCTCAGCGGCATCGCGGCATCGGCTGCCGGACTCACGACCTAATTCATCCCACCGTCACACCACATCGCGCCGCTCGCAGCAACGTTACAGCCGCGCGCGTTGCGATGCGCTACAATGCCCGCGGACGGGTTGCCCCAGGCGCCGGACGGCGTCGTTATGGAGGCCGCGATGGCGGGAGTGACCGGTGCTCGCTAGAACGCTACGGCTCGCGGTCGCGTTGGCTGCGCTTGCAACCCTCGCCGGCTGCGTCAGCGATGCCGAGCTGCGGCAACAGGACGAGACACAGTGCACCAGCTACGGCTTCAAGCCGAACACCGACGCCTTCGCCACTTGCCTGCAGCAGGAAAACCTGGCGCGACGTTATCAGCTCGAGCAATACCAGGCGTGGCCGGGTCCGCCATATTGGTGGACCATGCCGGTGCCGCCGCCGCGATAGTCGTGCTGCGTGCGCCCCGTGATCCTTGGCTGGCGCCGCCGCCAGACATGCACGTCGCACGGCGCTATACGACGTATGCCTTATAGATTATAAAAAAGGGCGCCTGGATCGCAGTGGGGTGAGCGTGTTCCGACAAGATTTGACGCCGTTCATTTCCGTTGCGGCGTTTTCGGTCGTGTCCCTTGCGCTGGTGGCGGCGGCGAGCTCGGCAAAGGCCCAACCGCAGGCCGACCCGGATGGCATCTGGACCCTGCAAGACGAGAATTCGTCGATCGCGACCTCGCATCTCAAGGACAAATATTACGTCAACGGTTTGCGCCTCGGTTATACCTCGGCAACCGACAAACTGCCGGCGTCGCTGGAGAATTTCGACAACTGGATGTGGGGACCGGGGCGGAACCGCTGGTCGCTCGACTTCGCGCAGCAGATGTACACGCCGGCCGACGTCAATATAACGCCGCCCGATCCGCGCGACCGGCCCTATGCCGGCGTCTTGACCGCGACCTTCTCGTTGCTGCACGACAGCGACTTCTCGCGCAGCGTCCTCGGCCTTCAGGCGGGCGTGGTCGGACCCGACGCGCTGGCCAAGCAGATGCAAAACGGTTTCCACGGCCTCATCGGCCACGGCGCCAGCAAGGGCTGGGACTTTCAGATTCACGACGAGCCGGTCGTCGATCTGCTGGCGACGAAAATCTGGCGCGTGCCGCTGTGGCGCGACGGGGTGCAGGTGGATGTGCTGCCGGAGATCGCGGGTGGCGCCGGAAATTTGCGGGTCTATGGGCTGGCGGGCTCGGTGCTGCGGATCGGCCAGGGCCTCGATTCGGATTATGGCGTCGCGCGGGTCAACCCCGGATTGAGCGGAACCGACGTTTATGTGCCCACACACAACCTGGTCTGGTACTTTTTCGTCGGCGCGGACGGCCAGGCCGTAGCGCACGATGTCACCATCGACGGCAACACCTTCCGCTCGAGCGCCAGCGCCGACCGGCAACCTTTTGTCGGCGAGCTCGAGGCCGGCCTGGCCGTCATCCTCGGTCGCGTGCGGCTCTCCTACACGCAAGTCATCCAAACCGAGGAGATCAAGGGCCAGCAAGGCGGCCCGCATCAATTCGGCTCGTTGGCACTGTCCGTGCGCTATTGAACGACTGCCGGCGCGGTCGCGCTCAGCAAAGGATCTTACGTTACGCCTTGGCGTAGCTGTCGCGCAGGCCCACGGTGCGGTTGAACACCGGCTTGCCGGGCGTGCTGTCGCGATCGCGCACGAAATAGCCCTGGCGCTCGAACTGCACCGGCGCGTCGCCGGCATCGGCCAGCGCCGGCTCGAGCCGTGCGTCCTTGATCGCCTCGAGCGAGTTGGGATTTAGCGCCGCGAGCAGATTGGCCGGATCGGGATCGGGCCGGGTGAACAGCGGATTGTAGAGCCGCACTTCGGCCGCGATTGATTCCTTTGCCGCCACCCAATGCAGCGTCGCCTGCACCTTGCGGCCGTCCGGCGCGTTGCCGCCTTTGGTTGCTGGATCATACGTACAACGCAGCGCGGTCACATTGCCGGCCGCATCCTTCACCACGTCCTTGCAGGTGACGAAATAGGCATAGCGCAGGCGCACTTCCTTGCCGGGCGACAGGCGATAGAACTTCTTCGGCGGATTTTCCATGAAGTCGTCGCGCTCGACATAAAGCTCGCGGCCAAACGGCACCTGTCGCGTGCCACGTGCCGGATCGTCGGGATGGTTGACCGCATCGAGCAGCTCGCTTTTGCCTTCAGGATAATTCTCGATGACGATCTTCAACGGCCGCAGCACGCCCATGCGCCGCAGCGCCGATTTATTCAGCGCCTCGCGCACGGCGAAGTCGAACAACCCCAGATCCACGGTCGAATTCGCCTTGGCGACACCGATGCGGCCGACGAAATCGCGGATCGCCACGGGCGGCACGCCGCGCCGCCGCAAGCCGGCGAGCGTCGGCATGCGCGGATCGTCCCAGCCGGAGACGCGCTTCTCCTGTACGAGCTGCGTGAGGAACCGCTTCGACAAGACGGTGTAGCCGAGATTGAGGCGCGCGAACTCGTACTGGTGCGGCTGCGACGGCACCGGCAGGTTGGCGATGAACCAATCGTAGAGCGGCCGGTGATCCTCGAATTCGAGGGTGCAGATCGAATGGGTGATGCCTTCGATGGCATCGGACTGGCCGTGCGCGAAATCGTAGGTTGGATAAATCGACCACTTTTTGCCGGTGCGCGGATGCTCCGCGTTCAGGATGCGGTAGAGCACCGGATCGCGCAGGTTGATGTTGCCGCTCGCCATGTCGATCTTGGCGCGCAGCACGCGCGCGCCGTTGGGAAACTCACCGGCGCGCATGCGGCGGAACAGATCGAGGTTTTCGTCCACCGAGCGGTTGCGGAACCGACTCTCGTTGCCCGGCTCGGTCAACGTGCCGCGCAGTTTCGCCATCTCGTCCGGTGGCGTGTCGTCGACATAGGCCTTGCCCTGGCAGATCAGATATTCGGCCCATTCGTAAAGCCGCTCGAAATAATCCGAGGCGTGATGCAGATGCGTGCCCCAATCGAAGCCGAGCCAGCGCACGTCGCGCTCGATGGCGTCGATGAATTCCTGCTCTTCCTTCGCCGGATTGGTGTCGTCGAAGCGCAAGTGGCAGACGCCGCCATATTCCTTGGCGATGCCGAAATTGAGGCAAATCGACTTGGCGTGGCCGATATGGAGATAGCCGTTGGGCTCGGGTGGAAAACGCGTCACCACGCTCTTGACGCGGCCGGACTTGAGATCGGATTCGACGATATCGCGGATGAAGTCGCGGCCGGGCGCGGCGGCGGGCTGGTCTGGCGGCATGAGTCTTCTTCTTATGTCGAGGGTGCTGGCGTGGGGGCGCGCGGCGTTTCGCCGGGATCGAATTCGACGGCAGACGCGGCTGCAGTGAAGGCGTTGGTGATCGGATAGCGGCGGTCGCGGCCGAAAGCGCGGCGCGTGATCTTGACGCCGGGCGGCGCCTGGCGGCGCTTGTATTCGGCGCGGTCGACCATCGCCCACACCTTGCGCACGGTTTCCTCGTCGAAGCCTTTTTTGACGATGTCGGCCACGGTCATCTCGTGCTCGATCAGGCATTCGAGAATGCCGTCGAGAATGCGGTAAGGCGGCAGGCTGTCCTCGTCCTTCTGGCCGGGCTTGAGCTCGGCTGTCGGCGCCTTTGTCAACACGCGCTCGGGCATGACGCGGCCAGCGGGACCGAGGAAATCGTCGGGCCGGTTGGCGTTGCGCCAGCGGCACAACGCGTAGACCGTCATCTTGTAGACGTCCTTCAGAACCGAATAGCCGCCGCACATGTCGCCGTAGAGCGTCGCGTAGCCGACCGACATCTCCGATTTGTTGCCGGTCGACAGCACCATCCAGCCGAACTTGTTGCTGAGCGCCATCAGCGTGATGCCGCGGGCGCGCGCCTGGATGTTCTCCTCGGCGGTGTCGGGCGTGCGGCCTTTGAAGGACTCCGCCAGAGTCTTATCGAACGCCTTCATCGCCGGCGTGATCTCGATGGAGCGCAGCTCGCAACCCAAGAGTGTCGCGACCTCGGTCGCGTCCTCGACGCTTTCAACCGAGGTATAAGGCGACGGCATGATGACGCCGTGCACCTTGTCGGGGCCGAGCGCATCGACCGCGACCGCGGCGGTCAACGCGGAATCGACACCGCCCGACAGGCCGATGACCACGCCGGGAAAGCGGTTCTTGCGCACGTAATCGCGCAGGCCGAGCACCAGCGCGTGATAGATCGCGGCCGCGCCCTCCTCCGGCTTTTCGAGCGCGCCCGCTTCGACCGTCCAGCGCCGTCCAGCGCGGCGCCATTTGGTCAGCGGCTGCGCCTCGCGCCAGCTCGGCGCCTGGAGGCGGTGATTGAACGATGCGTCGAGCGCGAACGAGGCGCCGTCGAATACCAGTTCGTCCTGGCCGCCGACCTGATTGACGTAAAGCAGCGGCAAGCCGGTTTCCTTGACGCGCGCGACCGCGAGCGACACGCGCTCGCCGAGCTTGTCGGTCTCGAAGGGCGAGCCATTGATGACAATGAGCAGATCGGCGCCGGATTCTTGCAGCGTCTCGGCGACGTCCGGTGTCCACATGTCCTCGCACACCATGACTCCGAGACGCACGCCCTTGAATGGGATCGGACCGGGCGCCGGACCAGCGGCGAAGACGCGCTTCTCGTCGAAGACGCCGTAGTTCGGCAGCTCGTGCTTGAAGCGCACCGCCGCGACCTTGCCGTCGGCCAAGAGCACCGCGGCGTTGAACAACTTGCCATCCTGATGCCACGGCGAGCCGAGCAGCACCGCCGGCGCGTCCTTGGTCTCGCGCGCGAAGTTCGTCACCGCCGCCTGGCAGGCAGCGACGAAGGCCGGCTTCAGAACCAGATCTTCGGGCGGATAGCCGGCGACGATCAGTTCGCTCGCGACCACGAGATCGGCGCTTTGGCCGCGCGCCTCGGCCAGCGCACGGCGCAGCTTCGCCACGTTGCCGGCGATGTCGCCGACCGTGGGATCGAGCTGGGCGACCGAAATGACAAGCGAATCGACCATGACAAAGCGCACGCTAGGAGCGGCCCGGAAGGGTGTCAATCAGCCGCCGTGCCGGCTCCGTCAGCGTCTTAAACAATGTCGAATTCGCGTTCGATGAACTCGGTCGCTTCCTCGTCGGAGAAGGCGCCGCGGATCTCGTCGGTGAAGTGGATGACGTCATTGGGGCGCCAGCCGTGGGCGCGCGCCACCAACTCACAGGCTTCGAGCCGCCGCCAGATATTCGTGCCGTCGAACGAGACTTTGGGACGCGTCGCCATATCACTCACCAGATTCGACCATAGGGTCGATTTATGGCCTGGCGCGCGCGAAGCAAGGGATTCGCGCCTTATTTTGCTTTCTTTTCCGTGCCCTAAGCGGCGAACCGTACCGCGTTGACCGGCGGCAGGCGGCCTTCGGGCGCCGTCCACGCATCGCCGCCGTTCTCCGATATCCACAAGCCGCCGCTGGTCGAGCCGAAGGCAAGCGTGTCACCGTCGTCGGCCACCGCCAGCGCGTGGCGCAGCACGAGATCGTAGGCGTGGCGCTGCGGCAACCCGTCGGTCAGCACGTCGAAGCTCTTGCCGCCGTCGCGCGTGCGCGCGACCACGACCTTGCCGTCGACCGGTACGCGCTTCTCGTCTTTGGTCGCCGGCACGAACCACGCGGTATCGGGATCGCGCGGATGCGCCGCCACCGCGAAGCCGAACTTCGACGGCTTGATCGCCGTGATTTCGTACCAACTGAGGCCGGAATCCTTCGAGCGGAAGACGCCGTTGTGATGCTGGCACCAGACGATTTCCGGATGCGCGGCGCAGCGCGCCAGGCGGTGGATGTCCATGGCGATGGGATCCTCGCGGTGTTCGGGCGGCATGTATTCGTTGTACATGCCGCCGCGATTCATGATGCGCCACGACTTGCCGCCGTCGTCGCTCGCCCAAACGCCCGCCGTCGAGACGCCAACGCGAATCTTTTCGGGCTTGCGCGGATCGACCAGCACGGCGCTGATGCCAGGCTGCTCGCCACCGGCGACGCCCATCCATTGCCGGCGCTCGGGCATGCGCCACAGCGATTCAACGAGCGTCCAGCTTTCGCCGCGATCGTCAGAGCGGAACAGGCCGCCCGGCATGGTGCCGGCCCAAATCCGACCCGGCACGTATCCGGGCTCGAGCGTCCAGATCTTGCCGAGCGACCAGGGATGCGGATCGTCGGTGGCGTCGTCGGGTTTGGCCGGAAACGCCGGCACGGCGAGCTCGCGCCATTCGCCGCCGGCCTTGTCGCGCCGCCAGAGATGCGGTCCGAAATGGCCGAGATCGAGCGCCGCGAATATCGTGCCATCGGGCTCGGCCAGAACGGCGGTCACCGGATCGCCGAGGAAGTGGACGCCGGCCACCTCCCATGCGCCCTTCGCCTTGCGTGCGATTTCGAACAAACCCTTGCGGGTGCCGACATA
>DASQGX010000179.1:0-1978 GCA_035632395.1 Allostellaceae bacterium
GGCGCGCAATTGTGCCAGCGCCTCGCTCTTGTCGTCGCCGGTCGCGCGTGCAACCTGGTCCTTGAGGCCGGCGTGGCGGCTTTCGGCATCCTTGACGTCGGCTTCGGCGGCGGTGCGGTCAATCTCGCCGACCGGCAGCGCCTCGTCGGCGAGCACGGTGCAGCGTTCGGGCGTCACTTCGGCAAAGCCGCCGGACACGAAAATCCGCTGCGACACGCTGCGCTGGTCGTCGGCATAGACGTCGATGATGCCCGGCCGCACCGTCGAGATGAGCAGCGCGTGGCCCGGCAGCACGCCGAAATTGCCTTCGCCGCCCGGCACCACAACCATGGCGACTTCTTCCGAGAGCAGCAGCTTCTCGGGCGAGACCAGCTCGAATTTGACCTTGTCCGCCATCGCGCCTTACGCCGCCTCCGCCGCCATCTTCTTGGCCTTGGCGACTGCCTCTTCGATCGTGCCGACCATATAGAACGCGCTCTCCGGCAGATCGTCGTATTCGCCCGCGACGATGCCCTTGAAGCCCTTGATCGTGTCTTCGAGCTTCACGAACACACCCGGCGTGCCGGTGAAGACTTCGGCGACGTGGAACGGCTGCGACAGGAAGCGCTGGATCTTGCGCGCGCGGGCGACGGTGAGCCTGTCGGCTTCCGACAGCTCGTCCATGCCGAGAATGGCGATGATGTCCTGCAGCGACTTGTAGGTCTGCAGCACCCGCTGCACGTCGCGTGCGACCTTGTAATGGTCCTCGCCGACAACGCGCGGGTCCAGCATCCGAGATGTGGAATCCAGGGGATCGACTGCCGGATAGATGCCGAGCTCGGCAATCTGGCGCGACAGCACCGTCGTCGCATCGAGGTGTGCGAACGAGGTCGCCGGCGCCGGATCGGTCAAGTCATCGGCCGGCACGTAGATCGCCTGCACCGAGGTGATTGAGCCCTTCTTGGTGGTAGTGATGCGCTCCTGCAGCGCGCCCATGTCGGTCGCCAGCGTCGGCTGATAGCCGACCGCCGAGGGAATGCGGCCCAAGAGCGCCGACACTTCCGAGCCAGCCTGGGTGAAGCGGAAGATATTGTCGACAAAGAACAATACGTCCTGGCCTTCCTCGTCGCGGAAATATTCCGCCAGCGTCAGGCCGGTGAGGCCGACGCGCGCCCGCGCACCCGGCGGCTCGTTCATCTGGCCGTAGACCAGCGCCGCCTTGGAGCCCGGACCGTCGGGGATGATGACCTTGGATTCCATCATCTCGTGATAGAGGTCGTTGCCTTCGCGTGTGCGCTCGCCGACGCCGGCGAACACCGAGTAGCCGCCGTGGGCCTTGGCGATGTTGTTGATCAATTCCATGATGATGACGGTCTTGCCGACGCCGGCGCCGCCGAACAGGCCGACCTTGCCGCCGCGCGCGTAGGGCGCCAGCAGATCGACCACCTTGATGCCGGTGACCAGGATTTCAGCCTCGGTCGACTGATCGGTGAATTCGGGCGCCGGCTTGTGGATCGGCGAGGTCGCCTTGGCGTTGACCGGACCGCGCTCGTCCACCGGCTCGCCGATGACGTTGAGGATGCGGCCGAGGGTCTCGGGTCCGACCGGCACGCGGATCGGGCTGCCGGTGTCGACGACTTCGGCGCCGCGCACTAGACCATCGGTTGTGTCCATGGCAATGGCACGCACCGTGTTTTCGCCCAGGTGCTGCGCCACTTCGAGCACCAGGGTCTTGCCCTGGTTCTGTACGCGCAGCGCGTTGAGGATTGCCGGCAACTCGCCCTCGAATTTGACGTCGACGACGGCGCCGATGACCTGCGCAATGGTGCCGGTGTTGTTCTTGGCCATGATGCTTCCCCTAGAGCGCCTCGGCGCCCGAAATGATCTCGATCAGTTCCTTGGTAATGGCGGCCTGACGCGAGCGGTTGTAGGTGATATTGAGCCGATCGATCATCTCGCCGGCGTTACGCGTCGCATTGTCCATCGCGGTCATGCGCGC
>DASQGX010000180.1:0-26349 GCA_035632395.1 Allostellaceae bacterium
CATCGGCATAGTTGTTGACGGTGCGCGTCAGCGCGGCGCGGAAGCCGGCCAGGTGCGTGCCGCCGTCGCGCTGCGGGATGTTGTTGGTGAAGCACAGCATCGTCTCGTGATAGCTGTCGGTCCATTCCATCGCGACCTCGATGGTCATGCCGTCCTTGACCGCCGCCATGGTGACGGTCGAATGGAGCGTCTGCTTCGAGCGATCGAGATACTTAGCGAAGGCTTCGAGCCCGCCTTCGTAATGCAGGCGCACCATCTTGGGCTCGACGCCGCGCGCGTCGGTCAATTCGAGGGTCACGCCCGAATTGAGAAACGCCAATTCGCGGAGCCGGTGCTCGAGCGTGGCGAAATCGAACTCAGTCTTGGTGAAGGTCTGCGTGCTCGGCCAGAACGTCACTTCGGTGCCGGTCTTCGGTCCGGTCTTGCCCTGACGCTCGACCGACGGCGCCTTGCCGACGACCTTGAGCGGCGCTTCCGGATCGCCGTCCTTGAAACGCATGAAATATTCGCTGCCGCCGCGCCAGATGCGCAGATCGAGGCGCGCGGACAGCGCGTTCACCACCGAGACGCCGACGCCGTGCAGGCCGCCCGAAACCTTGTACGAGTTCTGGTCGAATTTTCCGCCGGCGTGCAGCTGGGTCATGATGACCTGCGCCGCCGAAACCTTTTCCTCCTTGTGGATGTCGACCGGAATGCCGCGACCGTTGTCGGTCACCGTGCATGAGCCATCCGGATTGAGCGTCACCGTCACGGTGTCGCAGAAGCCGGCGAGCGCCTCGTCGATCGAGTTGTCGACGACCTCGTAGACCATGTGGTGCAGCCCCGAGCCGTCGTCGGTGTCGCCGATATACATGCCCGGGCGCTTGCGCACGGCATCGAGTCCGCGCAGCACCTTGATCGATTTGGCGCTGTATTCTTCTTCTTCCGGGACTGGGGAAACCGCTTCGCTCATGATCCATCCACCAAGTTACGACGTCGCATTCATGCGGATGACACCGCGGCATCCGCGACCGCGAAGAATTGGGCATGCCCTTTGAGCTCGGCGAACAGCGCCGCATCGGTCCCGGCGAGCCAGCATTGCGCGCCGAGCGCGCGCAGCGCCTGGAACAACGCGCTGCGCCGGGCGGCATCGAGATGCGCGGTGACCTCGTCGAGCAGCAGCACCGGCGCGCTGCCGCGCCGCAGCGCCAACAGCCGCGCATAGGCCAGCACGATGGCGATCAGCAGCGCCTTCTGCTCGCCGGTGGAGCACAACTCGGCCGCTTCGCCGGTGCCGAGATGGCGCGCCAGCAGGTCCGAGCGGTGTGGACCGGTCTGGGTGACGCCGCTGTCGCGGTCGAGACCGCGCGAATCGTGCAGCGCCGCGCGGAAAGTCTCTTCGGCGGCCAGCGCCGGCATGCTGCCGAGCCAATGCTCGACCGCGCCTTCGATCGCCAGGCCGGCGCGCGGGAACGGCCCCGGCGCCTCGGCGCAGGCGGCGGCAAGGCGGGTGACGGCTTCGAGCCGCGCCGCGGCGAGCGCGACGCCGTTTTCAGCCATGATCTCTTCCAGCGCCTTGAGCCAGGATGGGTCGGCGGTACCTTCGCGCAACAGGCGGGCGCGTTCGCGCATCGCACGCTCGTAGGCGAGGAGGCGCGACCAGTGACCCGGATCGAAGCCGGTCACCAGACGGTCGAGGAAGCGGCGTCGGCCGGAGGCGGCGTCGGCAAACAGCCGATCCATCTGCGGCGTCAGCCACGCAACCGCGAGCCGCTCGGACAAATCCTGCTGGCTTTTGGCCGGCACGCCGTCGATGCGCACGTGGCGGCGCTCGCCGCTCTCGCTGTCGGCATCGCGGCCGGTGCCGACGTCGAACTCGCCGGCGGGACTGGTCACCGTCGCCGCCAAGGCCCAGGCATGACCGCCGCGACGGTCGATCTCGCTGAGCTTGGCGCGGCGCAGGCCCTTGCCCGGCGCCAGGAACGACAGCGCCTCGAGCAGATTGGTCTTGCCGGCGCCGTTGGGTCCGACGAGTACGACCGGATCAGGCTCGATCGCCAGCCGTACGCGCGCGTAGCCGCGGAAGTCGGTCAGCACCAGGCGCACCACGGACATCGTCGGCGCGGTGGCCGCCCGTGTTGCCGGCTTCGCGAAGGGAACCACCCGGTCGGGCGTCATACCCTCGCCTAGACGCGCATCGGCATGAGAACGTAAAGCGCGCTGGCGTCGGTGGCGTCACGCACCACCGTCGGCGAGGCGGCGTCGGCCATGACGAACTTGGCGCCTTCGCCCTCGATCTGCTCGGTGATGTCGAGGAGATAGCGCGAGTTGAACCCGATCTCGATCGGCGAGGCACTGTAGCGCACCTCGATTTCCTCGGACGCGGTGCCGTTCTCGGCGCTGGTCGCCGACAGCGTCAGGCTGTTGCGCTCGATCGCCAGCTTCACGGCCCGGCTCTTCTCGCTCGAGATCGTCGCCACGCGGTCGACCGCGGCCGCGAACGACTTGCACTCGACTTCGAGCACCTTGTCGTTGCCGGTTGGAATGACCCGGTCGTAATCAGGGAAGGTGCCGTCGATCAACTTCGAGGTCAGCACCGTGTTCTCGCCGAAACCGAAGCGGATCTTGGTGTCGGACAGCGACACGGCGACGTCCTGGTCGAACTCGTCGAGCAGCTTGCGCAGCTCGTTGACCGCCTTGCGCGGCACGATGACGCCCGGCATGCCGGCGGCGCCGTCGGGCAGCGGCAGCTCCATCCGCGCCAGCCGGTGGCCGTCGGTGGCGACGGCGCGCAGCATGCTGACGTCGTTGCTCTTGGCGGCGTGGAGATAGATGCCGTTGAGATAGTAGCGCGTCTCCTCGGTCGAAATCGCAAACCGGGTGCGATCGATCAGCCGCTTCAGGTCCGCGGCCGAGATCGTGAAATTGTGCGCCAAGTCGCTGCCCGACATGACCGGATAATCCTCGGCGGGCAGACAGGCGAGGGTGAAGGTCGAGCGGCCGGACCGGAGCGTCATCTGCCCCTTGTCGGCGCCGATTTCGAGCGCCACCTGCGCGCCTTCCGGCAGTTTCCGCGTGATGTCGTAGAGCGTGTGCGCCGGCACGGTGGTGCCGCCGGCCTTGACGCCTTGCGCAGGCACTGACGAGACCATTTCAATGTCCATGTCGGTCGCCGACAGCGCCAGCTTGCCGTCGGCCCCGCGCAACAGCACGTTTGATAGGATGGGTATGGTGTTGCGCCGCTCGACCACGCTCTGCACGTGGCCCAATGCCTTGAGCAGAGCGGCGCGTTCGATCGTCAGTTTCATGGGTGGTTGGCGTTTGTCCGTTGTAGCGGCTTTTCCTCGCGCCGAACCGTCTTGCCGGTCCGACACCCCGCCGCGTCGGAGTTCCGCGCGCGTCGCTACGCGCGCTAAAAACGGCCGCCGAACGGGAAAAAACTATAGCACAGGGGGTATCGAGCGTATACCGCGGTAGGCGCACGAACCGCCTCGCCGAGTCGCGATTTTCGTCTTACAAATCAGGCTGTTATAGAGAGAGCGCGGTCCCGCTTGCGGCTCAATTTTCGAGCATGCGGCGGAGCAGCTCGATGTCTTCAGCCAAGGTCGTATCGGCGGCCTTCAACTCCTCGATTTTGCGCACCGCGTGCATCACTGTGGTGTGGTCGCGGCCGCCGAACTTGCGTCCGATCTCGGGCAGCGAGCGCGGCGTGAGCTGCTTGCAGAGATACATCGCCACCTGTCGCGGCCGCGCGACGGCGCGGGCGCGTCGGGCCGAATGCATGTCGGCGAGACGGATATTGTAGTGCTCGGCGACACGCTTCTGGATCTCGTCGATGGTGACGCGCCGGTCGTTGGCGCGCAGCAGATCGTGCAGCACTTCCTGGGCGCCTTCGAGCGTCACCATGCCACCGGTCAGCTGGGTGTGAGCGCTGATCCGATGCAATGCGCCTTCGAGCTCGCGCACGTTGGAAGTGATCTTATGCGCGAGGAACTCCAACACCTTACCGGGTACGGGTAGCTGCGTCGTCTCGGCCTTGGCCTGGAGAATGCCCAGGCGCAGCTCATAGGTCGTCGGATGGATATCGGCGACCAAGCCCCAGCCGAGCCGCGACTTAACCCGCTCCTCGATGCCTTCGAGGTCCGACGGCGACTTGTCGGCAGAGATCACGATTTGCCGGTTCTGGTCGACTAACGCATTGAAAGTGTGGAAGAATTCCTCTTGCGTCGCGTCGCGGCCGCCAATGAACTGGACGTCGTCGATCATCAGCACGTCGACCGAGCGGAACTGTTCCTTGAACGCCATCGTGTCCTTGAAGCGGATCGCGCGGACGAACTGGAACATGAACTTCTCGGCCGAGAGATAGATCACCTTGCGGTGCGGCGCGCGGGTGCGGATGTGCCACGCGATCGCATGCATCAGGTGGGTCTTGCCCAAGCCGACGCCGCCATAAAGGAAGAGCGGATTGAACGGCAACTGGGGATTGCCGCCCGAGCGGGCGCCCACTTGCGCCTCGGCAACCCGGCGTGCGGCAGCATGGGCAAGCTCGTTGGGCTTGCCGACGACGAAATTTTCGAAGGTAAAGCGCGGGTCGAGCGGCGCGCTGATGTCCTTTTCCTCGGCGGCGACGACCGCGCCGGTTTCGGCACTGTCCCCCGCCGACGCGGCGGGATCGGCTTCGATCGGCTGCGCCGCGGTGCGGCCGGTGACCAGAATCTCGACCGCAGCGATTGCGTCGTCTTCGTCGTTCCACAGCGCGCGGATGCGATCCGAGTAATGTTGGCTGACCCAATCGCGCAGGAACCGGGTCGGCACGCCGATCCGTACCCGGCCCTGGTCGATACCATAGAGCGTCATCGACTTGAGCCAAGCGCGATAGGCGGCGTCGCCGCATTCCTCGCGCAAGCGCCCGCGCACGCGCGCCCATTGCGACTGGACGTCGCCTTTGCGGCTTGCCGGCTCCGTCACGCCTGCCACCGGATGCTCAGGCGGTCGGACGCCCACGCTCTTACGTTCTCTTGCGTCGAAGCTGCCCACGTCGGCGCCGACGCTCCTGTTTGATCCGTCACCACGCCCCCCAAGGAACCAAAAACGCGAACGTGCGCCGTTGTCGGAAGAGGCCTTCTTTCTCTTCCGGCGCTACCCTTTAGACGCAACCTTGAATTCGAAATGCGAAGCCGACGCGTTGATCGCCGTGATGTCGGCGGGATTTTTCCGTTCTTTCGGAAGCGCTACGCCCGACATCATGGTGCGATGATCCCCAAAACATCTTTCACTGCGACGGCGCAACCAAACTCTACCGAAGGCCGACACAGAAAGGCAATACGGCCGACATGCGAACGCAAAAATATATTTTCGCATGCGGCAGAACGGTCACTGCGATCAACCTTTGAGCGATTTGATGCGCGCGGACAGCCGCGAGATCTTGCGCTCTGCCGCGCTCGACGTGATCACGCCCTGCTTGGCGCCGCGTTGCAGCTCGGGCTGCGCCACAACGAACGCTGCGCGCGCTGCTTTCTTGTCGCCGGCGGCGAGCGCCGTCTCGACAGCCTTCACGGCGCTGCGCATGCGGCTCGCGCGGACGCGATTGACCGCCGTGCGGCGTGTGGTTTGCCGGATTCTTTTTTCCGCGGATTTATGGGTCGCCATGGCTGGCCTGTGCTTTCACTTGTCGTGTGAACCGGATTGTAGAGAAGCGGCGCTTATAGCTGCCGCGCGGGCGACGCGTCAAGGCGTGCGCGGCAGCGGCGTTCAACGATTGCGAAAATTTGGCTTGCGTTTTTCCGCGAACGCCAACATTCCCTCCTTCTGATCTGCCGTCGCGAATAATGCGTGGAACAGGCGCCGTTCGAAGCGCACGCCTTCGGCGAGCGTTGTCTCATAGGCGCGATTGATCGTCTCTTTCGCCATCAGAACCGACGGCCGCGACAGCGTCGCGATCTGTGCCGCCATCTTGACGGCCTCGTCCACGAGTTTTGCCGCCGGCACGACCCGCGAAACCAGGCCGGAGCGCTCGGCTTCGGCCGCATCCATCATGCGGCCGGTGAGAATCATGTCCATCGCTTTGGCCTTGCCGACGAAACGCGTCAGCCGCTGCGTGTCACCGGCGCCAGGCGTGATTCCGAGATTGATTTCGGGCTGCCCGAACTTGGCGGAGTCTGCGCAGAGGATGGTGTCGCACATCATCGCCAGCTCGCAGCCGCCGCCGAGGGCGTAACCGGCGACCGCTGCGATCACCGGCTTGCGGCAAAGGGTGACCCGCTCCCAGCTTTTGACGAAATCGCCGAGATAAACGTCGGTGAAAGACCGGTTTTGCATCTCCTTGATGTCGGCGCCGGCGGCGAAGGCCTTGTCGCTGCCTGTGAGGACGATGGCGCCGATCGCGTCGTCGGCCTCGAAGGCGTCAAGCGCCTGGCCAAGCTCACGAATCAGCGCGTCGCACAAGGCATTGAGCGCCTGCGGCCGGTTCAGCGTTACGAGCCCGACGGCGCCGCGGGTTTCGACAAGGATGTTCTCGAAACTCATACAAGCCTCCGTTGCTCATTGCGGCGCGATCGTGAAACCCACCGTCAGATTGCCGTCCGGACCGCGGAAATCGAGGCGCAAGCGCTCGCCGGCGCGCGTCCAGCTGGCCGGTGTGCCGGCGACATGCTGCCAGCCGAGCTGCGGCAGGGTTTGGCTGTAAAAGCGTGTCACGGCATAGCGCGTCAGTTTGCCGTGGGCCGTGCTTTCGACGATGCGGCCTTCCGGCTTGTCGAACACCACCGCCGAACCGGCGACAGATTCGAGCCCCGCCATCAGGGGCAGGTCCTCGGTGCCCGGTACGAATCCGTCGGCGTGCGCCGCTAGCGGCGCGGCAATCAGCACGAGGACGAAAAGCAGTCGCCGCATTCGGCGCAGGGTAAACTCAACGCTGCCGCTTGGCACAGTAAAATGTCGAACGCCCCGATTGCACGATCCGTTTGATGGCGGTGCGGCAATCGCAGCCCGGACATCGTTCGCCTTCGCGATCGTAAACGGCGAAGTGGCGCTGGAAATTGCCGAGCTCGCCTGAAGCGCTGACATAGTCGCGCAGGCTCGACCCGCCGGCCGAAATGGCGTGATTGAGCACGCGCTTGATCGTCTCGACCAGACGCGCGGCGCGTTTCCCCTGCACCGTGCGCGCCAGCCGCGTGGGCGACAGGCCGGCCCAGTAGAGGCTCTCGCACGCATAGATGTTGCCGATCCCGACGACGACGCGCTGATCGAGCAGCGCCGATTTGATCGGTGTTTTCTTGCCGGCAAGCGACTGCGCCAACGTCTCGCCGTCAAAGTCCGCCGCCAGCGGCTCGGGTCCGAGGTGACGGAATAGATGATGCCGCGGCAGTTCGTCCGCGCGCGCATAGTCAATGAGGCCAAAACGCCGCGGATCGTTGAACCGGAGTTCGATGGCATCCTCGAAGACCATCAGCGCGTGGTCGTGTGGTTGCGGCGGCGCCGGGTGCGCCGCATCGCCGAGCGTCAGCCGTCCGGACATGCCGAGATGGACGATCAGCACGCCGTCGTCGTCGAGATGCAGGAGAATATATTTGGCACGCCGGTCGACGCGGCTGACGCGCCGTCCTTCGACCTTGGCCGCCAGGCCCTTGGGGATCGCGCGCCGCAGATCGGGACGACGCAACGTCAGCCGCAGCAGCCGCTTACCCACGATGCGCGGCTTAAGGCCGCGCACGACGGTCTCGACTTCCGGTAGTTCGGGCATGCACTGGTCTCGCAGGGGGGCGGCGGCTATGGTGCCAAGATGGCGGCAAAAGAGACAGCGGATTTCGGTTATCGCCGCGTCGCAGCGCGCGAGCACACGCGGCTGGTGTACGACGTCTTCGCGCGCGTCGCGCAGCGCTACGACCTGATGAACGATTTGATGTCGGGCGGCATCCACCGGTTGTGGAAGATGCAAATGATCGAGCGGCTCGATCCGCGGCCGGGCCAGATCCTGCTCGACGTCGCCGGCGGCACCGGCGACATCGCCCGGCGCTTCGTGGCGCGCGCCCGAGGCGCCGGCCGCGCCATCGTCTGCGACATCAACCGCAGCATGCTGGAGGCCGGCCGCGCCCGCGGCTTGGATATGGGCGACGGCGGCACGCTCCACTGGCTGTGCGGCAATGCCGAGGCGCTGCCGATCGCCAGCGCCAGCGTTGACGCCTATACCATCGCGTTCGGCTTGCGCAATGTGACCCGCATTCCGGCCGCATTGGCCGAAGCGCGCCGCGTGCTGAAGCCCGGCGGACGCTTTCTCTGCCTTGAGTTCAGCAACGTCGAGCAGCCGCTGCTGAAACGCGCTTATGATCTCTATTCGTTCACGGTGTTGCCACGTCTCGGCGCCCTGGTGGCCCGCGACCGTGATGCCTATCAATACCTGGTCGAAAGCATCCGTCGCTTTCCTGACCGCCAGCGGCTCGCCACGCTTATGCGCCAAGCCGGCTTTGAACAAGTGGCAGCGCGCCCGCTCAGCGGCGGCATTGCCGCAATCCACTCGGGTTGGCGGCTTTGAGCTTTGAAATCACACTGCCAATAGAGTAAATTGTTTCGTTATTCCTCAATCTGGTGTTAGAAAACCGATGCTGCACGGACGCCGCATCCTCCTGGTGATCGCCGGCGGCATCGCCGCCTACAAGAGCCTTGAGCTCATCCGCCGCCTGCGCGAGCGCGGTGCGACAGTGCGTTGCGTGATGACCGCGGCCGCGCAGCGCTTCATCACGCCGCTGTCGGTGCAAACACTTTCCGGCGACCGTGTCTACAGCGACCTGTTCTCGCTCACCGATGGAAGCGAAATGGGCCACCTGCGGCTGTCGCAAGAGGCTGATCTGATTGTGGTCGCGCCAGCGACCGCCGACCTGATCGCTAAGCTTGCGGCAGGCCTGGCCGACGACCTGGCTTCGACCGTTCTGATCGCCAGCAACAGGCCGATCCTGCTGGCGCCGGCGATGAATAGCCGGATGTGGGCCAATCCGGCGACCCAGAGCAACCTAGCCGTGCTCGAAAAACGTGGCGTGACGCGCGTCGGCCCGGAGAGCGGTCCGCTGGCCGAGGCCGAAACCGGTCTCGGCCGCATGGCGGAGCCGACGGCGATCGCAGACGCGGTCGAAGCCCATTTTGTCGCCCATGCGGCGTTGCGCGGCCGCAAGGCACTGGTCACCAGCGGCCCTACCGAGGAAGCGATCGATCCGGTGCGCTATATCGCCAATCGTTCCTCCGGCAAGCAGGGCCATGCGATCGCCGCCGCCATCGCCCGGCTGGGCGCCGATACTGTGCTGGTCTCGGGTCCGACGCGCGAGGCCGATCCGCCCGGCGTGCGTGTCGTGCATGTACGGTCGGCGCGCGAGATGTTGAGCGCTTGCGAAGCGCAGCTGCCGGTCGACGTCGCCGTTTGCGCGGCCGCCGTCGCTGATTGGCGCGTCGATGCGGCGCCGCAGAAGCTTAAGAAGAAGGGCGCACCGCCGACGCTGACACTGGTCGAGAACCCGGACATCCTGGCGACATTGGCGCACGCGGCTAACCGGCGGCCGCGGCTGGTCGTCGGCTTTGCCGCCGAGACCGAGAATCTGATCGCCGCCGCGCGCGCCAAGCGCGCCGCCAAGGGCGCCGACTGGATCCTGGGCAACGATGTTTCGGCGGCGACTGGCGTTTTCGGCGGCGATATCAACGAGATCCATCTGATTGACGATCGTGGCACCGAATCGTGGGGCCGGCTCAGCAAACGCGACGTCGGAGACCGACTGGCCGCGCGCATTGCTCAGTTCTTCGATCGCAAAGCGGCCCAATAGGCTACGCGCCATGGTCAGGCTCACGAAGAAGCTGCTGTTCGCGATCGAAGCGGTGCTCGACATCGCGTACAACGCCGGCTCGCTGCCGGTGCAGTCGGGCGAAATCACCCGGCGGCAAGGGATCCCGCGCCGCTATCTTGAGCAGGTGCTGCAGCAACTGGTGCGCACCGGCGTGCTGACGGGCGTGCGCGGTCCGCGCGGCGGCTATCGCCTGGCGCGCGAACGCCGGCGCATCAGCCTTGGGGAGATCGTGCGCGTCGTACAGGCGCTCGACGGCGCCGAAGACCCGCTGGCGGAAGACGGCGGCGCCGAACTCGGCCATCGCGTGGTGCGGCCGTTGTGGCAGGAGCTCAATGGCGAGGTGATGACGCGGCTTGACGGCATCACCATCGAGGATCTGTGCCTGCGTGCGCACAAAATGGGCGTGCCCGGCGAATACGGCGCCCGTCTCGACTTTTCCATCTGAAGGATTCCATCATGGCGCGACCCGAGCCCAAGCCGATCCCGACCGCGACGGCGCCGGCGTCGTTCCGCGGCCGGGTCTATGACAGCATCGTCGAGACCATCGGCGCGACGCCGCTGGTGCGTCTGTCGCGCTTTGCCGAAGCGCACGGCGTCAAGGCAGAGATACTTGCCAAATGCGAGTTCTTCAATCCGCTGTCGTCGGTCAAGGACCGCATCGGCGCGGCGATGATCGAGGCGGCAGAGCGCACCGGCCAGATCACGCCGGGCAAGACGGTGCTGGTCGAACCGACGTCGGGCAATACCGGCATCGCACTCGCCTTCACAGCCGCTGCCAAGGGCTATCGCTTGATCCTGATCATGCCTGACAGCATGTCGGTTGAACGCCGCCACATGCTGAAGCTGTTGGGTGCCGAAATCGAGCTGACGCCGGCGTCCCAAGGCATGCGCGGCGCCATCGCTCGCGCCGAGGCTTTGGTCAAGAAGCTCGGCGATGCCTTCATGCCGCAGCAGTTCAACAATCCCGCCAATCCCGAGATTCACCGGCGCACTACCGCCGAGGAAATCTGGCGCGACACTGACGGCCGGGTCGACGTCGTGATCAGTGGCGTCGGTACCGGCGGCACCTTGACGGGTGTCGGCTCGGTCCTGAAGCCGCGCAAGCCAGGCCTGCGCATGATTGCTGTCGAGCCCGAAGACAGCGCCGTGCTATCGGGCGGCCCGCCCGGCCCGCACAAGATCCAGGGCCTCGGCGCCGGCTTTGTGCCTGCGATTCTCGACATCAAGCTGATCGACGAGGTGATCCGCATCAGCAACGAAACGGCGTACAAAGTGGCGCGCGAAGTCGCACGTCTCGAAGGCGTCGCCTGCGGCATTTCGTCGGGTGCGGCGCTGGCGGCAGCAGCCGAGATCGGCCAGCGGCCGACGATGACCGGCAAGGTGATCGTCGTCATTTTGCCCGACACCGCCGAGCGCTATTTGTCGACGGCGCTGTTCGAGAATCTGTAATGGCCGAAACTTTGGCGCACCCGCTGAACGAAGCGCAGTTCCACCGTTATGCGCGGCACCTGATTCTCGACGAGGTCGGCGAGGAAGGCCAGGCCAAGCTGCTCGCCGCGCGCGTGCTGGTCATTGGTGCCGGCGGGCTTGGCTCGCCCCTGCTGATGTACCTGGCCGCGGCCGGCGTCGGCACGCTCGGCATCGTCGATGATGACCAGGTCGACTTGACCAATCTGCAGCGCCAAATCGTCCACGCCACGTCGGCCATCGGCAGCCTCAAGACGGCAAGCGCCCAGAAGACGCTAACCGCGATCAATCCGGAGGTGCGGGTCGAGACCTATCCGTTGCGGCTCGACGAACGCAACGCCCGCGAGATCGTCGCGCGCTACGACCTGGTCGCCGACGGCAGCGACAATTTCGCCACCCGTTACCTGCTCAACGATCTGTGCTACCGGCTGCGCAAGACGCTGGTCGGCGCGGCGTTGTCGCCGTTTGACGGTCAGCTTTCGACCTTCAAGGCCTATCTCGGCTCGCCGCATCCCTGTTACCGCTGCCTGTTCCGCGAAGCGCCGCCGCCTGAAACCGTGCCGCGTTGTGAGACCGCCGGCATCCTGGGCGCGATCGCCGGCGTTATGGGCACCCTGCAGGCAGTCGAGGTGCTTAAGGAAATTCTCGGCATCGGCACCAGCCTGAGCGGCACGCTGCTGATGTACGATTCGCTGGCCGCCGATTTCCATAAGATCGAGATTCCGCGCGATTCCGATTGTCCGACCTGCGGCGGCTGAGGGCGGCGATTGGCGAAGCTGACCCTGCGCGTCGATTTCGGGCCCGGCCGGGCGGTGGGACCGGGCAAGATCCGCTTGCTCGAAGCGATCCGCGACAGCGGCTCGATTTCGCGTGGCGGCCGCGCGCTTGGCATGTCGTACCGTCGCGCTTGGATGCTGATCGACAACCTCAACAGCATGTTCCGGCGCAAGGTGGTGACGGCGCAGCCCGGCGGCGAGCGCGGCGGCGGCGCGCGCGTGACGCCGTTCGGCCTTGAGCTGATCGCCCGCTATCGCGCTATCGAGCAACGTTCGCACAAGACCGCGGCCCGCGAGCTCGCCGCGCTGCAGCGCGCGCTACGGCGCTAGAATAGCACCTTGAAGCCCTGCTTTTCGAAGTACGGCCGCGCCGCCGGCGACGAAAGAAACTCGAGTAAATCGCCTGCCCGTGGATGGGCATGGGTAACGAGCGCCGCGGGATAGGTCACTGGCGGATAGCTGCCGGGCGGAAAGACGCCGGCGACTTCGACCTGCGGCTCGGCATTGGCGTCGGTGCGATAGACGATGCCCAACGGCGCCTCGCCGCGCGCCACCAGGCGCAGCGCCGCGCGCACGTCCTCCGCGCGCGCCACCTTGGCTTCGACGGAATTCCACATACCGAGCTTGGTGAGCGCCGCCTTGCCATAAATTCCTGCCGGCACCGCCGCCGGATCGGCCATCGCCAACGGGCCGTTCCTGAGATACGGCAAAAGATCGACGCCGGGAGAGAGGTTGATCTTGGTGCCGCTCGATACCGGCGCGATGAGCACCAATTCGTTGCCGAGCAGGTTATGACGTGTCGTCCCCTGGATAAGGCTTTTGCCCTGCAGCTCATCCATCCATTTTAGATCGGCCGAGATGAAAATGTCGGCCGGCGCGCCGGCTTCGATCTGGCGCGCGAGCGCCGAGCTGGCGGCATACGAGACCCGCACGGTGTCGCCGGTTTCCTTTTCGTAGGCGCCCACCGCGGCATCGAGCGCGTTCTTCAGGCTAGCCGCGGCGAAAATCGTAAACGTCCCGGCATGCGCCGGCAACATCGGAAATAGGGTCAACAGGATACCAACCAAAAACCAGCGCCGGAGCATCGATCTCTCCTCCGTTATATTCAGATAGATATAACGTAAAACGCCGGCCGTGAAAGAATTTCGTTGGCCCGCCACAACTAAAGCAGTGTGTCGACGACCCGGTCCGGCGGGCGATGGCCGTCGGCGAAAGTCTTGATGTTGAGGATGACGCGCTGGCCTGTGTCGATGCGGCCTTCGAGGGTCGCCGAGCCCATGTGCGGTAGGAGCACGACGCGATCGAGCGCTAGCAGCTGGGCGTTGACCAGCGGCTCGCGCTCGAACACATCGAGGCCGGCGCCGGCGATGGCGCGTTCGACCAGCAGGCGCGTCAAGGCCTCTTCGTCGATCACTTCGCCGCGCGAGGTATTGACCAGGATCGCCGTCGGCCGCAGCAGCTTGAGGCGGCGCGCCGACAATAGATGGAAGGTGGCGGGCGTGCGCGGACAATTGATCGACACGATATCCATGCGCGCCAGCATGGCGTCGAGGCTTTCCCAGTAAATCGCTTCGAGCTCATGCTCGACATCGGCGTCGACGCGATGGCGGTTGTGATAGTGGATCGACAGGCCGAAGCCGCGCGCGCGGCGCGCGACCGCCGAACCGATGCGGCCCATGCCGACGATGCCGAGGCGTTTGCCCCACAGCCGGCTGCCGAGCATGAAGGTCGGGCTCCAGCCAAGCCAATGCCCGTCGCGCAGCAACCGTTCGCCTTCGCTGACGCGGCGCGCCACCGCCAGAATCAGTGCCATGGTCATGTCGGCGGTGTCTTCCGTCAGGACGCCCGGCGTGTTTGTGATGATGATGCCCTTGGCCTTGGCAGCCGCGAGGTCGATGTGATCGACGCCGTTGCTGAATGAGGCGATGAGCTTCAGCCGTTCACCGGCAGCAGCGATGATGCCGGCATCGATGTGATCGGTGACCGTCGGCACCAGCACGTCCGCCTCGGCCATCGCCGCCTTCAGCTTATCGGCGGTGAAGGGCGCGTCGCTGTCGTTCAAGCGCGCGTCGAACAGCTCCATCATCCGCGTCTCGATGACGTCGGGCAGCTTGCGCGTGACCACAACCAGCGGCTTCTTCGCCGACATTGGCTTCGTTCTCCTTCGGCGCAAGGCCTAGCAAGCGCGCTGCCGAGTGTCCAGCCATGCGCGGACCACCCTTGACCCGGCGCGGCGCGGACGGCGACAAGGGACCCAATGGAGCACTCGGGCGAACGACCGGCAGCGGTATTCGCGGCGGCGATGGTGTCGGTCGTGCTCTTTGCGCTCAGCGGGCCGTTGACGCGGGCGATCACTGGCGACATCGATCCGCTGCTGTTGGGCATGCGGCCGGCAGCGGCGGCGCTGGTCGCGGTTCCACTGGCCATCGTTCTGCGCTTGCCGCTGCCGCGCGACCGGCATCAATGGATACTGCTGGGGCTGTCGGCGGCCGGCAGCTTCATCGCCTTTCCGCTGCTGTTCACGCTTGGCCAAGCGCAGACCTCGGCGACACACGGCGCGCTTATCCAGGCGGCGATGCCGATCTTCACCGGCCTTGCGGCGGCGGCCGTTGAGCGGCGGCAACCCGGCCTTTATTGGTGGACCGGCGCGGCATTGGCGTTCCTCGGCGAAGGCCTGCTGTTCGCGCTCCGCGGCGACGCCGGCCAGGACGCCAGTCTGGCCGGCGATCTTTTGGTCCTGGCGGCGTGCGCACTGTCGGCCAGCTCCTACGTCGCCGGCGCGCGGCTGTCGGCCTATATCGGCGCGCTGCCGGCGACGTTGTGGTGCGTCGGCGCCGGCGGTTTGGCGCTGATGCCGTTTGCGGCGGTGCGGATGCCACGCGTCGATTGGAGCCGTTTCGGCTGGGGTGACTTCATCGCAGTCGCGACTCTCGCCTACGGACCGAATCTCGTCGCGTTCATCGCCTGGTTCTGGGCGCTGCGCACCGGCGGCGTGCAGCGCGTTGCGGTGCTTCAGTTTGCGGTGCCGCCATTGTCGGTGCTAATCGCGATCGTTTTCCTCGGCGAGCGTTTGACGCCGTCGCTCATCGTCGCCTTGGTGTTGGTGCTCGGCGGTATCGCGATCGCCCGCCGCCGACGCTTGACCCAGTCGCGTTCCGCGGGTTAGACCGCCGCATGATTCGCGTCGTCGCCGCCCTGCTGCTGGCTTGCGCGCTCCCGTTGCCGGCTGCGGCGGCCGATAAGCCGCCGCTCCCTCATTTCATGAGCTTGCGTTCGAACGAAGTAAATCTGCGCGCCGGTCCGGGCGAGCAATATCCGATCCAATGGGTATACCGGCGCAAGGGACTGCCGGTCGAGATCATCGACAGCTACGACGTCTGGCGTCACGTGCGCGACTGGCAGGGCACCATAGGCTGGATTCAGGTCCGGCTTCTGAGCGCGACACGCACCGTGATCATCAAGGCCGACACACGCACGATCTATCAGGAGCCGGCGCGTGATTCACCGGCCCTGGCCAAGCTCGAACCGGGCGTGATCGCCAATCTGCTCGAATGCCGCAACGCCTGGTGCCGCGTCGAAACCCGCGGCCGGCGCGTCGTCCGCGGCTGGCTGCTGCGCAGCGAGATTTGGGGCGTCACTGCCGACGAAATCGTCGAGTAGCGGTATTGCGCAGCCCGACGCCAACGATCCCGCCCATCGTCCGAACTTTCGCGCCAACCAATACCGGACCGAGGAGATCGGCATGTATTATTACGTCCATTATGGCGTCACCTTCGGCAACGCGCTCGCGATCGCCATGTCCTGGACCACGAGCAAGAGCGTGATCTGGGCGGTGATTGACGGATTTCTGAGCTGGATCTACGTGATCTATTACGTGCTGACGCACGTCACCTGAGGCGGCGCGCCTCAGCCTAGATCGGCCGCCAGCGCCTGACGCACCGCTTCGCTAAGCACGGCTATGTGGTGATAGTTCGGATGCTCGATGCCGACCTCGACGCGCGCGCCGGGTAGGCGGAACTTGTCCTTCTGCGCCTGGCTGAACGGAAAGCGCATGAACTGGACCGACGAGGCCTTGCCTTCGGGCGAGGTGTTTTCACGTGTCGGGTCGGCCTCGCCGACGATCTTCTCGCCAGCGAAGGCGATGTACATGCGGTTCTCGACGCCGCCGATCTGGCCGAGGACGCGGGCCCGCTGCACCGGATCGTCGATTTCGAACATCACTGTCGCGATCAGCTCGTTGCCTTTGGGAATGAGCGGATTGTAAGCGGCGAGCTCGTCGGCGATCTGCGCCTCGCCGCCGCGTTCGACGGCGAGCATCTCGTGCACCTGGTGCCACATGGTGTCGAAATTCTCGAAATAAAACGTTGCCAACGGGCCGACTTCGACGCGGCGATTCTGCTTCAGCGCGGTGATGCGCTGGCGATGGGCGCGCCGGTCGCGCTCGTACTGCTCGAGCGGCAGGATGTCGGCGCGGGTGAGTTCGCGGAACTGCGTCATGAGGATCTCTCTTCCGGCAACACGCCATAGGCGAGCGCCATCAGCTCGATCGGGTGATAGGTCGCAGCCGGCGCCTTGCCCTCCGCGCCGAGCATTTCCATGCCCTGGCGGATGTGCGTCGCCGCCAGCGGGCATTCGGATGCGAGATAGGCCTTGTCCGCCTTGGCGGCGCTGCGCGCGACCGGCTTGCCGACCTTGATCGCGGTGTCGAAATTTTCCTTCATCACGCCCCACGAGCCACCGTGGCCGGAGCAGCGTTCGATCACCGTGAGCTCGGTTGTCGGCAGCAGGCGCAGCAGCTCGGCGGCTTTCTGGCCCATGTTTTGCGCCCGCGCGTGGCAGGCGATATGGATCGTCACGCCGCCGGCGAGCGGCGACAGGCCGCCGGCTAGGCCTTCAGTCTTGGCGATCGCCACCAGATATTCGCTGGCGTCGAAGGTGGCATCCGCCAGCAGCTTCACGTCGGCGTCATCCGGCAGCAGCAGCGGCCATTCGAACTTGAGCATCAGCGCGCAAGATGGCACTGGCGCGATCACGTCGAAGCCTTGCTCGATCTTGGGGCGCAGCGCCTGGGCAACCTGCTTCGCCATCGCCGCGACGCGCGCGACATCGCCGCGCTCGAATTGCGGCATGCCGCAGCAGCCGGGATAGCCGACTTCGGTGGCGACACCGTTCTTCGCCAGAATAGCGTGCAGCGCCTCGCCGATACGCGGATGATGGTAGTTGACGAAGCATGTGGCGTAGATCAGCGCTTTGCGGCCATAGGCTGGCGCGTCCTGGTCGACCGTCGGCGCGTTATCTTTGGCGCGCAAAACGAAAGTGCGGCCGCTGAACTTTGGCAGATCGGCGCGGCGGTCAACGCCGGCGACTTTTTCCATGACCGGACGGGTGACGCGATTGCCGGTGGCAGTGGCCCAGTTGGCGAGCGGCGCCAACGCCCCGCCGAGGCGGCCATTGCGGTCCGTTTCGGCGAGTTGCCGTTGGGCGAAATCGCCGCCGTTCTGTTTCAACTGCGCCGCGCGGTACCGCAACATCGTGTGCGGGAAGTCGAGATTGAACTCGTGCGGCGGCACGTACGGGCATTTCGTCATAAAACACATGTCGCAGAGCGTGCAGGCTTCGGCGACTTTGGCGTAATCCTTGCGGTCGACGCCTTCGAGCTCATTCGGGCTGGCGTCGATGAGGTCGAACAGCCGCGGAAAGCTGTCGCACAGGTTGAAGCACCGTCGGCAGCCGTGACAAATTTCGAAGATGCGGTGCATCTCCGCTTCGACCTTGGCGGGGTCGTAGAAATCGGAGTCCTGCCACGGGATTGCGTGGCGCGTCGGCGGTTCGAGGCTGCCTTCCCGCATAAGAATTCCCAAAGAGAAAAACTGTCGGGGAGCGCCGCAGCGCCCCCCGCAGCAAACGTCCGGGCCGGATCAGCCCATGGTGTCGAGCGCCTTTTGGAAGCGCCCGGCGTGCGACTTTTCGGCTTTGGCAAGCGTCTCGAACCAGTCGGCGATCTCTTCGAAGCCTTCCTGGCGCGCAGTCTTGGCCATGCCGGGATACATGTCGGTGTATTCGTGGGTCTCGCCGGCGATGGCCGCGGCGAGGTTCTTCTTCGTATCGCCGATCGGTTTGCCGGTCGCCGGATCGCCGACTTCCTCGAGGAACTCGAGATGGCCGTGCGCGTGGCCGGTTTCGCCTTCCGCCGTCGAGCGGAAAACGGCCGAGACGTCGTTGAAGCCTTCGACGTCAGCCTTTTGGGCGAAATAGAGGTAGCGACGATTGGCCTGGCTTTCGCCGGAGAATGCGTCCTTCAAGTTCTGCTCGGTTTTCGAGCCTTTCAATGCCATGAGATGCCTCCTCGGAGTTGGAATTCGGCCGGCAGACGGCGATCGCGTCCGCCACGTGCCCTATATGAACCCGCGAACGGCCCGAGTCAATAGTTTAGAACAATTATAATTTGTTCTATAACAGCCGATCAAGAGAGGAGAAATTTGGCCTAAGGACGGCCTTTTGGCGCCGCTTTTTCGACGCGCACGACGACGTCGACGCGGCGGATGGAGCCACCTTCGGGCGGCGGCGGGACGTTGCTCACGGCGATGCTGTCGCCCGGAATATCGCGCAGCATGCCGCTGTCCTCGTAAAAGAAATGATGGTGATCGCTGACGTTGGTGTCGAAATAGGAGCGGCCGGGATTGATCACCACCTCGCGCAGCAAGCCGGCACCGACGAACTGGTGCAGGGTGTTGTAGACCGTCGCCAGCGACACCGGCACCTGCGCCGCCAATGCCTCACCATGCAGCTCCTCGGCCGCCACGTGACGGTCGCCTTTTTCGAACAGCAGCCGGGCCAGGGCGAGCCGCTGGCGGGTTGGCCGCAGCCGCGCGGCGCGGAGCAATTCGAGCGCGTTGGCAAAAGGACGGGTCACGGCAGCTATATGGGGCGGGCCAGCGAATAAGGTAGAGGGCCTCTAAATTACCGCAGAATAGGCCTGTGGCAAAGGGAAAAATCCCGGCTGGTCAGGCCGATCGCAAGGCCGCGTGATCGACCCGGTCGGGCGGCAGGGTGACCGAGACGGTGGTGCCGCTGCCGACCGTGCTGACGATTTCGAGACGGCCGCCATGGAGATCGACCAAGCGTTGCGACAATGGCAGGCCAAGGCCGACGCCACCATGTGCGCGCGATAGGGTCACCTCGACCTGGCCGAACGGCGTCAGCGCCAGAGGAATATTCTGCGGCGCGATGCCGATGCCGGTGTCAGTCACCGACACGATCACGCCGCCATCGGCGGCGACCTTGGCGGTGACGTCGATACGGCCGCCCGATGGCGTGAATTTGATCGCGTTGCCCAGCAAATTGAGGAGCACTTGGCGCAGCGCGCGGCGTTCGCAGCAGACCGACGGCAATCCGGAAGCCGCAACATGTAGCGTCAGGCCGGCTTCGTGGGCGCGGCCGCGGACCATCTGCACAACGCCGTCGATCAGCTCGCCGAGATCGGCCCATTCGGCATCGAGCTCGAACTTGCCGGATTCGATTTTCGACATATCGAGAATGTCGTTGATGATCTCGAGCAGGTGCCTACCGGCGTCGTGGATATCGTGCGCATAAACATGATAGCGCCGGTCGCCCAGCGGCCCCATCATTTCGCCCTGGATGATTTCGGAAAAGCCGATGATCGCGTTAAGCGGCGTGCGCAGCTCGTGACTCATGTTGGCGAGGAAAAGCGACTTGCTCCGGTTGGCGCTTTCAGCCGCTTCTTTGGCGCGGCGCAGCTCATCCTCTGCGCGCTTGCTTTCGGTAACGTCGATATACACGCCGACGATGCCGCCTTCACTGGTTTTCGCCTCCCAGATGCGGACGTGCCGGCCGCCGGCAAGGGTGATTTCGAAGGGGTCCGCGGGATTGCGGTGACGGGCCAGCCGCTCGGTGACCCAGTCGTGCACCGGCCCATCGGCGCCGAACGAACCGAAATGCGGCGCCATGCGAACGATGCACTCGGTAAACGTGACGCCCGGCCGCAGCAGCTCGGCGGTCTCGGGCAAGATTTCGCGGAGCAACTCGTTGCACATCACCAGCCGGTCGTTGCTGTCCCAGATGGCGAAGCCGGCGCCCATTTGCGTGATCGCATCGCGCAGGCGCGACAGGCCGGCGTTGATGAGGCCGAACTCCTCGCGCATGATCTCGTGCGTGTGGGCGAGGACGCGGCGCTGGCGGTCGAATTCAAGATAGGCGGCATCGACCAGGCCCAGCAGCGTCTCGAGGTCAATCTCGCCGTCGGGTGAGTTGCGGCGCGCCCGGTTGAGTTGGCGTTCGAGCAGCCGGTGCATGTTAGGCCTCGGCGATCGTCGTGATCGTCATGGTCTGATTGTGCAGATCGCAAAACGGCGAATTTTCGAGCGGCGCGATTTCGCCATAGGAATAGAATCCGGTCAGCTGGCAGGCCGCACCGAGGACGCCTTTCACCGCCTCGACCTCATCGCCGATCTGCTGGCCCAGCAGCAGCTTGCGTCCGATGCAGCTGACCAGGATGGCGAGGCGCGCGTCCGGAATTGCGGCGCGCGCAGCGGCGCGGCCGGCGCCGGCAATCAGATTATCGAAGTGTCCGAGCATCAGCTGTGCGACATAGCCTTCGGGAACCGAGCCAGCGAAAACCATGCCACCGGTGGCGTTGTCGACGCCGATCACCGTGCGCACCAACGCCGCTTCCGGCTTGCCCGGCGGATGGATGCGCAACGGACAAAGCAGCGCGCTCGCAGGCAGATTGTCGGCCTCGGGACCGAGATATTTGCGGTAGAGCGCGAGCGCCGGCTGGTCGTCGAGTTCATAGAGCACGGTGCCTTTAGCGCGGGTGATCAGGCGTTCCGGACCGACGGTATCCCAACCGCCGAAACTGCCGAAGCCCAGGCAAACCTCGTCGCCATAGAATCCCACTGCAGCCAGACGGCCCGGCGCTGGATTGGCATTCAAACCGACGCGTGTCGAGACGAAGCGCGCGCCATCGCCAGCGAGGCCGCCAGTCACGGTGATATCTGTGCCGAGGACGTTCTGGATGCCGGCAACCAGATCGGTACCGTTGACGTGGGTGCCATCCGACAGAACGAAGACGCCGCGCAAGCCGGCGCACGGCAGACCGGCGGCCAATCGCCGGCCGGCAGTTTCGGAGTCGCCATCGCGTTCGATCGTCGCTTCGGCGAAGGCGAGACGTGTGTGCGCGAATTCGATGGCGGTGGCAACGACAGTGCCGTCGAGCACGTCGACGTCGGCGATTTCGCCGCCGGTCGTGCAGCCGAGAATTGCGGCGCCGGGATAGAGCGCGCGTAGCTCGGCGAAGCGTCTGCCGTTGTCGAGTGTGCCCGGTGCGGCAAAGAACAGCACTAACGCGGGCGCAACGGCGCCGTCTGAGGCCGCGATGCGCCAGCCTGCGCCTGTTTGCCAAACGCGTTGTTCGATCCGCATGGTGCGCGTTCCGGGCTCGACCCGCGGGGACCGGGCCGGCCGCTTGCGATCAATTGACACCGTCGGGCTTAAAAAACCCGTAATGGCAAAAGCCTGCTGACGCGATTTCGCGGCAAATTTGAGCGGTATTACGTGCGGTGTTCGCGCCGCGGCGGCGGCCTCAGTTGCCGGTTTGCAGCCGTTCGACCAATTCGCGCACGGTCGGGATGAAGCCGTTGGCGTAGAACGGATCGGTGGCAAAGCGGTAAGCGTTATGCCCGGAGAACATGAGCTGGAACTCAACGTCTTCGCTGTGGGCGATGTTCTGCAGCGTTTTCTGGATGCAGAAGCTGCGCGGATCGGCCTTCTTGCCGGTGGTGCCCTCCTCGTTCTGCGCCCAGTTCGAGAACAGGCAGGCCGATAGACAGCCCATGCAATTGATCTGATCGTTGCGGATTTCAAGCGCCTTGTGCGGCGTCACGAACACGAGAGTCGAATCGGGCGTCCGCAGCGCCTCGGTGAAGCCTTGCGCAATCCATGTCAGTGCGCGTTCGCGATCATGCGGCGTGACATAGACGATGCGCTTGCGCGCGCCGACTTCGAGTGTCGCCAGATGGTCGCCTACCGCTTCGACCGAATAGGGAATCTGACGGTCGGACCGTTCCTCGAGCTCGGCCAGGAAATTGTTGCGCACCGCCGACGAATAAAAACCGGTCGGGCTGAAGCGCTGCAGCCGGATATCGCCGTCTTTCAGCGTCAGCAGCTTGTGCTTCCAGGCGTCCGAGATCGGGCTTTCCCTGGTAAGCAGCGGCCGGGTGCCGAATTGGAAGGCGATCGGACCGAGGTCGGGATTGTCGATCCAGTCCTCCCAATCGTGCAGGCACCAGACGCCGCCGGCCATGACAATCGGAACCTCGCCGAGGCCAAATTCGCGCATCATCTGGCGCAGCTCATAGACGCGCGGGAAGGGCGGTTCCGGCTGTTCGGGATCTTCGCTGTTGGTGATGCCGTTGTGGCCGCCGGCGAGCCAGGGATCCTCGTAAACCACCGCACCTAGCCATTCGCGGAACTTGTGATAGGCGCGCTTCCACAAGGCCCGGAACGCCCGCGCCGACGAGACGATCGGATAGTAGTGAACGCCGTAGCGCGCGCAGATCTCGGCGATGCGATAGGGCATGCCGGCGCCGCAGGTGACGCCGTTGACCAGGCCATGCGCCCCGTCGAGCACGCCGTTGAGGATGCGCTCGGCGGCGGCCATCTCCCACAGGATATTCATGTGCAACCGGCCTTGACCGGAGGCCCGCTCGTAGGCGACGCGCGCCTGGTGGATGCCGCCGGCAATGGCGTAACGCACCAGCTCCTCGTGGCGCTCGCGCCGCGTCTTGCCGTGATAGATCTGGGCGATGGTGCGGCCGTTCGCGTCTTTCGAATCGGCGTTGACGCCGGAGAACGTGCCGACGCCGCCCGAACGCGCCCAAGCGCCCGAGCTTTCGCCGTTCGAGATCGAAATGCCCTTACCGCCTTCGACCAGCGGCAGGACTTCGCGACCCGAAATACGCAGCGCATTGAGCGCTTTCACGCGTTTCCCCTCTTCTTCCGCCGCGCCCGCTCCATCGCCTATCTGGGACGGGACGGCGCGACGGTCAACCCCGGCAGTTTATTCCGCTGGCGTGGCCTTGGCGGCGTCGCGCTGGCGACGCTCCTCGGCCAGTTTGGCGCTGATGTCCTCGCCGGTCGCCTGATCGACCTGCTTCATCGACAGCTTGACCTTGCCGCGATCGTCGAAGCCCAGCACCTTCACCTTCACCTGATCACCGACCTTGACCACGTCGGTAACCTTGCCGACGCGATGCGGCGCCAACTCGCTGATGTGCACCAAGCCGTCGCGGGCACCGAGGAAATTGACGAAGGCGCCAAAATCCATCGTCTTCACCACCTTGCCGGTGTAGATCACGCCGACCTCGGGCTCGGCGACAATGCCCTTGATCCAGTCAATTGCCGCCTTGGAGGCGTCGGCGTCGACCGCTGCGACCTTGATGGTGCCGTCGTCCTCGATGTCGATCTTGGCGCCGGTGACCTCGCAAATCTCGCGGATCACCTTGCCGCCGGAGCCGATCACTTCGCGGATCTTGTCCTTCGGAATGCTGATCGTGGTGATGCGCGGCGCGTTCTGGCTCACGCCTTCGCGCGCATGGTCGAGCGCCCGGCTCATCTCGCCCAAGATGTGCATGCGGCCGTCACGCGCCTGGGCGAGCGCGACGCGCATGATCTCCTCGGTGATCGAGGTGATCTTGATGTCCATCTGCAACGCGGTGACGCCCTGGTCGGTGCCCGCGACCTTGAAGTCCATGTCGCCGAGATGATCCTCGTCGCCGAGGATGTCCGACAGGACGGCATAGCCGCTCGCCTCCTTGATCAGGCCCATGGCGATGCCCGCCACCGGCCGCTTCAAGGGTACGCCGGCGTCCATCAGCGACAATGAAGCGCCGCACACCGTCGCCATCGACGACGAGCCGTTCGACTCCGTGATCTCCGAGACGACGCGGATGGTGTAGGGGAAGCTTTCCGCGACCGGCAGCAGAGGATGCACGGCGCGCCAGGCGAGCTTGCCGTGGCCGATCTCGCGCCGGCCGGGCGAGCCCATGCGTTTGGCCTCGCCGGTTGAATAGGGCGGAAAGTTGTAGTGCAGCATGAAATTCTGCCGATACTCGCCCTCGAGCGCATCGATGATCTGCTCGTCCTCGCCGGTGCCGAGCGTGGTCACCGCCAGCGACTGGGTTTCGCCGCGGGTGAACAGCGCCGAGCCGTGGGCCCGCGGCAACACGCCGACTTCGACTGAAATCGGCCGGATCGAGCGGGTGCCGCGGCCGTCGATACGCGGCTGGCCCTTGAGGATGGCGCCGCGCACGATCTCGGCCTCGAGTGACTTGAACACCTTGCCGGCGAGCGTGCGCTCGGCCTCGTCGGGGAACAGCTCGGTCAGCTTGGTGCGCGCCGTTTCGAGCATGTTCGAACGCGTCTGCTTTTGCCGTTCGGCGTAGGCGGCAGCGACGTCGGCGGAAACCGCCGGCGCCAGCGTCGCTTCGATGGCCTTCTTCTGCGCGTCGATATCGGGCAGCGGCCACGGCTCCTTGGCCGCGGATTCGGCGAGCTCGATGATCGCGTCGATCACCGGCTGGAAGCCCTTGTGGCCGAACATTACGGCGCCGAGCATGACATCTTCCGACAGCTCCTTAGCTTCGGATTCGACCATCAGCACGCCGTCACGCGTGCCGGCGACGACGAGCTCGAGGTCGGACAGCTTGAGGTCGTCGATCTTGGGATTGAGGACGTATTGGCCGTCGATGTAGCCAACGCGTGCGCCGCCGATCGGTCCCATGAACGGGATGCCCGACAGGGTCAAGGCCGCCGAGGTGCCGACCATCGCCACGATATCGGGGTCGTTTTCCAGATCGTGCGACAGCACGGTGCAGATTAGCTGTACCTCGTTGAGGAAGCCGGGCGCGAACAACGGCCGGATCGGACGGTCGATGAGCCGCGAGGTGAGAACTTCCTTCTCGGACGGCCGGCCTTCGCGCTTGAAGAAGCCGCCCGGGATCTTGCCGGCGGCGAAGGTCTTTTCCTGATAGTTGACGGTCAGCGGGAAGAAATCCTGCCCCGGCTTGACCTGGCGGGCGCCGACGGCGGTGCACAGCACCGAGGTCTCGCCGTAGGTCGCGAGCACGGCGCCATCGGCCTGCCGTGCCATTCGTCCGGTTTCGAGCACGAGGCGGCGACCGCCCCAGTTAAGCTCCTTGCGATACACTTCGAACATTGTCGATCTCTCTCTCTTTTTTCTCTCTGGTGAAACGGTTAGCGACGGGCAGCGCGCGATGGAAACCCATCGCCGCGGCTTCGCCCGTGCGTTTAATCGTCATGGCCGGCGTCCGCCGGCCGGTAGACCGCGGTCTCAGCGGCGCAGCCCCAAGCGGTCGATCAGCGCTTCATAGCGTGCGGCGTCGACGCGCTTCAGATAATCGAGCAGGCTGCGGCGCTGACCGACCATGACCAGCAAGCCGCGGCGCGAATGGAAATCCTTGGTGTGGGTCGCCAGATGCTCGGTGAGCTTCTGGATGCGTTCGCTGAGGATGGCGACTTGAACCTCGGGCGAGCCGGTGTCGCCCTCTTTGCGCGCGTATTCGGAGACAAGCTCCTGCTTGCGCGCCACGCTAATCGACATCGGGAATGTCTCCTTCGAATTCAGATGTTCAGCACGCGTAGGGGGCGAATTCCCCCGGCCGCGACTTCGGCGAGCGCCACCAGCTTGCCGCCCAACGTTGCACAGACCGTCGCGCCGTTGCCGATTTGTGAAAGGCTCGCCCGATCCTGTGGGCGCAACGGCGTCACGGCTTGGCCGCAACGCAGGGCTTTTGCCTGGTCCTCCGTCAGGGCGAGCGCCGGGATGTCGTCCAGCGCCGTCTCGAGCGGAAGCAAATGCCCGGAAGCGGCCGGACTATGCCCGAGGGCAGTCAGATTATCCAGGGAAATCGCCTGTTTAAGGGTAAAACGGCCGACCGACAGACGTCGCAAATCGGCAACAAAAGCGCGGGTTTCGAGCGTCTCGCCGAGATCGCGGGCGAGGCTGCGGACATAGGTGCCAGGACCAACTTCGGCTTCGAAAACCGCGTGGTCGCGGTCCGGAATCGCCACCAGATTTAGACTGCGAACCTCGACGGGACGGGCGGCGAGGCCGGTGGCGGCACCGGCGCGCGCCAACGCATAGGCGCGCTTGCCAGCAACCTTGATCGCCGAAAAATTAGGCGGCCGTTGGCTGATGATGCCGACGAAGCGCGGCAGGACTGTCCGGATTTCGGCCTCACTCGGCCGCCGCGCGCTGGTGGCGA
>DASQGX010000181.1:0-4857 GCA_035632395.1 Allostellaceae bacterium
GTGAAGCCCGACTTTACGGCCGTCGCCGGGCACCAACGCCGTGAAATGCGCGATGAGCGCAGCATAACCCTCAACATCGGCCGGCGGCGCGCGCGCCGGCAACGCCAGATGCAGCACCGTCTGATACGGAACACAGATTTCGCTGCAGGTGAGATAGTCGAGGTGCGCCGTCAGTTCGAGCGGCTTGGCTGGATTGGTGACTTGCGCCGCAATCGGCAAGACCACGGCGTCGCTGTAACCCATGGTTTGGAGCCCGAGGACCGAGAACCGTTGCGGTGCGGGCCACAGGATGTCCCCATGCGCCAGATTTGCCGAGCCGGTCCAGTCGAGCCGCGGCGGATAGCCGGCATCGCCGGGCGACCGCCAATAAATGTGCCAGCCCGGCGCCATGCGGAACTCAAGCCCGAGCATCTGCGTTTCCTGTCCGGCGAGCGCGGCGCGCGCGGCGATGAGCCGTACTTCGCCCTGGTCGGTGGTAAACCAGTCCGATGCCGCAGTCCCGGCGTACGCCGGCGTTGCGAACGACACCGCAAGCAAAACCAGCGCCGCGATCGCGTGCCACGACCATCGGCGCGTCTTGCAAGGCCGTTGGCGCGGGCTTATTTGAGAAGACTGGAGGTTTTCGTGACGTCGCTTGCCGGCCATCTTCTCGTCGCCATGCCGCAGATGCAGGACCCGCGCTTTGCGCGCTCGGTCGTGTTTCTCTGCGCCCACAACGAAGATGGGGCGATGGGCCTGGTGGTCAACCGGCTGCTCGACGACGTGACTTGGTCGGCGCTGATGAAGCAGCTCGGCATCGAGGTCAGCGCACCCGGCGGCGACCGGCACATCCATTTCGGCGGGCCCGTCGAGGCTGGCCGAGGCTTCGTGTTGCATTCGGCCGATTATGTCGAGGATGGCACACTGGTCGTCGGCGGCAACGTCGCCCTCACCGCGACGCTCGAAATCCTGCGCGCGATCGGTCGCGGTGGTGGACCCAAGCGCAGCCTGCTCGCGCTCGGCTATGCCGGTTGGGGACCAGGCCAGCTCGATTCCGAGATTCAGGCGAATGGTTGGCTGAGCGTCGCCGCCGATGACGAGATCGTGTTCGACGCCCAACACGGCGACAAATGGCAGCGCGCGCTCGCGAAGCTCGGCGTCGATCTGTTGTCGCTGTCCGGCGAGTCCGGCAGGGCCTGACGCATTCACGCGACCGTCTCCGAGGCGCGCGCTGCCTCGCCGTGCTCCGCCCACTCGCTAGCCAGCAGGCCGAACAACATGTGGTCCTGCCACCGGCCGTCGATCGACAGATATTCCTTGGCGTAACCCTCTTCGCGGAAGCCGCTTTTCAACAGTAGCCGCCGGCTGGCCTGGTTGTGCGGCAGACAAGCCGCCTCGACCCGATGCAGCCGCAGACGGTCGAAGGCGAACGCGAGGGCGAGCCTGAGCCCATCGGTCATGTAGCCATGGCGGGCAAACCGCTCGCCAATCCAATAGCCTAGGCTGGCGGTCTCGGCGACGCCGCGGCGCACGTTCGACAGGCTGATGCCGCCCAAGAGAACACGATCCACGCGGCGCGTCAGCAGGAAGCTGTAGCCCTGGTCGCTGCGCCAGTCTGCGGCATAGCGCTGCAGCCGCCGACGGAAGCCGGCACGGGTCACAGCATCGTTCGGCCAGCTCGGCTCGAACGGCGTGAGGAAGCCGCGCGATTCGGCGCGCAAGATCGCCCATTCGTCGAAATCCTCGCGCTCGGGCGTGCGCAGGCTGACACGCGGGCCGACAATCCGGAACGGCGGCGGCGCGGCGCCGAAGAAGCGGGTGATGGCCAGGAGCTCCGACCCCACCGGCATCTCCTTATGCCGCCAGCCGCCGTGCGAGGCGGTCGTAATCCTCGACGGTGCCAATCGGACCCAGCGCGGCGAAAGTCGGCCGCGCCGCGACCAACCGCGCTGCGACACGTGCCACCGCGGCTTCGTCGACCGCGTCGATGCGCCTGATCGTGTCGGCAGCATCAAAGGGCCGGCCGAACACGAGCATGTGATTGCCTTGGTGCTCGGCGCGGGCGGCGGTCGCCTCGAGCGACATCAGCAAACCGGCCTTGAGCTGCGCGCGGGCGCGTTCGAGTTCGGCAGGGTCGAGGCCGCGATCCAGCTTGCGGATTTCGTCACACAACACCGGCAGCAGTTCGGCTGCCTCGCGCTCGCCGGTGCCGGCATAGACGCCGAACAGACCGCTGTCGGTGTAGGAATGGGTGAAGGAATAGATCGAATAAACCAAACCGCGTTTCTCGCGGATCTCCTGAAACAGCCGCGACGACATGCCGCCGCCGAGCGCGGCGGAGACGACCGACGCAGCATGGTAGTCCGGATCGGCGAAGGTGAAACCGGGAAAGGCGAGCAAGACATGGACCTGCTCCAGGTCGCGACCCTCGCGATATTCCCCGCCGACATAGCGCGCCGGTTCGGTTACCGCGTGATTGCGCGCCGGCAACGCGGTGAATGCACCCTCGGCAAGCGCCACCACCGCGTCGTGATCGCAATTGCCTGCCGCCGCCAACACCATGCCGGGCGCGGCGTAGTTGCGCGCAAGATAGCCCGCCACCGCATCGCGGCTGATGTTGCGGATGATCGCGGCGCGGCCGAGCACCGGCCGGCCCATCGGCTGTTCGGGAAATGCCTGTTCCTGCAGATAGTCGTAGATGATGTCCTCGGGCGTGTCCTGCGCCTGACCGATCTCCTGCAGGATGACGGCACGTTCGCGCTCGAGCTCTGCCGGCGCGAAGGTCGAATGCTGCAGAATGTCCGCCAGGATGTCGACGGCCAGCGGCAGGTCCGGCTTCATCACCTTGGCGTAATAGGCGGTGTGCTCGCGCGATGTGTAGGCGTTGAGATGACCGCCGACTGCCTCGATCTCGGCGGCAATTTCGAGCGCCGAGCGCCGCCTTGTGCCCTTGAACGCCATGTGCTCGAGCACGTGAGCGACGCCGTTGATTTCCTTCGGTTCGTGCCGCGTGCCGACATCCACCCAGACGCCGAGCGAGACGGTCTCGACCGAATCCATCGCGTCGGTGACGACGCGCATGCCGTTGGCGAGGCGACTGACGCGGATGCTCATGCCACCACCCCTTGGCGCACATGCGCCCGGACAAAATGCTGCACGGCCGCAAGATCGTTGGGCAGGCTCACCCGCCGTTCCGGCAAGGCCATGAGATTGGCAAGGCGCGGCGGCATCGCCGGCCGCACGCCGCACGCCGCCATCACTGCGTCCGGGAACTTGGCCGGATGCGCGGTTCCGACGACGACCATGGGCGTCGCCGGCTCGCGCCGCACGCGCCGCGCCGCGGCCAGTGCCACCGCCGTATGCGGATCGATCAGGATGCCAGCCATGCGATGGACCTCGCCCATGGTGGCGCGCGTCTCGTCGTCGTCAACACGCTCGGCCTGGAACAGCGCGCGCGCCGCCTGCCACTGGCGCCGCGTCGTCGGAAGGGTGCCGCTGGCGCGGAAATGCTTTAAGGCGGCTTCGGTCTTCGGGCCGCTGTGACCGACGAGCTCGAAGAAGAAGCGCTCGAAATTGCTCGACACCTGGATGTCCATGCTCGGGCTGATGGTCGGCTCGACGGTACCGAGGCTCATTGTGCCGCGGGTGAAGAAGCGCGTCAGGATATCGTTGCGGTTGGTGGCGATCACCAGGCGGTCGATCGGCAGACCCATGCGGCGCGCGACGTGAGCGGCATAGACATTGCCAAAATTGCCAGTCGGTACGGCGAAGGCGACGTCGTGCGCCGGCGCGCCAAGCGCCACCGCCGCCGCGACGTAATACACGATCTGTGCCATAATCCGCGCCCAGTTGATCGAGTTAACCGCGGACAGGCCGAGCTCGTCGCGGAAGGCCGCATCGGCGAACATCGCCTTCACCAAATCCTGGCAATCGTCGAACGTTCCTTCGACCGCGACGGCGTGGACGTTGGGCGCCGGCACCGTCGTCATCTGCCGCCGCTGCACTTCGGAGATGCGGCCGGCGGGATAAAGCATGAAAAGGTTGATCGCTTCGCGGTCGCGGCACGCCTCGATCGCCGCCGAGCCGGTGTCGCCCGAGGTGGCGCCGATGATGGTGACGCGGCGGTGGCGCTTGCGCAGCACGCGATCGAACAGCGGACCGACGAGCTGCAACGCATAATCCTTGAAGGCAAGCGTCGGGCCGTGGAACAGCTCGAGCAGCCAGAGATTGCTGTCGAGTTGCCGCAGCGGCGCCACTGCCGGATGGGTGAACGGGCGATAGGCGGATTCGATAATGCGGCGCCACTCCCCCGCGGGCACGGCGTTGCCGAGAAACGGCTGGGTCACGCACGCCGCGATTTCGGCATAGGACAGGCCGCGCAGCGCATCGAACCAGGCAGCGCGATAATGCGGCAGCCGCTGCGGCACATAGAGCCCGCCGTCCGGCGCCAAGCCACTCAACAGAATTTCGTCGAAATCCCGGCTTGTCGCCGCGGCGCGGCCGTGGCGTGTGCTGATGTAGCGCATCGGTGTCCGTGAAATGCGGCGGTCGAGGCCGAGCCTATGCCGCGAGATAGCGCGCGCGCAAGTGGCCCTCGAAGATCGCCGCGTCGAGCGGCTTGCCGGTAGCGCGCACCAGAATGTCGCGGGTCGAATAGCGCGAGCCGAGGCCGTGGACGTTGGCACGCAGCCAACTCAGCAGCGGCGCGAAATCGCCGCGGGCGATGGCGCCGGGGATCGCCGGCACGGCCCGTTTAGCGGCGTCGAAAAGCTGCGCCGCGGTCATGGCGCCAAGCGTATAGGTCGGGAAATAGCCCCAAGCGCCATCGTACCAGTGGATGTCCTGGAGGCAGCCGTTGCGGTCGTCGGGCGGCGTCAC
>DASQGX010000182.1:0-2865 GCA_035632395.1 Allostellaceae bacterium
GTTTCCGGCATCGTGTCCTGGCCGAATTGCTTGGCAACCTTGGGGTTGGGGAAACGCGCACCAATGGTGGAATCGAACAGCTTGGCTTCGCGGCTATAGGCGCTTTCGGCCTTCGACATGACGAACGGCGCACGGCTCATGCTTTCGACGCCGCCGGCCACAAACAACTCGCCCTGGCCGCATGTGACCGCGCGCGACGCATCGAGCACGGCGGCAAGGCCGCTGCCACACAATCGGTTCACCGTCTGGCCGGCTGTCTCGACGGGCAATCCAGCGAGCAGTCCGGCATGACGCGCGACGTTGCGCGCGTCCTCGCCCGCTTGATTGGTGCAGCCGACGACGACGTCCTCGTATTGCTCGGATTTGAACGGGTTACGCTTGACGACTGTCGCGATAACGCCGGCCAGCAAATCGTCGGGCCGCACGGGCGCCAACACTCCGGCATGCCGGCCGATCGGCGTGCGTAAGCCGTCGTAAATATAGGCGTCCATCATCGCGTGTCTCCAGGGTCGCCGGCAGCGCCGAAACTAGGCAGGGATGGGCATCCGGGCAAGCTGCGAAATCAATGGAACGAATTGCGCCGGCGCGATGGCTCGGCCGCGGCCTAGGCCTTGCCGTGCTCCTTGAACACTTCGCGCGCGGTTTTGAAGCTTTCGAGGGCCGCGGGTATGCCGCAATAGATGGCGACCTGGAGAAAAATTTCCTTGATCTCCTCGATGGTGACGCCATTGGTCAACGCGCCGCGCAGGTGGAGCTTGAGTTCGGCCGGCCGGTTGAGCGCCGACAACATAGCCAGATTGAGCATCGAACGGGTCTTACGCGGCAGACCGGGCCGCGCCCATATTTCACCCCAACACCACTCGGTGGTGATCTTCTGGAACGCCATCATGAAATCGTCGGCGTCGGCGAGCGACTTGTCGACATACTCCTTGCCGAGTACCTCGCGGCGGACGCTGAGGCCTTTGGTGAATTGCGGCGTGTTGATGTCAGTGGCCATGTTGCTTCCCCTTCCGAGCTTGTGAAACCGTCGGATCGCGACGTTAGGGAATGGCGCGGTGGGCGACAAGCGGGTTGCCGCCCAAGGTGGGCGCTTTTCCCCTTGCTCCACTGCGGCGACGGTGCCATGCATCCGCCCCTATATGCGCGATTTCCACCAGCCGCGCCGTTCGCCGGCGATCGCCGGCGAGGCCATGGCGGCGACGTCGCATCCGTTGGCGACGCTGACAGCGATCGAAGTGTTGCGCGGCGGCGGCAACGCGGTCGATGCCGCAATCGCAGCGTCGGCATTGCTCTGCGTTGTCGAGCCACAGATGACCGGCATTGGCGGCGATTGCTTCGTGCTCTATTCGCCGCGCGCTGGATTACCGAAAGCGCTGAATGGCTCCGGCCGCGCGCCGGCGAAGGCCCAGGTCACGTGGTATGCCGATCGCGGCATCAAGGAAATCACTTCGCGGTCGCCGCATGCTGTCACCGTGCCCGGCGCGGTTGATGCGTGGCTGACGTTGCATGCCGCGCACGGCACGAAAGAATGGGCCACACTGCTGCAGCCGGCGATCGGCATCGCCGAAACCGGCATGCGGCTCGCGCCGCGCGTCGCGTTCGATTTCGCGTACGCGCATGCACAGTTCGAGCACGATGCCGATGCCGCGAAAATCCTCAAGCCAAACGGCAAGCTGCCAGGCGCCGGTGATACGCTGAAATTGTCGGCGCTGGCGGCGACGCTCAAACGCATCGCGCGCGCGGGGCGCAAAGGCTTCTACGAAGGGCTCGTGGCGCAGGACATCGTCGCTAAGTTGAACGCCGTCGGCGGCCTGCACACGCTCGAGGATTTTGCCGCGCACCGGTCGGAATGGGTGACACCAATCTCGACGAATTATCGCGGCTATGACGTGTTCGAGTGTCCGCCGAATGGGCAGGGGCTCGCCGCGCTGATGATGTTGCGCGTGTTTGCCGGTTACGAGCTGGGCGAAGGCAAACTGTCGGAGGCCGACCGGATTCACCTGCTTGCGGAAACAGCAAAAGCGGCTTACGCGGAGCGCGATACGGTGTTCGGCGATCCGGCTGCGGTCAACGTGTCGGTCGAAAGGCTGCTGTCTGAGGAGTGGGCGCGGATCGTACGCGCGGCGATCCGGATGGATCGCGCCGGTACGCCGGCGTCGCTCGAATTCGCCGAGCACAAACACACCGTCTATTTGTGCGTTGTCGACCGCGACCGCAACTGCGTTTCCTTCATCAACTCGCTGTTCGACGAATTCGGCACCGGGATCATGGCGCCGCAGAGCGGTGTGCTGCTGCACAGCCGCGGCAAGACGTTCCGCACCGTGCCCGGCCATCCCAACGCCATCGCGCCGAAGAAGCGGCCGCTACACACCATCATACCCGGCATGTTGATGAAGGGCGGCCGCGCGATCATGCCCTTTGGGGTCATGGGAGGACATTACCAGGCCAACGGTCACGCGCATTATCTGTCGCAGATTCTCGACCGTGGCCTCGATCCACAGGCGGCAGCGGAACAGCCGCGCAGCTTTGCGATCGACGGCATATTACAGCTCGAGCGCGGCATCACCGAAGACATCGCGAACGACCTCGCGCGCCGCGGGCATAAGGTCGTACGGCCGGAAAAGCCGCTCGGCGGCGCGCAGGCGATCTGGATCGATCACGCAAGCGGGACGCTCACCGGCGGTTCCGATCCGCGCAAGGACGGCATGGCGCTGGGTTATTGAGACGCGGCAAAATCGCACAGCGTCTCCGTCTTCCATTCGACGCGGCGCTCGACTAAAAACTCCACTGCCACGACTGGAATTTGCGCACTTCCACACAAAATTTGGGGTTTTAACTGGCGGAGTCGCCGTTAATACTGCGAGC
>DASQGX010000183.1:0-1827 GCA_035632395.1 Allostellaceae bacterium
CTGCGGCGTCCGGCGCGGCGGACGCAGCCGCTTCGACGGACGTCGCTTCGGGCGCACCTTCGGTCACCACCGTTTCGAGCGTGGTGCGTTCGGCCTCGTTGATGCGCGCCGCCTTGCCGGCGAGGCCGCGCAGGTAATAGAGCTTGGCCCGGCGCACGGCGCCGCGGCGTACCACCTCGATCTCGGCGATGCGCGGCGAATAGAGCGGGAAGACGCGCTCGACGCCTTCGCCGTACGAGATCTTGCGCAGCGTGAAGTTTGAATTCACGCCGGCGTTCTTGCGCGCGATGCACACGCCTTCGAATGCCTGAATGCGTTCGCGCTCGCCCTCGATCACCTTGATGCTGACTTTGAGCGTGTCGCCCGGGCGGAAGTCGGGAACTGCGCGCGCCTTGGCCAGCGCCTTCACCGCTTCTTTGTCGAGCATTTGCATGACGTCCATGTTGATCTCCGCCTTCTAATGCCTGTCCCGCTTGCGCGCGAGATAGCGTTGCCACAAATCCGGACGACGCGTTTGCGTCGCCGCTTCCGCCTGGGCCTGGCGCCACTGGCGGACCTTGTCGTGATGGCCGGAGACCAGAATCTCCGGCACGGCCCGGCCGCGCCATTCCTGCGGCCGGGTGTAATGGGGGTACTCGAGCAGGTTCCCCGCGAAACTTTCCTCGGCGACCGCAGCGGCGTCGCCGATGACGCCCGGCAGCAGCCGGACACAGGCGTCGATCAGCGCGACCGCCGCCGGCTCGCCGCCCGAGAGCACGAAATCGCCGAGACTCAGCTCCTCGATCGCGTGCGCCTCGATCACCCGCTCGTCGATGCCCTCGAAGCGGCCGCACAGCAGGCGGACGCCAGGGCCTTCGCTCAGTCGCGCGATGCGTTCCTGGTCGAGCCGGTGGCCGCGCGGCGAAAGATAGAGCAGCGGTCCCGGACGGTCGGCGATGCCGGCAACCGCCGCATCGACGACGTCGGGCCGTAGCACCATGCCCGGTCCGCCGCCGAACGGCGCGTCGTCGACCGAGCGGTGTTTATCGCGTGCGAAACCGCGGATGTCCACGGTTTCGAGCCGCCAAAGCCCGCGCTCGAGCGCCTTGCCGGCGAGCGAAAATCCCAACGGCCCGGGGAACATCTCGGGGAAGAGCGTCAGCACGGTGGCAGTCCACGGCGCACTCATCGCACCTTCTCCTTGCGCCGCGGCTCTGCCGCCTCGAGAAGGCCGACCGGCGGCACGACGACGACGCGGCCGGCGGCGATGTCAACCACCGGCACGACGCTGGCGGTGAACGGCACCATGACGCTGTCGCCGTCCGCGCGTTCGATCTCCAAACTCGGTCCGCCGCCGAAATCGTGCACGGCGGTGATGCGGCCGAGCGCCGTGCCGTCTTGCAGTTCCACCGCCAAGCCGATCAGGTCGGCGTGATAAAACTCGCCGGCCGCCGTCGGCGGCAGGCGGTCGCGCGTGATGTAGAGCTTCTCGCCCTTGAGCCGCTCGGCCGCGTTGCGGTCGTCGACGCCGTTGATGCGCGCGATCAGCGCGCCGCGCGACGATCCCATCAACGCGAGTTCGAAGCGGCGCGCGCCCTGTGCGTCCTGCAGCGGCCCGTAGGCGGCGATGTCCTGCACGCGCGCGGTGAAGCTCTTCAGCCGCACCAGGCCCTTGATGCCGTGCGCGCCGGCGATCGCGCCGAGACAGACCAGCGATGTGGCGGATGTCGCCACGCGTTGCTCCTCAGGCGCCAGCCGCCGGGGCGGCTTCCGGCTTCGCTTCGGCCTTCACCTCGGCTTTGGCTTCCGCCTTGACTTCGGCGGGCTGACCCGCCGGCGCCGCGCCGG
>DASQGX010000184.1:0-10736 GCA_035632395.1 Allostellaceae bacterium
TGACGGCGACATAAGCGCGCTTGTACCCGTGCTGCGCCGCCCATTTGCCCATCGGCAGAGCGACTTGCCACAGCGTGAAGGATGTGCGCGCGAAATACGGTGTCAGGCGCGGCATGGTGACGCCGGCAGCGTTGGTGCTGACGAACGGCACCTTGGCCTCGTTCGCGATCGGGCAGATCGCCAAACCACACGGCGTCCAAACCACACCGATGAGGAACTGCACCTTGTCGCGCGTCACCAGTTCCTGCGCCAAGCGCTTGGCGACATCGGGAATCGGTCCGGTGTCGTCGCGTTTGATGAGCTCGACCTTCACGCCCGGCGGCAGATCTTTCTCGTGGGTCTTAACATAGAGACTCAGGCCGTGATCGATCTCCTCGCCCAGCGTCGCCATCGGTCCCGAATAGGTCGAGATTACGCCGATCTTGATAGTCTCGGCCGAAGCCGGCGAATTGCCGGCGAGCAACACGGCGGCAACGCCCGCCGCTGCCGCAATTTTCAACAAGCTCGAACGCTGAGTCATCGCCTCTCCCCACGCTTTGCTTCGTTGATTGCCGCGACCGAACGGCCGCCGCCCGAGTCGATTGGCGTCGACTTTAACGTGCGCCCTGGGTCGCGGCAACCAGCCGGGGTCCTAGTGTCGGACGGCCAATTCTGCTAGATTTGCAACGCTTGGTGCCCTGCCAGGAGAGATCGGGTTGTGACCCGGCGCCGAAGGAGCAACCGCCCCGGAAACTCTCAGGCAAAAGGACTGGCAGGGAACGGCACTCTGGAAAGCAGACGCGACGTTGGACAGCGGCGCGCCTCACCGAAGGGGTAAGCGGCGCAGATAATCGGGCGCGCCGACCAATCTTTCAGGTCATCCGACAGAGGGGGCTTCCGTGGCCGTGGCGGCCGACGGAACACCTTTTGATGCGGAGCGACCATGGACAATCGAGTCATTGTTGCCGGAACGCCGCCCCGCGGAATCGAGATTCGCGCGCCGTTCCATCCCGGCAGTGAAAAAATCCTGACGAAAGAGGCGATCGAGTTCATCGCCTCCCTCGAGCGCCGCTTTGGCGCCGAGCGCCGACGGCTGCTCGAGCTGCGCGCGGCGACGCAGGCGAAACTCGACGCCGGGTGGCGTCCGGATTTTCTGGCCGAGACGCGCTCGATCCGCGACGGAGACTGGACCGTCGCACCGCTGCCTGCGGATCTGCTCGACCGCCGCGTCGAAATCACCGGTCCGACCGACCGCAAGATGGTGATCAATGCGCTTAACTCTGGCGCCAACGTATTCATGGCCGATTTCGAGGACGCCAGCACGCCGAACTGGAGCAATCTGATCGAGGGACAGATCAACCTCATCGACGCCGTCCGCCGCACCATCACCTATGACGATGCGCAGTCGAAAAAGCATTACGCACTCAATCCGAAAACGGCGGTGCTGATCGTCCGACCGCGCGGCTGGCATCTGCCGGAAGGACACGCGCTGCTCGACGGCGCGCCGATTACCGGCGCGCTTTTCGATTTCGGCCTCTATTTCTTCCATAACGCCAAGGAACTGGTGAAGCGCGGCACCGGCCCTTATTTCTACCTGCCCAAGCTCGAAAGCCGGTTCGAAGCCAAGCTATGGAACGACGTATTCATCTATAGCGAAGAGGCGCTGGGCATTCCGAAAAGTACAATCAAGGCGACCGTGCTGATCGAGACGATCATGGCGGCGTTCGAGATGGACGAGATTCTCTACGAGTTGCGCGACCATTCATCGGGCCTCAATTGCGGCCGTTGGGACTATATCTACAGCTTCATCAAGAAATTCGCCGAGGATCCCCAAGCGGTCATGCCCGACCGCGCGCAGGTGACCATGGCAACGCATTTCCTGCGGTCATACAGCCAGCTGCTTATCCAGACCTGCCATCGCCGCAACGTCCATGCGATGGGCGGCATGGCGGCACAGATTCCGATCCGCAACGATGCGGCAGCGAACGCGGCCGCCATGGACAAGGTGCGCGCCGACAAGCTGCGCGAGGCCACCGACGGCCATGACGGCACTTGGGTAGCGCATCCCGGCCTTGTGGGTATCGCCAAGGAAATTTTTGACCAGCAAATGCCGCAGCCCAACCAGATCGCACGCAAGCGCCAGGATGTCCATGTCACGGCATCGGATCTGTTGGCAGTGCCGCACGGCACGATCACCGAAGCAGGCCTGCGCCAGGACCTCAATGTCGGCATCAGCTATCTCGAAGCTTGGCTGCGCGGTAGCGGCTGCGTGCCGCTCTATCACCTGATGGAGGACTCAGCCACCGCCGAGATCAGCCGCGCCCAAATCTGGCAGTGGATTCGGCACAAGGCCAAGCTGACGGACGGGCGCACAGTTGACAAGGCATTGTGCCGCCGGCTGCTCGACGAAGAGCTGGCGAAACTCAAGACGATGGTTGGCGACATAGCCTATAACGGCGGCCGCTATCAGGATGCGGCGCGGATTTTTACTGCGCTGATCGAAGCACCCCGTTTCCCAGAGTGGCTTACCATTCCGGCGTACGACCAGATTCTCCGCGACGGCGATTGAGGCCCTTTAACGGCCACGGTTACCACACCCGCACGTCAGCCAGTGCAAAGCTGCCATCGCCGCGTGGCATTACCTCGACAGCGCCGTGCACAGCCCACACCAAATCGGCTTGGTGTAACGGGATGTACGCCTGGTCGTCCTTGACCATGGCGAGCGCAGCGCGCAGCAGAGCCGCACGCTCTTTGCCTACGCGTTCGTATCGCGCCCGGACGACGAGCGCGTCGAGCGCACGGTTCGAATAGCCGCCGACATTGAAGGCGCCCGTGTGCAGGACGTCGTTGTGTGTTACTGCGAGGTTCACCAGCGCGTCGATGGCGTCGTCGTTCGCCGGACGCCAGCCCATCAGGTAAAAATCCGAACCACGCGCCGGGTCGAGCAGCTTGGGGAAATACTGGCTCCGTGGCTGCGCCAGCAATGTGACGCTGATGCCGATCTTGGCGAGGTCGGCGACAACAGCCTGACAGATTGCCGTATCATTGAGATAGCGATCGTTCGGGCAATCCATGGTCAGCGCGAAACCATTTGCATAGCCGGCCGCCGTCAACAATTGGCGTGCGACAACCGGATCATAAGCCGGCCGTCGGTTCAGCGCGGGATCGAAGCCGCGCACGCCGGGACCGACGATCAGCCCAGCCGGCGTCGCCAAACCGCGCATAACGGTCGTGATGATCGCATTTTCGTCGATCGCATGAGCGAAAGCAGTCCGCACGCGGCGATCGGCGAGCGGATTGATTCGTGCGGGCTGACCAACTTTTTTCACCACGCGGATGTGCCGAAAGCCAAGGAAGATCGTGCGCGTGCTCGTGACGCGCACAACGCGCACACCCGACATCTGCGCCAGTGCAGCGGTATCTTCCGGCGGAACATTGGCAATCATGTTGATCGAACCGGCGGCGAGCGCGGCAAGCCGTGCTGCGTCTCCGGCGATTGGATGAAATATTGCGCGATCAACGTTGCCGGTCCGCTTGCCCCACCAATTCGGGTTGGCGACCAAAACCGTCTGCTCGCCCGGGGTCCGCGATTCGATGATGAAGGGGCCAGTGCCGTCGGCATGGTCGGCCGTATAGTCGCCAGCAGCGATCGGGTCTGTCACCGCGGTCGCATCATGCGCCTGGCACCAAGCGGCGCTCATCATGTCCCACGGCACGATCTCTTCGGGCAGCGTCGGATCGGGCATCACAGTAATGATGTCGACTGTCTGTGCATCTACGGCGCGCACGTCGTGAATTGCGGACAATGCCAAAGCGATCTTCGAACCGGCACCGACCGCACGCCGGTACGAGAACACGACGTCGGCCGCGGAAAACGACTCTCCGCCCTGGAATCGGGCGCCTCGGCGCAACTCGAAACGCCAGACCAGCGGCGCCACCTGATGCCAACTGGTCGCCAAGACGGGTTCGAGCGTCAGGTCGCGGCCGCGGCTAACCAGCGGCTCGTAGACATTGCCGAGCAGGGACAGCTGCAGCGTCTCGTTGCGCGCATAAGGATCGAGCGATGCCACCTCGGCATCCTGCGACCAGCGAAAGGTCGTGGCCGTTGCCGGGACGGCAAACGCCGTCAGCAGCGCAGCCAAGCATAAGGCAGTCAGCCACCGCGTCATGTGCGATGGGTTACGGAAGCGACGGTGCGCCTTCAAGCAGATTCGTTTGACCACCCATCGGCGGCGGCGTTAGCTGCGCGGCGGCACCAAGACGGGAGAGGCCGATGGCCGCGATTTATGTGGCGCGCAGCGTCAAGCTCAGCAAATGGGCGTCGGATGTCGGACTGAGCAAGCACATCTACAAATTCGGCTGCTCCGATGACGACGTGAAAGCCTTGGTTGCGCAGGGTTGGGCCGGCGAGGATGATTGGCAGCTCGTAAGATCGGTCGCTGTGGAGAGCGGTGACGAGGCGCAACTCATCGAACGCGTCGCCCGCCGCGAAAAGCCGATCGATCCGCGCTATTACCCCCGCATCCGCGACACCGCCGGCTTGTTCAAAATCGACCCCGCGCATGTCGAAAATCACATCTTGGTCGCGCGTGCGCTCGCTGGCGAAGCCGAACGCGTCGCGCTCAAACTCAAACCCGCCGATTTCGCCGCCTATCTCATCGATATCGCGCACCGCTGAGTACTTTCAAATATTAACCAAGATTACTTTTAACGATTATTAAGTCAGGTCTTCGCGAATTCTATTTCTCTATTTGCATTCCTTCGGAGCCGGTGATATATGGTTAATCCGAAATCGAACATGGTTAATCGAGCAGAATGCTCTTCGGTCCGAAGGAGGCATTTATGCTCGCTTTTTCCCGCCGCTCGGCGCTGGCGCTGATCGCCTGTGCCGCGCTGCTTCCAGCACTGGGGCTTCTAAGCGCGCGGCCCGCCGCGGCGGATATCTGCTCCGGTGGCGGCGTCGGCGGCTGCAGCGAGATCATTACCATCGATCAGTCCGGCAGCGGCTTCAGCTTCCAGTTCACGCCGCAATCGAACCCGGCGTTCAACTCGAACGGCTACATGATCGGGATCGTCAACAATACCGGCACGGCAATCCAGGACGTACAGCTCAACGGGAATCTGATCTTCAACGTCGTCGGTAGCGAAACCCTGCTTGCCGCGAACAACCCGAATTGGGCAACCATCATCGGCAACACCGCGCTCGCGCCGCTCAACAACGTCAATTACACGATTTACGGCGAGGAAGGCCTGCTCAGTAATGGCAACCTGCTCTATTTCATCCCCAACGGGCTGAGCCAGGTCGACGTCGTCTTCGACGGCAGTTTACCGAATCTGGACACCGCCTATTTCGCGCTGACCAACCTGCCGAACGCCAATAACGCCTGCGTCACCAACAGCACCGGGGGATGCATCGCCGTGAACGAGCCTGCGTCGCTGTTCCTGTTCGGCAGCGGTCTGCTCGCCATCGTCGCCATGCGCCGGCGCTGGCTGGCGCCGCGGTCGCGCGGCCGCTGGATCCGGTGGGATTGAAGAATCACATCAGGCTGTATCGGTTTGCCGCCAAATCTTTTTGAGTGTTCGCAAGCGACATGCGAGCTTTTGCTGGGATTTTAACCATGATCATCTTGCCGGAGGCCCGCCGTGGCTGAAATGGACCATCTAATCCGGGCAGCACACACCGCATCGCCCCTAATCCAGCACACTGGCGGCGTCGAGCAGCTCCAACAGGTCAATCCGCAGGCCGGACCGGCGCCCGCAGCGCCGTGCCCGCCGCAACCCTGCGCGACGGCCCAGCCCGGCCCGCCGGTCGGTCCGCCGATTGCCGTACACGAGCCGGCGGCCGGGGAGCACATCGTCGTCCCGATCGTCCCCAACCAGCCGCTGACTTTCGACTTCAATCCGCTCGACCTCAAGGCAGTAGAGCATACTGGCGATCTGATCCTGACCTTCCCTGATGGCGCGCAGATCACCCTGCACGACGTCATTGGGCCGTGCGGACCGCAGCCGGTCCCGCTCGAGCTGCCCGACGGAACAGTAATTACGGCGAGTGAGCTGTTGCAGGCTTTCCACCTGTCGTTGGCCGGCCCATGCGGCGGCCCGACGCTGAACGAGATCAACCCCACCGCCGGTCCGACGCCGATCGTCGCCAATACCGGGTTCGGCACGGCGCCGTTCGATGCCGGCGGCATTGGCCCCGGCCTGACTCCGGATGGCCCGCTGTCGCCCACCGGCTTCGGCATCAGCAACGAGTTCCTGCACGGCGTCGGCGGCGGCACACCGACGCCGCCGGGACCTCCAGGGCCGCCGACACCGCCGTCGAGCCCGTTCCTCACCGTGCCGGACGTCGACGTGCATAATTATTTTCTCGGCACCAGCCCGCCGTCGCCGACCCACGTCAGCGGCACCGACTACACCGTCGACCTCACCGGCAACTACATCAGCGAAGTGGTGTCGTCGTCGCCTGCTGCCTTCATCGAGCATTATTACACGCTCGGAACGCAGCCGTTGACCTTCGGCACGCAGGCCAATCCGGGCACCACGCTCACCGGCCTGTACGGTACATTCAACATGGATAGCGCCGGCAATTGCAGCTACACGCTCGACACGGCCCATGAGCACGTCCTGTCGCAACTCGGTTCCGACATGATGTCGCAAGCGGTCAATCAGCCGTTTGTCAATCAAGGCTTCTATCAGCCCGGCTTCGAGGACGCGTTCGACGTCGTCACTAGCAACGGCACCTATACCGCCGGCAATCTCACCAGCGACTTCAAGCAGATTCAGTTCGAGTTCAACGCGGCCACCGTGTCCTCGACGGCGGCCGCGGTCGGCGTCGGTGCGCCGCCGTCAGCAGCAACCAGCATGCTCCTGACTTACACCGACGCGGTCGATCCGGCGCATACCTTCCAGCAGCTGGTGACTGTCGACAGCAGCGGCCACGTCGTTGTGACGCCCGAATCGGGCACGATCGTGCAACCCAACGATGCGGCGCTGGTGAGCCTCGAATACTTGTCAGGATCCGGAGCCAACGTCTCGAGCGTCTCAATCGAAGGTGAATCCTTCAACATCGGCGCCACGATCGGCGCGGGCCAGCATGCCTATGCCGCCGTGATCAATCCCGCGCTCGCCGGACTCGGCGACAATGGCGACACCGGAAGCGCCAGCGCCGCCGGCGCTTCGCAGGACAGCGGTTCGACGCTAACGACGCTCATTTCGTTCAACGACACCGCTTTGAGCGGCATCAACGGCACGCTCGGCTACCTGTTCGATGGCAGCAGCACGTCGGCCAACGGCGCCGGCAATGCCGACACCGTCAACTATGCCAACGGCTCCGATGCGGCCACCCTCAACGGCTCGACGACCGCCGGCGCGATCAGCGTGATTGAATGGAGCAGCACGGCGACGATTGACGGCAACACGCATATCGATGGTGCACCCGGCTCCACTTCTTCGACTGGCGGCCTCAACGTGCTCGAGGTCGAAAGCTCGACGGCGCAGAATCTCGACTTCACCTCGACGCTGAGCAGCGATCCGAACACTGGCAGCGTCAAGAACGTCGAAGTCTTCGACCTCACCGACGGCGCACATTCCAGCACTGCCAACAGCATCACCCTGACCGCCAACGACGTGTTCAACTTGGCGCAACACGAGCCGACTGCGATTCAGAACGCGGGTGGGGCGGCGGCCTTGTGGATTCTCGGCAATGCCAGCGACACGGTGAACCTGGCGGGCACCGGTTCGACCTGGACGCAGATCAGCCAGCCCGTTACGCAGGTCGGACAGGCCGGCGGCAACGCGAGCCAGATGGTCGGCTTCACCGAATACGCGGCTACGACGACCGGCGGCCAGACTGTTCACGTCTACGTCCAGAACGCGATCCAAAACGCCGGTCACGTCGCCCACCACTGAGAGGCGTTCAACCGACGTTATTCGCCGGGACCGAGCGGATTTGCGGCCTGTCGGCTGACAAATTTGCCACACCCGGCCACAAACCGGTTCTTCATGCGCGTGCCACTACCCAAGTCTGCAAGCGGTTCATTACAATTCATCTCCGCTGCTGCCCTGGAATCCACGAAAGCAAAAGGATGCCGCGCATGCGCAGATGGGGGGTCGTCCTCCTGGCAGGTATCGCGCTCGGTGCCGCCAACCACATTGCGGTCGCTCAGATCATCGGTCTCGAAGCGCCGGAGGCGACAGTGCCCGAGCGGCAAAGCGTTCTCCAGCACCCCAGGCCGGATTTCGACCCAGTCGGCGTGCGCATCGGCGATTTCTTCTTTTATCCAGCCGGCGAACTCGAAGAGTTCTTCGACTCCAACGTCCTCGCCAGCGAGTCCCATGAGAAGAGCGATTTCTATACTTCGGCGCGGCCGACGGCAGCGCTGAAGTCGGATTGGGGCAGCAGCGCACTCAACGTTCTCGCCAACGCCGAGGTCCGCCGTTACGCCGGCCAGGTCAGCGAGAACCAGACCAATTACAGCTTCGCCACCAACGGCCGGCTCGACATCCTTCACGGCGAGTCGTTGAGCGCTGCACTCGGCTTCCAGAATGCGCACGAGGATCGCACGTCGCCGAGCTCGGTTACGACCCAGCTGCATCCGACCGAATATCAGGACGCCAGCGGCCTGCTCCAGTTCGAACGTGAGCGCGGCATCCTCGGGCTGAAGGCGAATGCCGGCGTCGACTATTTCAGCTACGATAACGCTCTCACCAATTCTGGAACGTTGCTCCACGAATCGGATCGTAACCGCCTCCAGATACACGGCGGTCCGCGCGTTACCTACGAAATCATTCCCGGCTACCACGCGTTCATCGCCGGCGACGCCAACGCTCGTATCTACCAGTCCACCTTCGACAGCTTCGGCGTCAAGCGCTCCTCGCACGGTTTCGAAGCGGATGTCGGCACGGCGTTCCAGATCACGCCGTTGATCAGCGGCGAGGCGTTCGTCGGCTACCTTCAACAGAACTACGACGATCCGCGGCTCAGCTCGATCTACAGTCCCGGCTTCGGCGGCAACCTGCTGTGGAACGTGACCCAGGCGACTTCCGTTCGCGCCAATCTCTCGCGCACGGTTCAAGAAGTCGACCTGTTTGGCACGACAGCCACCGAGGCTGTTACATCGTTCTTGCAAACCCAGGCTGGTGTATCGGTTGAGCAGGAGGTGTTGCGCAACATCCTGCTGACCGGCGGTCTGAGCCTAACGTCCCAGGATTTCCGCGGCACGTCGCGCACCGACAATATCGTGGAAGGCGACCTCGGCTTGACTTATCTGCTCAACCGCATGTGGCGCGCCGGACTCGACCTGTCGTATCAATCGCGCACGTCGAATGTTTCCGGCGTCTCCTACAATCGGGCGCTGATCGGCGCCAAGGTTCGCCTGCAGTACTGAGTGCCGCGATCGCGGATCGGAATATTTTCCGCGCGACCGTCAGCGCCGCGAACGACTCTCGGACCGCTCGATCTCCGCCGCTGTCGCACAATCGCGTTCGTATGCCGCCTCAACCAACCCCTTGAGACGGACGAGCGCCGCTTCGATCAACGCCAACGCACGATGCGCCCGCGCATCGTCGGATGGCACGGCCCGCCGCAACGGTTCGATCGACGACTGGATCGTTGCCAATGGCCCTTTAAAGGCGTGCGCGGCTTCGTCAGCGGCAACGCGGATATCGTGTGGCCGGCTGCCGGGACGGATCGCAGAGGACGTCACGCCGTCAAGCGGCCTGGACCGGCGCCGTACGCCACCGGTAGCCGTACGCCGGGAAGTTCTCGATTTCAGAGAACGTTGCATCGAGCGTCCGGAATTTGTTGCGGATGCGCTTGATCGACGACCGGACGTTGGTTCGATAACCCTCGTCACCATTGCCAGCGACAAAGCCGGCGTGATGAACGCAATCGTAAATCGCACGATAGGTGACGTGTTCGCCAGCGTGCGACACGATCAGGTGGACGATATTGAATTCTGTCACCGTGAGGTTGACGTCCTGGTTGTCCCAGAATGCCCGGCGGACATCCGGCCGCAGCAGCAGCTTGCCGCAGGAGAGTGCCGCCCTGGCCGGCGTTTCGCGCGCCCGCCGATGCGAATCGAGGATCAGCCGGATGCGCTTCGCCAGGATGGGAACACCGCGCGCTTTGTCGACGAAATCCAGCGCGCCGCGATCGAGCGCTGCGCTTTCATACGCGGTCGCCGGCATCCCGGTGAGGAATACTACCGGCAGTCGAATGCCGCGATCGTGCAGCTTCGGCAGTAGGTCGATGCCGAGACCGCCGGGAAGCTTCCAATCGAGCACAATCACGTCGGCATCATTGTTCCGCGCAAAATACTCGAGCATCTCATCGCCAGCCGCGAAGGACCGGACTTCGAAACCCAGCTCGCCAAGCTCGGCTGATGCCGCTTCTCGATAATCGGGATCGTCCTCGACCAGCACCAGTTTGATGCGCGTGCCGACGGACGACCCAATCCGATCCGATGGGTTAGTTGCGCTTGCCGCCACCGCAGCGTTTGCACCTACCCAGACAGTGTCCTTCTCGAGCGTCGTCATCGCTGGTCACCTCATATAAAATGGACCTGACACACACGTCTTCCCTGTTCGATGAACGAACACTGGAAACGAGATCGACCGCTATATCCCCACCTCCGTCGTTGGCAGCGGGCATTACCGAGAATGGAACGCTCCGCTATGCGCGTTCGACGCACGGCCCGCGACAGCCGACCGTTTGAAATCTAAACCGCCAAATAGGGCACAAATTTGGCACAGCTTGG
>DASQGX010000185.1:0-14987 GCA_035632395.1 Allostellaceae bacterium
GTCGTTCCGCCTTACCGACATGCAGCCGATCGCTGGCGGTCCCGGCGGCGCCAAATGGTGGGACAAGGTGCCGTCGAAATTCGCCGGCTGGAGCGCGGCCAAATTCAAGAAAGCCGGCTTTCGCGCCGTGCCCGGCGCGGTAGTGCGGCATTCTGCCTATATCGCGCCCGGCGTGGTGCTGATGCCGTGCTTCGTCAATGTCGGGGCCCATGTCGGTGAAGGCACGATGATCGACACTTGGTCGACCGTCGGCTCATGCGCGCAGATCGGCCGCAACTGCCACATCTCAGGCGGCGTCGGCATCGGCGGTGTGCTCGAGCCGGTGCAGGCACAGCCGGTGATCGTCGAAGATCATTGTTTCATCGGCGCGCGCAGCGAAGTCGCCGAAGGCGTCATCGTCGAGGAAGGCGCGGTGCTGGCGATGGGCTGCTTCATCGGCGCCTCGACCAAAGTGGTCGATCGCGCCACTGGCGAGACGTTCCTCGGCCGGGTGCCGGCCTATTCGGTCGTCGTGCCGGGTAGTCTGCCGCCGCGTACGCCGGGCGGACCGAATCTTGCCTGCTGCGTCATCGTCAAGCGGGTCGATGCGCGCACGCGTTCGCGCACGTCGATCAACGAATTGCTGCGCGACTGATGGCCGCGGCCGCCACCACCGTCGATCCGGTTGCGCTCACCGCCGAACTGGTGCGTTTTCCGAGCGTGACGCCCAAGGACGAAGGCGCCCTCGCACATCTGGCGCGAGTGCTGGAGCGCGTCGGTTTCACCTGCGAAGTGCTCGAATTCGCCGAACCGGGCACGGAAAAGGTTCTCAACCTCTATGCCCGGCTTGGCAAGTCGGGCCGCAATCTGTGCTTCGCCGGACACACCGACGTCGTGCCGGCGGGCAATCTCGCCAATTGGTCGGTCGATCCATTCGCGGGCATGGTCAAGGACGGTGTCCTGATCGGCCGCGGTGCCGCCGACATGAAAAGCGCCATCGCTTGCTTCGCCGCCGCCGCCGCGCGCTTCGTCGCCGCGCGCGGGCGCGACTTCGGCGGCTCGCTCAGCCTGTTGATCACCGGCGACGAGGAGGCGGTGGCGATCAACGGCACGCGCAAGATGCTCGAAGCGCTCGCCAAGCGCGGCGAGAAGCTCGATGCCTGCATCGTTGGCGAGCCGACCAGCCGCCAGGTGCTCGGCGACATGGTGAAGATCGGCCGGCGCGGCAGTCTGAACGGCACGCTGACCGCATTCGGCATCCAGGGTCATACCGCTTATCCGCATTTTGCCGACAACGCGGCGCACCGCCTGGTGCGGATGCTCGACGTGCTGACGCGCAAGCCGATCGACGACGGCAGCGCGCAGTTCGAGCCGTCCAATCTGCAGATCGCGACGATCGATATCGGCAATCCCGCGACCAATATTATTCCGGACCGCGCCAAGGCGGTGTTCAACGTCCGCTTCAACGACCGGTGGAGCGGCAAGACGATGGAATCCTGGCTGCGCCAGCAGCTCGACGCCGTCGGCGGCAAGTACGAGTTGACGATCCAGGTCAGCGGCGAGTCGTTCCTGGTGCCGCCGGGCGAGGTCAGCGACAAGCTCACCCAGGCGATCGAAGGCGTCACCGGCCGCCGGCCGGAATTGTCCACGGGCGGCGGCACGTCCGACGCTCGATTTATTCAGCGTTATTGTCCGGTGGCGGAATTCGGCCCGGTCGGTGAGACCGCGCACAAAGTTAACGAGCGCACGAGTATTAACGATATCGAGGCGCTGACGAAAATTTACTTGTCCTTCCTTGAATTCTATTTTGGGAAGCGGTAGAAAAATTTTAGGCGAAATCGATTTAACTCGTCTTTAAGGGCTTAGCGTTAATTTTTCCGACCATGGCCAATCATGCCTGGATGGGCGTTTGCCGTTTGGCGCTCGCGGCTGCGTTCTGCAGCCTAGCGGGCGGTACGGCGCTGGCTGGCGATGAGCCGCCGGCGACGCGCGACACCGTCGCCGGCTTCATCGTCGGCATGCGCCAGTCGGTTTCTGAATCCGGCGCACACGTCCTCGACGAAGCCGAGCAATTGCTGAGTAAGCTCGATCTCGGCAGTGGATCGGCCGGCGATCTGCGCCAGGGCATCAGCACGCTGGCGCTCGAGGCGACGGATCACGTCGCCACCCGGATCGCCAAGTTCATTCCGCTCGGCGCCAATGACGACGTGCCCGCCAGCACTGCGAAACGGCCGGCTCGGCTCGGCTTGCAAGCGCTGGCGGCGGCGACGGTGGTGAGCAGCGATCGCGGCTGGTCCATCGGCCATGCGCAATCCAATCTCGGCGCCGAAATCGGCGACGAGGCGGCCGACCCGGCAACCTCTCTGACTAGCAACATCAATCACGGTCCGGTCGTCGGCACCGCGCTTGCCGAACAATCGCTCGGCGGCCACGATGTCGAGCTCAGCCTGCCGCTGCCGGCGATACCCAACATGCACGTCACGGCGGCGCGTTACTGGTGGGGCGATCGCACGTTCCTGCAATCGGTCGACGGCTATCGCGTCGGCCTCAGCTACGAAATCAATCAGCACCTGCGTTTCGAAGGTGGCCGCAGCGAGGATCAGGTTCACGGCGCTGGCGGCTTTTTCGGCTTGCACTATTCGCTGCCGCTGGATACCAAGCGCCCGCCAGGCGTGATGCCGCGCTAATCGGCGTCGGCGTAGATTACTTCGATCAGATAAAGGCCTTGCGGCGGTGCCGTCGGTCCGCCGGCACGGCGGTCGCGTGCGTCCAGCGCGCGTTTGACGTCAGCCGGCTTCCACTTGCCGGCGCCGACGAGCTTGAGCGTGCCGACTATGTTCCGCACCTGATGGTGCAGGAACGAGCGCGCCCGCGCCTCGATCCAGATCTCGTCGCCAGCGCGCGCGACGTCGAGCGCGTCGAGCGTCTTCACCGGCGATTTCGCCTGGCACTGGGTGTCGCGGAAGCTGGTGAAGTCGTGCTTGCCGATTAGCACGCGCGCCGCGGCCTGCATCTCCGCCAGATCGAGCGCCGGGCCGATATGCCAGACCCGGCTGCGTTCGAGCGCCGCCGGCGCCCGGCGGTTGAGGATGCGATAGCGATAGACCCGGCCACGCGCCGAGCGCCGCGCGTCGAATGAATCGGCGACGCGCTCGACCGCCAACACGGCCACCGCGTGCGGTTTGACGTGCTGGTTGAGCGCGCTGCGAATCACGTCGGGCGGGCGCTCGCGCGCCAGGTCCAGATGCGCGGTCTGCGCCACGGCATGCACGCCGGCGTCGGTGCGGCCAGCGCCGTACACCGTGACGCGCTTGCCGCAAAGGCGCTCGACCGCGGTTTCGAGGATTTCCTGCACCGACAGACCTTTCGCCTGGCGCTGCCAGCCGACGAGGCCGGTGCCGTCGTATTCGACAGTCAGCTTGTAGCGGGACATGGCAGAACCGCACCGCGCGCAACCGCGTGGCCGCGCAGGAATGCTTCGGTCGTGAGCGTGGCGCGGCCGGCGCGCTGCAGTCGCGTCGGCCGTAACGCATCGGCGCCGCAGGCGATCGTCAGCCGGTCATCGAGCACCGTGCCTGGCACGGCGCCGGCCGATCCGTCGGCGATCTCGGCGGCGAGCACGCGGATACGCTCATTATCGTGCGTGAAATAGGTGCCGGGAAAAATCTCGAAGGCCCGCACCGCACGTTCGAGCTCGATTGCCGGCTGCCGCCAGTCGAGCGCGCCTTCCTCGCGCCGCAGCTTTCGCGCATAGGTCACGCCGTCGGCGGGCTGCGGCTTGGCGTTGAGCTTGCCTTCGGCCACGGCCGCAAGCGCGGCGATGATTAGGCGGGCGCCGAGCGCGGCCAGCTCGTCATAGAGCGCGCTCGCGCCCACGCGCGCCGGAATTGCCATTCGCTCGGCGAGCAGCACGGGCCCGGTGTCGAGACCTTCGTCCATGCGCATGATTGAAATGCCGGTCTCGCGGTCGCCGGCGAGCAACGCGCGTTCGATCGGCGCCGCCCCGCGCCAGCGCGGCAACAACGAGGCGTGCACGTTGAGGCAACCCAATCGCGGCGCGTCGATCATCGCCTTGGGCAGGATCAGGCCATAGGCCGCGACTACCGCGGCATCGACGTTGAGGTCGGCGAATTTCTTTGTCGCTGCGTCGTCAAGCCTGGCTGGCGTCTCAACCGGAATGGCCCGTGCTTCGGCCAGTTCATGCACCGGCGAGCGCGTGACGCGATGACCGCGGCCGGCGGGCCGCGGCGGCTGGGAGTAAGCGGCGGCGACATCGTGGCCGGCGTCGAGCAGCGCGCCGAGGATGCGCGCGGCGAAACTGGGCGTGCCCAGGAACGCGAGGCGCAGCTTGGCCGGCGGATGGGGCGCCATCGCGCCCTCAGGCGGGGACCGGCGACTTGAGACGCTTGGTCTTGCTGAGCTTGCGCAGGATGATGTTGCGCTTCAGCGCCGAGATATGGTCGACGAACAGCACGCCGTCGAGATGGTCGATCTCGTGCTGAATGCAGGTGGCGAGCAGGCCCGTGGCTTCGAGTTCACGGATCTCGTTCTGCTCGTCGAGATAACGCACGCGGACCACCGCCGGCCGCTCCACATCGGCATACTGCTCGGGCAGCGACAGGCAGCCTTCGCTGCACATCACCTTCTCATCCGATTCCCAGACGATTTCGGGATTGGCGAGCTTGACCGGCTGCGGCTTTTCGCCTTCGCGCGCGCAATCGACGACGACGACGCGTTCGAGAACACCGACTTGCGGCGCCGACAGGCCGATGCCGTTCGAGTCGTACATTGTCTCCAGCATGTCGGCCATCAGGTTGCGCACGCGTCCGTTGACCTTGGCGACCGGCTTGGACTTGCGTTTGAGCCGCGGATCCGGCGCGGTGATGATCGGCAGAAGGGCCATGATGGCCATTTAGGTAGGACTTCGGGCCGAGTCCGTCAACGGATAGCTGGCGTCGGGCGGCTGGGCTAACATACGGGCATGGAAGCGGTTTTGCTAATTGTTGCGGCGCTGTTGCTGGTCGGCTGTATCGGCTTGGCACTGGCGCGCGAGCGCGCCGTCCGCGCCCGCCACGCAGCCGAACGCGAGCTCGCGGTCGTGCAGCAGCGGCTTGCCGAGGCGCAGAACCGCATGCCGGAATTCGAGCGCCTACACCAGGAAAGCCTCCAGGCGGCGCAGGCTGCCATGCTCGAAACCGCGCAGGCGCTGTCGTCCAAGCTGCTCGACGACCACAAGCGCGAAAACGCCGACGCGAAGAAGGAATCCGAGGCGCGACTCAAGGAGTTGGCGCAGCCGCTGGTCGAACATGCAACCAAGCTCAACGAAGCGGTTGCCGCGCTGCACAGCCAGATCCAGGACAAGGGCCGCACTCTCGACACGGTGATGCGTGCACTATCGAGTCCCGGCGGCGCCGGCCAGATCGCCGAGGTCGGTTTGGCCAACACGCTCAAGTCCTTCGGTCTCGAAGAAGGCCGTGACTACGCGTTGCAGTTCCAGGCGCCGGGCGAAGCGAGCGGACAACGCTTGCGGCCCGACGCGGTGGTGTTTCTGCCCGGCGATACCGTGCTGGTGATCGACTGCAAGGCGTCGAAAGCAGTGCTCGAGATCGCCGAGGCCGAAGGCGAAGCGGCCGAGGCCGCCGCGTACGCGCGGCTCGCGGCAACAATGAACCAACATCTTCGAGCGCTGGCCTCGAAGGACTACCAAAGCGCGGTGCTTGCCGCCTTCCGCGATGCCGGCCGCGCCGGCGCGGTCGACCGCATGCTTAGCGTCATGTATCTGCCGAGCGAGATCACGCTCGACAAATTGTGCCGCGCCGACAGCGACTTCCGCCGCAAAGCGCAGGACCTCAACATCATCCCGGCTGGACCCGGTACGCTGCACGCTATCGTCTCGTTCGCCGCCAGCGACATCCGCCGTCAGCGCCAAGCCGAGAACCAGGCGCGAATCGTCGAAACCGCCGGCGTGCTGCTCGATCGCGTACGCGTTGCGCTCGAAGCCGCGGTCAAGGTCGGCAAAGGCATCGAGGCCGCCGCCAGTTCGTTCGCCGACTTCGCCAATTCGGTGAACCGGCGACTGCTGCCGCAGGCCGGCAAGCTCGGCAAGCTCGGCGTGCAGACGCCCAAGGCGCTGCCGGCGAGCGTTCCTGCCTATGAAGTGCGGCGGCTCGAGGACGCGATCGAGGGCGAGGCGGAAGAGATTGAAGCGCCGCCGCGGCCGCGCCTCATCGGCGAGTAGCGCCTAAGGCTGCAGCGGTTTCCTCGCCGCGAGCGCAGCGCTGAGCGTGCCTTCGTCGAGATAATCGAGCTCGCCACCGACCGGCACGCCGTGCGCCAGCCGCGAGACGTGCACACCAGTCGCCGCCAGCCGGTCCATCACATAGTGCGCCGTGGTTTGGCCTTCGACCGTGGCGTTGAGCGCCAGGATCACCTCGCGCGCCTTGCTCTCGGCGACGCGCTTCACCAGCGGCTCGATCCGCAGATCCTCCGGCCCAACACCATCCAGCGCCGACAAAGTGCCGCCGAGGACGTGATAAAGGCCGTTATAGGCGGCCGAACGCTCGATCGCCCACAGATCGGCGACGTCTTCGACGACGCAGATCAGTCCCGGGTCGCGTCGCGGATCGCGGCACAGCGCGCACGGATCGGCGGTGTCGAGATTGCCGCAACGGCTGCACGGCTTGACCTTCGCCGCGGTCTCGGTCAGCGCCGCGGCCAGCGGCTCCATCAGGCTTTCGCGCCGTTTGAGCAGGAAGAGCGCCGCGCGCCGCGCCGAGCGCGGGCCCAGGCCGGGAAGCTTCGACAGCAACTGGATCAGACGGTCGAGTTCGAGCACTTAGAACGGCAGCTTCATGCCCGGCGGCAGTTTGAGCCCGCCGGTGAGCTTCTCGGTTTCTTCGGCGAGGTGGCGTTCGACGCGGCTCTTGGCGTCGTTGAACGCGGCGACGACCAAATCCTCGAGCACTTCGACTTCGTTGGGGTCAATGATCGTCTTGTCGAGCTTGATCTTCTTCACGTCGCCCTTGCCGTTGAGCGTCACGGTGACCATGCCGCCGCCGGAAACGCCAGTGACCTCGACCGCGGCAAGACGCTCCTGCATCTCCTGCATGCGCGCCTGCATCTGCTGCGCCTGTTTCAACATCTGGCCGAGATTGTTCACAGGAAATCGTCTCCTTCGAGCGGGTCTTCGGTGATAATTGTATCTTCTGTGGTCTCATCGGTCTCGCCGGCAGCGGTTTCAACGGCTTTCTCGCGCACCGCCTCGATCTTGGCGCCAGGAAAGGTTTCGAGCACGGCGCGCACCAGCGGATGATTCGCCGCCTCGCTCCTGAGGCCGGCGGCGCGCGCCGTGTCCTGCTCGCGCAGCGTCGCGTCGCCGGGCTCGCCTGAAATGCTGATGATCCAGCGCCGGCCGGTCCATTCGGTCAGCAGCTGGCCGAGGCGATTCGGCAGCTCGCGCGGCGCTGCTTCGGTCGGCCTGAGTTCGATACGGCCGACCTCGAAGCGCACCAGATGGACGTTGCCGTAGAGATGGCTGCGCAGCAGCGGCTCGCGCTTCTGCTCGAACAGCCGCACCACGTCGAGAAAGCTCTGCGGACCTGCCGGAAGCGATTCCGGCGAGGGCATCTCGCGCGGCTGGATGCGTGGCGCGGCAACGGCGGCAGACTCGACGGACGCGCGCGGCGCCGGTGCGATGCGCGGTCCGGCCGCGGGTCCGTTGGCCGGCGTTTGCGGGCCATTACCGGCAGTTTCGAGCGCCTTGATCAGATCGGCCGGCGCCGGCAGATCAGCGACATAGGCGAGACGCACCAGCACCATCTCGGCCGCCTGGATGGGCGACGGTGCGTTCTGCACTTCGCTCAAGCCCTTAAGCAGCATCTGCCAGGCGCGCGCCAGCTCGGCCATGCCGAGTTTCTGCGACAACGGGAGTGCGCGGCCGCGATCGCCTTCGAATCCGTCGCCGGAATCCGGTGCCAACTTGAGCCGCGTCAGGTGGTAGGTCAGGTCGAGCAGCTCCTGCAGTGCCATCGCCGGATCGGTGCCGCCCTGGTAGAGGTCGTCCATGCGCTGCACCGCGCCGGCGGCGTCGCCCTTGAGCACGGTTTCAAGCAGGTCGAACACCAAGCCGCGGTCGGCGACGCCGAGCATCTCGCGCACCGCCGTTTCGGTCACCGTGCCGGCACCGAGCGCAATCGCCTGGTCGAGGATCGACAGACCATCGCGCACCGAGCCGTCGGCGGCGCGGGCAATCAGCGTGATCGCGCCGCTTTCGGCCGTGACCTTCTCGGCCTCGGCGATCTTGGCGTAATGCTGCGCCAGCATGTCGGCCGGCACGCGACGCAAAGAGAAGCGCTGGCAGCGCGACAGCACCGTCACCGGCACCTTGTGTACTTCGGTGGTGGCGAAGATGAATTTGACGTCCGGCGGCGGCTCTTCGAGCGTCTTCAACAGCGCGTTGAAGGCGTTCTTCGACAGCATGTGCACTTCGTCGATGATGTAGACCTTGAAGCGCGCTGACACCGGCTTGTAGCGCACGCCGTCGGTCAGCTCGCGGATATCGTCGACGCCGGTGCGCGACGCCGCGTCCATTTCCAGGACGTCGACGTGGCGGTCCTCGGCGATCGCGCGGCAATGCTCGCACTGGCCGCAGGGCTCGACCGTCGGCCCGCCTTTGCCGTCCGGTCCAACGCAATTGAGCGCGCGGGCGATGATGCGCGCGGTCGTCGTCTTGCCGACGCCGCGAACCCCGGTGAGGATGAAGGCATGGGCGATGCGGCCGGCGGTGATCGCATTGGCGAGCGTCCGGACCATCGCCTCCTGGCCGATGAGCTCCGCAAAGGTGGTCGGACGGTATTTGCGCGCGAGCACGCGATAAACGGCGCCCGGCTCGCTCATGTGTCTTGCCTCTCCGTGGGAGCCGCGGTGGGAGACTGAACGCCGACCCAGGCCGGAACTCGTTACGGCTGCTTCCTTCCGGACCTGACCGGGTTGGCGAGGGGCCTGTCCGCCGCCAGCCTCCCATGCCACTATATCAGGCGATCCTGTCAACCGCGCAAGACCGACGATACGCGCCGTTCGCGATTACGGGACTCGGCAAGAGGAGCGGCATGCGTGGCCTGCCCAACATCTACGCCGGCGGGCTCGACCGTGCGACGCATCGGCGCAAGGACGCCGCCTGGCTCGCGGCGCAGCTAGAGCACGCTGGCACTCGTTTCGTGCCGGTATGGCAGGCGCGCAGTCTGGTGCTTGGCGCGGATGGTCTGGCGCCACGCGCCGTGCTGCTGGAGCGCGCGCAATACGCGCCGGACGGCGACGTGGTGCTGCTCGGCGTCGGTGGCGGCCAGGCCTATTTCTCCGTCGACCTGTCGCACTTGGACGAGCCGCTGGCCAAACTGCCCGCGCCAGCGGGCAGCGAATTCGTTGACCTGCGCCGCGTCGGGCCCATATTGCCGCGCGATGAATCGGCGCTGCTCGCCTACGCCCGCGGCATCCTCTATTGGCACCAGCGCCATCGGCACTGCGCGGTGTGCGGCGCACCGAGTCTGATGGCGGATGCCGGTCACATGCGCCGATGCACCGATGCGGATTGCAACGCGACGCATTTTCCGCGCACCGATCCGGCGGTGATCATGCTGGTCACCGACGGCTCGCGCTGCCTTTTGGGCCGCCAGCCGACCTGGCCGCCGGGCATGCATTCGACCTTGGCGGGCTTCGTCGAGCCGGGCGAAAGCCTGGAAGAAGCTGTGGCGCGCGAGGTGCGCGAAGAAACCGGCGTCGCCGTCACCGACATCGTCTATCACTCGTCGCAGCCGTGGCCTTTTCCGTCGTCGCTCATGCTCGGATTCACCGCGCGCGCGACGGCGCGCGAGCTAGCGATGGCAGGCAGCGAGCTCGAGCACGCGGCCTGGTACGAACGCGACTGGATTTTGGCGCATGTAGACGACGACGAATTTCGCCTGCCGCGGAAGGATTCGGTGGCGCGGCGGTTGATCGAGGATTGGCTCAATCGCTCCGCGCGTGCCGTGCCGCCTTGAGGCGGAACGGATGCGCTGGATAGGTGCCGAGGATCTTCAACTCGCGCGTCACGAAGTCGAGCTCTTCGAGCGCCAGCCGTACCGGCCGTGAATCGGGATGGCCCTCGATGTCGGCATAGAACTGCGTCGCGGTGAACTCGCCACCGACCATGTAGCTTTCGAGCTTGGTCATATTAATGCCGTTGGTGGCGAAGCCGCCGAGCGCCTTGTAGAGCGCCGCCGGCACGTTCTTGACCCGAAAGACGAACGACGTGACCACCGGCCGGCCGTTGTCGGGCGGCGTCTTCGGCTGCCGCGCCATGATCAGGAACCGCGTCGTGTTATGGCCTGCATCCTCGATGTTGCGTTTCAGCGTCTTGAGCTTGTAGATGCGGCCGGCAAGCTCCGATGCGATCACCGCGACATGCGTGTCACCGCTTTGTGCGAGTTCGGCGGCGGCGCCGGCGGTATCCGCGCTCACCACGGCCTTGAGGCCAAGCTTGCGGATCAGCCGACGGCATTGCGATAGCGCGTGGACGTGGCTGCGCACGAACTTGATTGTCTTGAGCGACGCGCCCGGCAAGGCGAGCAGCTGATGCTTCACGCGCTCGAAATGCTCGCCGACGATATAGAGGCCCGATTCCGGCAACAGGTGGTGGATGTCGGCGACGCGGCCGGCGACCGAGTTCTCGATCGGCAGCATGGCAAGCTCCGCGATGCCGCGCCGCACCGCCGCGATCACGTCCTCGAAGCCGGGACAGGCCAGCGGCGTTATTTTCGGGAAGACGTGACGGCACGCGAGTTCGGAATAGGCGCCGGGCGCGCCCTGGAAGGCGATGCGGCGCGTGGTTCGGCGGTTGGTGGTCATGAGCGGGCGGGGTCCGGCCGCGTCCGCATCAGCGCGCGGGCGCGTTCGAGGTCCGCGGGAGTATCGACGCCGAACGGCACCGCGTCAACGAGCGCGGCGTCGATGCGCATGCCGGCATCGAGCGCGCGCAGCTGCTCCAGATTCTCGCGCTTCTCGGTGGCGCTGGGTGGCAGCGCGACGAAGCGTGCGAGCGCCGCGCGGCGATAAGCGTAAAGTCCGATATGGTGATAGGGCGTGCCGCCCGCACGCGGCGGCGTCGGGCCCCGCGAGAAGGCGAGGGCACGCGCGATGGTCTTGGCGCCGAAATTCGCCCACAGCTTGACCACGCTGCTGGTCTCGATCTCGCCCGGCTCGAGCGCCGCGGCAAGTGTCGCGATATCGCACGCCGGGTCGGCGAGCGGCGTCAGCGCGGCGCGGATCGCTTGCGGATCGAGCAACGGCAGGTCGCCTTGCACGTTCACGACCACATCGTGCATCGCGTCAGGATCGAGTGCCTGCAGTGCTTCAAAAATCCGGTCCGAACCCGACGGGTGGTCGGGGCGCGTCGAGACAGCGCGACCGCCGGCGCGCACCACCGCATCGACGACGGCGGCATCGGCGGCAGCGACCACGACCGGTCCGATCGCGGCTTCGGTCGCACGCCGCCAAACCTGCACGATCATCGGTGCGTCGCCGATCACCGCCAGCGGTTTATCGGGCAGGCGCGTCGAGGCCAGTCGGGCAGGGATGAGAATGATCGGCTTCAGGGCTTTGCCTTTCGGGTTGCGGATGCACGGCCGGGCGTGATTGGAATTGCGGCGTTATGCCGCATGGAAGCGGGCCCCTGCAACCGGCCTTTTTCCAGCAGATTTCGTTTGAGTTGGCAGAGGAAATTGAGTTTCCTGCCGGCCAAGCCGCACCAGGGGAATCGAGTTTCGCATGTCCTTCGAGATGAACAAAGTCGCGGGCGCGATACTGGTGGCGATGATCGTCGCCATGGTGTCGGGCATCATCGCCTCCAATCTCGTCAAGCCGACGCCGCTCAAGAAGAACGCCTATGAGGTCGCGGTGGCGCCGGAAGCCAAGACGGGCGCGCAGACCCCTGCCGGTCCGCAGCCGATTGAACCGCTGCTCGCCAATGCAAGTGTCGACGCTGGCAAGGCCCATACCTCGGTTTGCCAGACCTGCCACACGTTCGATAAGGGTGGCGCCAACAAGATCGGACCCAATCTCTACGGCATCGTCGGCGCGCCGATCGCCGAGGGCCGCGACGGATTCGCCTTCTCCGATGCACTCAAGGCCAAGGGCAAGGGTCAGACCTGGACAGTCGATAACCTCAACGACTGGCTGGCCGATCCGCAGCATTTCGCGCCCGGTACCAAGATGACGTTCGCTGGCGACGAGAAAGCCAAGGACCGCGCCGACATCATCGCCTACCTCAATTCGCTGAGCGACCATCCGCAGCCGCTGCCGACCGCAGCGCCGGCGCAACCGGCGGCCGCGACGCCGGCGGGCGGCGCGCAACCCACGCAGCCGGCCACGCCAGAACCCGAGTCGTTCGACGCGCTGCTTGCTACCGTCAGCGCCGACGCCGGCAAGGCGCACACGGCGGTCTGTCAGACCTGCCATACGTTCGATAAGGGCGGTGCCAACAAGATCGGTCCCAACCTCTATAGCATCGTCGGTGCGCCGATCGCCGAAGGCCGCAATAACTATCCATTCTCGGATGCGCTCAAGGCCAAGGGCAAGGGCAAGACCTGGACGGTCGACGAACTGAATGCCTGGTTGACCGATCCGCAACATTTTGCGCCCGGAACCAAAATGACCTACGCGGGTGATGAAAAGGCCAAGGAACGGGCGGAGATCATCGCTTACCTCAATTCGTTGAGCGATCACCCTCTGCCGTTATCGAAAGCGCAGCCCTCTAGCAAGTAGCCGCCAACGCCCTAATATAGGGGCGCCATGTCGGAACGGGTTACGGCCGCACATATGGCCCTTGCCGGCGCGCTCGCCGACAAGGCGGCCGCCATCATCCGCCGTTATTTCCGCAGCAACCTAGCGGTAGAAACTAAGGCCGACGAAACGCCAGTGACGGTCGCCGACCGCGAGGCCGAAGCCGAGATGCGCGCGCTGATCGAGGCGCGCTTCCCTGATCACGGCGTGCTCGGCGAAGAGCACGGCCGCACCCGGCCCGAAGCCGATTATGTCTGGGTGCTCGATCCGATCGACGGCACCAAATCCTTCATCTCCGGTGTTCCCCTGTTCGGCACGTTGATCGCGTTGACGCACAAAGGGACGCCGGTGCTCGGCGTCATCGATCAGCCGATCTTGCGCGAACGCTGGCTCGGCGCCGAGGGGCGCAAGACCACGCTCAACGGCAAGCCGATTGCGACGCGTGCCTGCTCGATGGTCGGCGATGCCACTTTGTATGCGACTGCGCCTGACATGTTCGCCGGAACCGATGCCCAGGCTTTCGCTCGCCTACGCCAGGGGGTCAAGCTCGCGCGCTATGGCGCCGATTGCTATGCCTACGGCCTGCTCGCCGCCGGCTTCGTCGACCTCGTCGTCGAAGCCGGTCTCAAGCCTTACGACTATTGCGCGCTGGTTCCGGTCATCGAAGGCGCAGGTGGCGAGATGAGCGACTGGACCGGCGAAGTGCTGACTTTGCGCTCCGACGGGCGGGTGATCGCCGCTGGCGATCCGGCCTTGGCGGTGGCGGCGCGGTCGGCGCTGGCGGGCAAATAACGATTCCTGCGGCACGAGTCGCCGACTACAGTAGCGCCGCCATGAAACGCATTATCGCGTTGGTCTTCGCGCTCGTTTGGCTGGCGGCACCTGCGCTTGCGCAGCCGCAGCACGGCTTGTCGCTGTTCGGCGACCTCAAATATCCGGCCGGCTTCAAGCATTTCGACTACGTCAATCCGGACGCGCCCAAAGGGGGGTCGATTAAGTACGCGGCCATCGGCACCTTCGATTCTTTCAATCCGTTCATCCTCAAGGGGGTGTCGACCGAGGGTATAGGCTTGATGTTCGATACGCTCATGGCTTCGGCGGACGACGAGCCGGCATCGTCCTATGGACTCGTCGCCGAAAGCGTCGAAGTCGCGCCCGACAAGAGGTCGGTGATCTACAATCTGCGGCCGCAGGCCCGCTTCTGGGACGGCACGCCGATTACCGCCGGTGACGTCGTGTGGACGTTCGATAACCTCAAATCGAAGGGCAATCCGTCTTATCGGCTTTATTACGCGGACGTACTGAAGGCCGAAGCGCTTGGTCCACATCGCGTCAAGTTCACGTTCCGCAGCGGCACCAACCGCGAGTTGCCGTCAATCGTCGGCGAGATGCCGATTCTGTCCAAGGCCTATTGGTCAAAGCACGATTTCGACAAAACGACGCTCGATGTACCGCTAAGCAGCGGTCCGTACAAGATTGTGGACTTCCAGCCCGGCCGCTATGTCGTCTATCGGCGCGTCGCCGATTATTGGGGCAAGGACCTGCCGGTCAATGTCGGGCGCTATAACTTCGACGAGATCCGCTACGACTATTATCGCGATGAGTCCGTGGCGCTCGAGGCATTCAAGGCCGGCGCCTACGACATAAGGCGGGAGAACGTCGCCAAGAATTGGGCAATCGGCTACGACAGTCCGGCGCTGACCAAAGGCTGGATCAAGAAGGACGCGATCCCGAACAAGGTGCCGCAGGGCATGCAAGCCTTCGGCTTCAACCTGCGCAACAAACTGTTCCAGGATCGGCGTGTGCGCGAGGCGCTCGGCTATCTGTTCGACTTCGAGTGGACCAACAAGACACTGTTCTACGGCGCCTACAAGCGCACCGAGAGTTACTTCGCCAATTCCGAGCTGGCGTCGTCCGACCTGCCGAGCCCGGCCGAGCTCGCGATCCTCGACAAATATCGCGGCCAGATTCCCGATGAGGTGTTCACGACCGTGTTCAGGGCGCCGACGACGAACGGCACCGGCGACATTCGCGACAATCTGCGATTGGCGCTGAAGCTCATGGCGGAGGCCGGTTGGACGGTCAAGAACGGCAAAATGGTCAACGCGCAAGGCCAGCCGTTCCAGTTCGAATTCCTCCTCGCCCAGCCGGAATTCGAGCGCGTGGTGCTGCCGTTTGTTCAGAACCTGGCGCGC
>DASQGX010000186.1:0-4021 GCA_035632395.1 Allostellaceae bacterium
TCGTGACCGGCGCCGTCACCGCCTCGGGCGGCTCGTGGAACGCGAGCATCGTTTCCGAGATCGCGCGCTGGGGCGATACGACCTTGCGGGCGACCGGGATCGGCGCTTATATCGCCACCGAAACCGAAAAGGGCGATTTCCCGCGCATCGCCCTGGGCATCACGGTGCTTTGCCTCTACGTGCTGGTGTTCAACCGCCTAGTGTGGCGGCGTCTGTACCACCTCGCCGAAGAACGGCTGCGGCTCGATTGACGAAGGATCGATGACATGCCCGCCGAGACTACTTTCGCCGCGGACGTCGGCACCGGCCTCGTCGCCGCACATCAGGTGTGCAAGACCTATGCGACCGGCGAATCCGCCGGCCGGCTGGTGCTCGACCACATCGATTTCACCCTCAAGGAAGGCGAGATCGTCGCCATCTTGGGCAAATCGGGCTCCGGCAAGTCCACGTTCCTGCGTGTCCTCGCCGGCCTGACCGAGCCGTCGGGCGGCTACGCCAGCTACCGCGGCCACCGCATCGACGATCCGGTCTACGGCATTGCCATGGTGTTCCAGAGCTTCGCGCTGTTTCCGTGGCTCACGGTCTTGGGCAATGTCGAGCTCGGCCTCGAAGCCCAGGGCGTGCCGCTCGACGAACGCCATCGCCGCGCCATCGCCGCCATCGACCTGATCGGCCTCGACGGTTTCGAATCCGCCTATCCCAAGGAGCTTTCGGGCGGCATGCGCCAGCGCGTCGGCTTTGCCCGCGCTCTCGTGGTCAATCCCGACGTGCTGCTGCTCGACGAGCCGTTCTCGCAGCTTGACGTGCTGACCGCCGAGACGCTGCGCGGCGACGTCGAGGATCTGTGGCGCGACCGGCGTATTCCAACCAAAGGCATCATCCTGGTCTCGCACAATATCGAGGATGCCGTATTCCTCGCCGACCGCATCATCGTCTTCGGCAGCGATCCCGGCTGCATCCGGGCCGACATTCCGGTGCCGTTGCCGCGGCCGCGCGACCAGACCAATCCGATCTTCCGCAGCCTGGTCGATCAGGTCTATGCGCTGCTGACCACCGTGCCGGGCGCCGAGGCAAAGCGGCGCGCCGAGCCAATTGGCGTGGGCTATCGCCTGCCCGATGCGTCGATCCAGCAGCTCACCGGTTTGCTCGAGGCGTTGTCGCAACCGCCCTATGAGGGCCGCGCCGATCTGCCCAAGCTCGCCGAAAGCGAGCATTTGTCGACCGAAGACCTGATGGTGCTGGTTGAAACGCTGCAGCTGCTCGGTTTCGCCCAGGCCGGGGGTGGCGACATCGAAATGACGCAAGTGGGCCGTGCCTTCGCCGCCGGCGACCTGCAGCATCGCAAGCAGATTTTCAATGAACAGCTGCGGCGCGCGGTGCCGCTGGCGGCGCACATCCGCCGCGTGCTCGACGAACGGCCGGGGCACAGCGCGCCCGAAGGACGCTTCCTTGCCGAGCTCGAGGATTATCTCTCCGAAGAAGAGGCGCGCCAGGTCTTCGAGACGGTGATCAATTGGGGCCGCTATGCCGAGCTCTTCGCCTACGACATCGACAGTGGCGTCCTGAGCCTCGAAAACCCCTGAGCGCCGGATAGCGGCCGCTGCCATGATCCGATCCGATTCGCGTGCGCTGGTCGTGCTCCTGGGCGCGATGACGGCGCTGACGGCGCTCGCCATCGACATGAGCCTGCCGGCGCTGCCGGCCTTGAGCGCCGAGTTCGACGCCTCGCCCGAACGCGTGCAGCTGACGCTGAGCCTGTTCATCATCGGCTATGCCTGCGGCCAGATTTTCCATGGGCCGCTATCCGACCGTTTCGGCCGCAAGCCGATCCTGATCGCGGGCCTGGTGATCTATGTCGCCGCCGCGATCGTCTGCGCGCTGAGCCGTAGCATCGGCCTTTTGATCCTGGCGCGGCTGGTGATGGGCTTCGGCGGCTGCGTCGGACCGGTGCTGGCGCGCGCGGTGGTCCGCGACCATTACGGCGGCCCGCATGCGGCGCAGATGTTCTCGTCGCTCACCGCGGTATTCGCGCTGGCGCCGTTGGTGGCGCCGACAGTCGGCGGCTGGCTGCTGGTGCATTTCAGCTGGCGGGCGATTTTTGTGGTGCTGGCGCTGTTTGCCGGCACGCTGTTCGTGGTGATCGTCTTTGGCTTCACCGAATCGCTTACGACTCCGGACGCCGATGCGCTGCGGCTCGGCCGCCTCGTGCGCAACTATCAGACCTTCCTGGCGAGCCGCATCTGCTTCGGCTATGCGCTGCTCAACGGCTTGTGCTGGTCCGGCATCTTCGCCTTCCTGTCGGCCTCGCCGTTCGTGTTCATCACCGTCTACGGCGTCGCGCCGGAGCATTACGGCTACTATTTTGCGGTGTTGGCGGTCGCGCTCGTAATCGGCGCACTGTCCAACAAGCGCCTCTTACGTCGTCACGCGCACGAGCGCGTGCTGCGCTGGGGCCTGATGGCAACCGTGGCCGGCGGCGTTGCGGTGCTGACCGCGTGCGTCACGCGCTGGGGCGGCGCCGGCGGCGTGATGGCCGGGTTCATGCTTTATATCTGGGGCCAGGCGGTGGTGGCGCCCAACGCGATGGCGGCGGCGCTCGAGCCGATTCCGCACATGGCCGGCACCGGCGCTGCGTTGATGGGCACGATCCAGATGGGCGCCGGCGCAATTGCCGGCTATATCGTCGACGTATTGTACGACGGCACGCCGGTACCGATGGGCGCGGTGATACTGGCGATGGCGCTGGCGACGGTCGGAGTTTATTTCGCGCTGCTGCGAAGGCCGGCACAGGCCTGAGCGGCGTCAGCCCTTCGGCCGCATCGTCGGGAAGGCGATGACGTCGCGGATCGATGGACTGTCAGTCAACAGCATGGCGAGACGGTCGATGCCGATTCCGAGGCCGCCCGCCGGCGGCATGCCGTATTCAAGCGCGGTCACAAAATCCTCGTCGAGGCGCTGCGCCTCTTCGTCGCCGTGGTCACGGGCCATCATCTGCGCCTCGAAGCGCTCGCGCTGATCAAGCGGATCGTTGATCTCGGAGAAGGCGTTCGCCACCTCCCAGCCGTTGACGAAGGTTTCGAAGCGCTCGACCAAGCGCGGATCGCGCGGATCGGGCTTGGCCAAAGGCGAGATGTCGCGCGGGAACCCGGTGACATGGGTCGGCTGGATCAGGCTGTCCTCGACCTTGGCGGCGAACGCGGCTTCGAGCGCCTGTCCCCACGACGCGGTCTTGAGCACGTCGGCGCCGAGCTTCTTGGCGGCATCGCGCGCCTTCGCCGCGTCGTGGATCGCCATGAAATCGACGCCGGTCTTCTCGTGGACGAGGTCGGCCATCGATTTGCGCGGCCATGGCGCCTTGAGCTCGATCTCGTGCTCACCATAGGGAATGCGTGTCGTGCCGAGCACCTCGCGGGCGATGGTGGCGATCAGATATTCGGTCGTTTCCATCATGGCTGTGTAATCGGCGAAGGCCTGATAGAGCTCGAGTGAGGTGAATTCAGGATTGTGACGCGGGCTGATGCCTTCGTTGCGGAAGTTGCGGTTGATCTCGAACAGCTTGTCCGACAGGCCGCCGACCATGAGCCGTTTCAGATGCAGCTCGGGCGCGATACGCAGATAGAGTTCGAGATCGAGCGTGTTGTGGTGGGTGACGAAAGGCTTGGCCGAGGCGCCGCCCGGAATCGTGTGCAGCATCGGCGTCTCGACTTCGAGAAAGCCACGCTCGATCAGCAGCCGCCGCATCACCGCGATGAGCTGGGACCGGCGGCGCAGCGTCTGGCGCGATTCTTCGCTCATGATCAGGTCGAGGTAGCGCTGGCGGTAGCGCGTTTCGACGTCGGTGAGGCCGTGGAATTTCTCCGGCAGCGGCAGCAGCGCCTTGGCCAGCACGGTCAAGTTGCCCGCATTGATCGTAAGCTCCCCGCGCGGCGTGCGCCGCACCATACCCTCGACGCCGATCAGATCGCCGAGATCGAGCAATTTCAGGATCGCCAGAGCGGCCGGCGCGAGATTGTCCTTATGG
>DASQGX010000187.1:0-9244 GCA_035632395.1 Allostellaceae bacterium
CCTGTCGATCGCGGTCGGCGCGCGCTTTCGCGGCCTGGCCGGATCGATCGCCGCCTTTCTCGGCATCCTTGGCCTGCCGTGTTTCGTCGTCGTCATCCTTGGCGCGCTCTATAGCCGCTACGGCAACCTGCCGGCGGTCAATGGCGGCCTGTTGGCGGTTTCCGCGGCGGCCTCGGGCATGATCCTGGCGATGGCCGGCAAGATCGCGACGCCGCTGCTGCGCCGGCGGCCGGTCGAAGCGACGCCGGTGATCGTTGCGGTCTTCGTCACCGTCGCGCTGCTGCGTTTTCCGTTGCCGTGGGTGCTGCTGACGGCGGCGCCGGTCAGCATCGGCATCAGCTGGTGGCGGCGCACATGAAAAGCACGGGCGCGCTGACCGCGCTGGCGGCCAATTTCCTGATCCTGTCGCTGATGGCCTTCGGCGGCGCCAATGCGGTCATTCCCGAAATGCAGCGCCAGGCGGTCGAAGTGCAGCACTGGATGACCGGCACGCAGTTCGCCGCGTTGTTCGCCATCGCCCAGGCCGCGCCGGGACCGAACGTCATGGTGGTGACGCTGGTTGGCTGGCAGGTCGCAGGCTTGCTCGGTGCGATCGTAGCGACGGCGGCGATGATGGGGCCGAGCTGGGTCGTAACTTTCGCGGTGTTCCGCGCCTGGGACAAGTTCAAGTACCAGCCGTGGTGCCTGACGATCCAGAACGGTTTGGCGCCGGTGACGGTCGGCTTCGTCGCCTCGTCCGCCTTCCTGCTGGCGCGCGACGCCGATCACGACGCCATCACCTTTGTGCTGACGGCGGCGACGGCGGCGGTCGCCTATTGGACGCGGATCAACCCGCTGTGGATTTTTGCCGTCGCGGCCGTGTTCGGCATCGCCGGCGTGGTCTAAACGCCGCTTGCCCACTGCATAGCTGGAATGAGGGTCGGCCGGGCGAAATTGCTTGCCCGGCGCCGCGCCAGCGCCCTAAGGAATCGGCTCGCTTCGGGGGTGAAAATGACCACGGCGCCACAGTTGAAGATTGCCGGCCTCGCCGGGAGCCTGCGCAAAGGTTCGTTCAATCGCGCCGCGCTCAAGGCGGCGGTTGACCTTGCACCTCCGGGCATGACGATCGAAATCGTCGAGCTCGGCGCCTTGCCGCTCTACAACGACGACATCCGCGTCGAAGGCTATCCGCCGGCCGTGCATGCCTACCGTGAAACTATCCGTGCCGCCGACGGCGTGCTGTTTGCAACACCGGAGTTCAACTATTCGGTCTCGGCGCCGCTCAAGAATGCGATTGACTGGGGTTCGCGCGTGCCCGATCCGCCTTACGTCGGTAAGGCGACGGCGATCATCAGCGCGTCGGTGTCGCCGGTGGGCGGCGTGCGCGCGCAATACCACCTGCGCCACATGTGCGTGTCGCTCAACTGCTTCTGTATGAATCAGCCGCAGGTCTATATCGGCGACGCGGCGAAGAAGTTCGACGCCGATCTCAAGCTGATCGATCAAGGCGTGCGCGAGGAGCTCACCAAGTTCCTGGCGGCGTTCCGCGATTACGTGATTCGGCTCAAGCGCTGACCGGCGCGGTCCCGATCGTTCAAGCCGGAAGAGTCCGTGCCGCCCTTCGTCATATTCCTCTGCGCTCTCGGCATGCTGGCCGGCAGCACCGTCAAGGGCGTGGCCGGCATCGGCCTGCCGCTGGTCGCTGTTCCGATCCTGACCGTGCTCGTCAATTTAAAGACTGCGGTCACGATGACTACGATGCCGATCATCGCCTCGAATTTCGTGCAGAGCTTCCAGGGCGGGCGGTTTCTCTATCTGATCCGGCGGTTCTGGGCCCTCCTGGTGCCGCTCTTCATCGCGATCATCGCCGGCACGCGGCTCCTCGTCGTTCTGCCGGAGCATGTCCTCGATCTGATCATCGGCCTCGCGATCATCTCGATCCCGCTGATTCTGTATTTCCGGCCGCATATTCGGGTGACGCCGGCGCATGAGCGCTGGGCCAATCCGCTCGTCGGCATCGGCAGCGGCCTGCTCGGCGGCATCTCCACCTTCTACGGGCCGCCGATCATGCTTTACGTCTTCGGCATGCGGCTGACGAAGGACGAATTCATCCCCACGATTTCGCTGATGTACACGGTCGCCGGCATCGGCATGCTGTTCGGCATTTACGCCAATCAGGTCGCCACTCTGCCCGAGATCGGCATCTCGTTCCTGATGCTGATCCCCACGGCGATCGGCATGTGGATAGGCCGGTTCGTGCGCGTGCAGTTGAGCGAGCGCCGCTTCCAGCAACTCGTCGTCGCGATCTACGTCGCCACCGGCCTGACCTTCCTCGCTCAGGCATTTTTCGGCTAGCGGCGCCGCGAACCTTCCCGCGGCACCACGCCGCCGCTAAGATTGGCGCCATGGCACCGAAGAAGAATCCGCTCAATCTCAATCCGCTGCAACTGCGCACGCTGGCGCTGCTGCAGGCGCTCGCACGCGTCCCCGGCCACGCGCGGCCTGCCGGTGATGACGGCGCGCTGCTGGTCGGCAACTTGCCCAAGATGCATGGTGACCATTTCCATCTCGGCGACGCGGTAGTGATGACGCGCGACGCCACCGGCCTGCACAACCAAGCGGTGTGGGTCGTGCTCGAGCGCAAGGGTCTGATCAAGTCGTTCTTTCCCGATGGCGCGGCGGTGACGCCTGCCGGCCTCGCCTACGAGACCGGCGTCGACGCCGCCATCCTGCATAGCGCCGACCACGCGGCGCACTGACCGGTCACCAGCGGAATTCGCCCATCGCCGCGGTCGGCATCGCGCCGGCCGCGGCCGCGAGCGCGGCAATGCGCTGCGGTTTGAGCGGCGTAGCATGCGTCAGGCCGATCTCGTCGGCATGGATGCCGCTGGCGGTGAGGACGCTGGCGATGCCGACGCCGGCGGCGCCTGCGATGTCGGTGCGGAAGCTGTCGCCGAAAGCGACGATCCGCCGCCGGTCGGTCACGCCCAGTTCGGCGAAGCGCCCGAAGCAGAAATCGTAGACCGAGCGATAGGGTTTGCCGTGCCAACGCACGCTGCCGCCGCGCTGCTCATAATATTCGGCCATGGCGCCGGCGCAGATGCTGCGCCGGCCCTGGTGGACGACCACCAGGTCGGCATTGGCGCACACCATCGGCAGCCCGCGCGCTAGTCCGGCGTCAAGCACGGACGTGAAGGCGCTCAGATCCTCTTCCCAATTCCCCGGCCCGACGGCCAGGAAGAAATCGGCCTGCGCCACGTCGGCGACACGCTGGTAATCCAAGCCCTGCAGCAGCGGATCGTCGCGCTGCGGCCCGATGAAGTAGCAGCGGCGGCCAAGCGCGCGGAAGAACGGATCGTCGCGGTGCTTCAGGTGCAGCCACGCCTCTTCGCCCGACGAATGCACGGCGTCGTAGAGAGTCTTCGGTATGCCGATCTCGACCAGGCGTTCGGCGACCATGGCGGCGCGGCGCGGCGCGTTCGACAGGATGACCAGCTTCTTGCCCTCGGCCTTAAGCCGCCGGAGCGCGTCGAGCACTTCGGGAAACGGCTGACTGCCATCGTGCAGCACGCCCCACAGATCGAGCAGGTAGCCATCGTAATCGGCGGCGATCTCGCGAATGCCGTGCAGGATGCGGACACTCATTGCAATGCCGTGCCCACCGCTTCGCCAACTGAAACAAAACCGTCGCGCTGCAACAGGCGCGCGAGATCGGCCTTGATGCGCGCGACCAAGCCCGGACCCTGATAGATCAGCGCGGTGTAGAGCTGCACCACCGTCGCGCCGGCGCGGATCTTGGCGTAGGCGTCGGCACCCGACGCGATGCCGCCGACGCCGATCAATGGCAAGCGGCCGCCGGTCAGCCGGTACATCTCGGACAAAAGTGCGGTCGACGGTGCAAACAGCGGCTTGCCGGTAAGGCCGCCGGTTTCGTGCGCCCGTGCGCTCCTGAGCGAGTCCGGCCGCGCCACCGTGCTGTTCGAGACGATCAACCCATCGAGGCCTGAAAACAGCGCGACCTCGGCGATCTCGTTGCGCGCCTGCGGCTCGAGATCCGGCGCAATCTTGAGCAGCAGCGGTGGCGGTCGCCGCGGCGTTGCCTTGGCCCGCGCGAGCTGCAAGCGGGCGATGAATTCGGGCAGCACGGTTTTGCGCTGCATGTCGCGCAAGCCCGGCGTGTTCGGCGACGAAATGTTGACTGCCAGGTAATCGGCATAGGGCGCCAACGCGGTGACGCCGGCTTCGTAATCGGCGATCGGGTCGGCCGTGTCCTTGTTGCGGCCGATATTGACCCCGAGGACGCCGCGCGAGCGATCGCGCACAGCGAGTCGCTGCGCCGCCGCCGCGAGTCCCTGGCTGTTGAATCCGAGCCGGTTGATCGCCGCGCCATCCTCGCGCAAGCGAAACACCCGCGGCTTCGGATTGCCGGGTTGCGGAAGCGGCGTCACCGTGCCGATCTCGACAAAGCCGAATCCGAATCCGAACAGCGGATCGATCGCCTCCGCGTTCTTGTCGTAGCCGGCGGCCAGACCGACCGGATTGGGAAACACGCGGTCCCACGGTTTGACCGCGAGCACCGGCGGATCGGCGGCGGGGGCGTGGCGCGGCAGCGTCTTCAGCGCCCACAGACTTGCGCGATGTGCCGCCTCGGGCGGTAGCGCGCGCAGTACCGGAAGCGCGAGGTCGGTCAATGCGGGCATCGGCGCGCACGCTAATCGCCGACGCGGCAAATTGGAATACCGACTCTCCGGCGCCGGCTCTATGCTCCGCGCATGAGTGCTGATGGCGGCGTTGCCGGTCCTGTCCGTTTGCCCAAGGCCGCGTCGCTGGTTGCCGGCATGACCCAGGCGGCGTGGCTGTCGCCGGAAGGCGAGATCGCGTTGCTGCCGCTGGCGGAAGCGGCGCGGCGTGCGCGTGCGGCGCCGCCCTTCGTCTGTCACGCGCGCGCGACGGCGCGGCGACTCGGCGTGACGCCGTTCGCCTGTTTCGACTTGCTCGAGCTATTCGCCTTTGTGCGGCCGGCGCGTTTCTGCGTACCGACGCCGCGCGGCATTGCCGCCGCGCTCGATCTCGACGTGCCCGATGGCGGCGACCTGGCGGGCACGGCAGGGGCACTGCGTGCCAGCGTCCGCGCCTTGCTGGGCGAGCTGCAAATGCAATCCAGCGACGGCGATGCACGCGTCATTTCCGAAGCGATGGCAAAAGGCGGCTGGCCTTGGGCCGAAGCTGTCTTGGCGGCGCTGCCACCAGCCACCAACGCTGAAGCGCCGCCGCCCGCCGGCCTCGCAGTCTGGAATCGCCTGGGCGAATGGGCCGAGCATGCGCCCGAGCCGCCACCGGGCAACATACCGGTCGGCGAGGACGAGGCACGGCTGCGGCTGGCGGAGCTGGTGGGCGAACGCGCCGAGCCGCGGCCGCAGCAGGCGGATTATGCCGGCGCGTGCGCCTATGCCTTCACGCCACGGGACGACGCCGAAGCGCCGCGCGTCCTGCTCGCCGAAGCCGGCACCGGCGTCGGCAAGACGCTGGGCTATATCGCGCCGGCCAGCGTCTGGGCCGAGAAAAACGCCGGCGCGGTGTGGATCTCGACCTTCACCCGCAATTTGCAGCACCAGATCGCATCCGAGCTCGACCGGCTTTATCCCGATCCGGCGGTGAAGGCGCGGCGCGTCGTCGTGCGCAAGGGTCGCGAAAATTACCTTTGCCTCCTCAATTACGAGGACAGCCTCGGCGGCCTGGCGATGCGGCCGCAGGACGCAGCGGCAGCTGGCCTGGTGGCGCGCTGGGCCGTGGCGACGCGCGACGGCGACATGGTCGGCGGCGATCTGCCGGGCTGGCTGCCCGAGCTGGTCGGCCGCGTCGGCACGGTCGGCCTAACCGATCGCCGCGGCGAGTGCGTGCACAGCGCCTGTTCGCATTATCATCGCTGCTTCATCGAGAAGAGCGTACGGCGCGCGCGGCGCGCGCGCATCGTCGTCGCCAACCACGCGCTGGTGATGATCCAGGCGGCGCTCGGCGGCCTCGATGACGACAACCTGCCGCGGCGCTATGTCTTCGACGAAGGCCATCATGTCTTCGATGCCGCCGACGGCGCCTTCTCGCTCGCACTCACCGGCCGCGAGGCGGCGGAGCTACGGCGCTGGATTTTGGGCGCCGAGGACGGACGGCGCAGCCGCGCGCGCGGCCTGAAGCGCCGGCTCGACGATCTGCTGGCGAACGACGCCGGCGGCCAGCAGGCACTCGACCAGGCGATCGACGCGGCACGCAACACGCTGCCGGGCGAAGGCTGGCTCAAGCGCATCGCCGACGGCCGCGCGCAGCGCATTTGCGAACGCTTCCTGGCGCTGGCGCGCGATCAGGTGCTGGCGCGCACCGGTGACGCGGACCAGGGCTACAGCCTCGAGACCGAACCGCGGCCGCCGATCCCCGGCTTGATCGAAGCGGCGCGCGAGCTGGCGAGTGAATTGAAACGCATCGAGACGCCGCTCAAAACGCTGGCGCAGCGGCTGCGCGCCAAGCTTGCCGACGAAGCGGCCAAGCTCGACACAGCGGTGCGCATGCGGATCGAAGCGGCGGTGCGCGGACTCGAACGCCGCGCCATGCTCGAGCTCGGCGGCTGGCGGCGCATGCTCGAAGAGCTGGAGCGCGAGCCGCCGGGCGAGTTCGTTGATTGGCTCGCGGTCGAGCGCGCCGACGGCCACCCGGTTGACATCGGCATGCACCGGCACTTTGTCGATCCGACCCGGCCGTTCGTTGAGTTCGTCGTCGCGCCGGCGCACGGCGTGCTGGTGACGTCGGCTACCCTGACCGACGGCAGCGGCGACGCCGAAATTGATTGGCTCGGCGCCGAGGCGCGCACCGGCGCGCGCCATCTCAAGGCGCCGGCGATGCGCGTGCGCGTCAAATCGCCGTTCGATTATCCGGCGCAGACGCGAGTCTTCATCGTCAACGACATCAATCGCAATGACGTTGACCAGATCGCCGCCGCCTATCGCGAGTTGATCGTCGCTTCGGGTGGCGGCGCCTTGGGTCTGTTCACCGCGATCCAGCGGCTCAAGGCGGTGCATAAGCGCATCGCTGCGCCGCTGGAGGCCGCCGGTCTTGCGCTGCTGGCGCAGCATGTCGACGCGATGGATACCGCGACGCTGGTGGACATCTTCCGCGCCGAAGAGGATTCGTCGCTCCTCGGCACCGATGCGGTGCGCGACGGCGTCGACGTGCCCGGCCGCTCGCTGCGGCTCATCGTTTTCGACCGCGTGCCGTGGCCGCGGCCCGACATCCTGCACCGCGCGCGCAAGGCACAGTTCGGCGGCGCCGCTTACGACGACGCGATCACCCGATTACGGCTGAAACAGGCCTTCGGCCGCCTGGTGCGTCGGTCCACCGATCACGGCGTCTTCGTGCTGCTCGACCGGGCGATGCCGTCGCGGTTGCTGGGCGCGTTCCCCGAAGGCGTCGCCGTGGCCCGTCTCGGCCTCAAGGACACGATCGCGGCGACAGCGGAATTCCTCAAAACGTCGGCGCCAACGCCATAGATTGCGTGGAAGGCGGCGCCTGTGCAAAGTCCGTGAGCGGATGATCGGAAACCGGGGGTTTTTGATGCAGGCGAAAGGCATTTTTGTCGGCGTCGCGCTTGCGATGCTGCTTATCGCAAACAGCGCGCAGGCACAGAGCATTCCGTCGTTACAGAGATTGTGCGGGAACGACGATTCCAAGGAGAGCATGGACGCTTGCACCGCCATAATCGAGTGGAGCCACGGGCGGCCGGCGGCGAAAAAGTTGGCGGAAGCCTACACCAACCGTGGCAACATCTATGCCGACAAAGGCGAAACAGACAAGGCGATCGCGGATTTCACGCACGCAATCAACCTCGATCCCACGCGCGACGACGCCTTCGCCGGGCGCGGCGTGCAGTATTACAACCAGGGCGATTACAAACACGCCGTGGCGGATTTCGACGCCGCGATCCGGCTCAATCCCAGCGAAGCAGACGATTGGGCGTGGCGCAGCCGCGCGAAGGGGCAGCTGGGCGACGCGGACGGCGCCAACGCCGACCTGGCACATGCGCTTGAGCTCGATCCGGGCGTCGAACAGGACATGTCGGACGAGCAATAGCGGGCCGCGCGCGAGTCCTAGCGGCTGCACAAACGAAAAGGCCCGCGGTTTCCCGCGGGCCTCTGTCGTTTGAACGTCGTGGGTTGGACGGGACTTAGAAGTCCATCCCGCCCATGCCGCCGCCGTGGTCGTGGCCGCCCATCGGAGGCGCCTTCTTCTCCGGCCGCTCGGCAACCATCGCTTCGGTGGTGACGAGCAGACCGGCGACCGAAGCCGCGTCCTGGAGCGCGAGGCGCACGACCTTGGTCGGGTCGACGACGCCGGCCTTCAGCATGTCGACATACTCGCCGCTCTGGGCGTTGAAGCCCCAGTTCGCATCGTCCTTGTCGGTCAGCTTGCCGACGACGACGGCGCCGTCCATGCCGGCGTTCTCGGCGATGAGCCGACACGGCATCTGGATCGCGCGTCGTACGATGTCGATGCCATGCCGTTCGTCGTCGTTGGCCGCGCGGACCTTGCTCAGCACCTTGCTGGCGTAAAGCAGGGCCGTGCCACCGCCGGCGACGATGCCTTCCTCGACCGCGGCGCGGGTCGCGTGCATCGCGTCGTCGACGCGATCCTTGCGCTCCTTGACCTCGACCTCGCTGGCACCGCCGACGCGGATCACCGCCACGCCACCGGCCAGCTTGGCCAGCCGCTCCTGCAACTTCTCGCGTTCGTAATCCGAGGTGGTCTCCTCGATCTGCATCTTGAGCTGAGCGACCCGCCCCTCGATCGCTTTCTTCTTGCCGGCGCCGTCGATGATCGTGGTGTTCTCCTTGTCGATCTCGACGCGCTTGGCGGTGCCCAGCATGTCGAGCGTCACGTTCTCGAGCTTGATGCCGAGATCCTCGCTGATCACCTGTCCGCCGGTCAGGACGGCGATGTCCTCGAGCATGGCCTTGCGCCGATCGCCAAAGCCCGGCGACTTGACCGCCGCGACCTTGAGGCCGCCCCTGAGCTTGTTGACGACGAGCGTCGCGAGCGCCTCGCCCTCGACGTCCTCGGCGACGATGAGGAGCGGCTTGCCGCTCTGCACCACGGCTTCGAGCAAGGGCAGCATGACTTGGAGACCGGAAAGCTTCTTCTCGAAGAGCAGGACGTAGGGGCCATCGAGCTCGCAGTTCATCTTCTCGGCATTGGTCACGAAATAGGGCGAGAGGTAGCCGCG
>DASQGX010000188.1:0-5322 GCA_035632395.1 Allostellaceae bacterium
GTATATCTCCGCCCGTGCCGACGTCGGCGCGCATATGGGTCTCGGCATCTTCATCGCCCAAAGCCTGCTCGAGCGCACTGGCGCGCGGCTGTCCTTCGACAACGTGAAGGACGGCGGCGCGCATGTCGTGGTGGAATGGCGGCGGACGCAACTCGAAGGCGACGAATACCGGACGGAAACGGCGACAGGGACGAACGCTTCAATGACGGTGACTGCGAAATGAGCGACGGCAAGAGCGAAATTCAGATAAACCCGGCGCTGGCCGGCCTGCCCGAAGAGGAACGCACGCTGCTGATTGTCGACGACGACACGCCGCTGTGCCAGCGCCTGGCGCGCGCAATGGAGCGGCGCGGATTTGTCGTCGCCACCGCCGAATCCGTCGCCGCCGGCGTGCACACGGTTGAAAGCACGCCGTCGGCTTTCGCCGTCGTCGACTTGCGGCTTACCGACGGCAGCGGGCTCGACGTCGTTAAGGCTCTGCGCAAGGCGCGGCCTAGCGCGCGCGTCGTCATGCTCACCGGCTACGGCAACATCGCCACCGCAGTCGCGGCGGTGAAGGCTGGCGCTGTCGACTACATTCCCAAACCGGTCGACGCCGATGCCGTCGAACGCGCGTTGCTGGCGACTGCCGACAGCAGCCTGCCGCCGCCACCGGAGGACCCGATGTCGGCCGATCGCGTGCGCTGGGAGCATATCCAGCGCGTCTTCGAGCAATGCGATCGCAACGTGTCGGAAACGGCGCGGCGGCTCAAAATGCACCGCCGGACCTTACAGCGCATTCTCGGCAAGCACGCGCCGCGGAGCTGAGCGCTAGGTCTGGATGAATCGCTGCTCGGTGCCCTCGAGCACCAGGGCAGTAAGACGACCGGTGAAGAAGGCGCCGGTGTCGATGGCGATGCGGTTGCCGCGTTGCTCCGGCGCTTCGACAATGGTGTGGCCGTGCACGACACAGGCGCCGAAATTGTCGGCCGAATCCAGGAACTCGTTACGGATCCATAGCAGGTCTTCGGCCCGCTGCTCGGCCAGCGCCGTGCCGGGCTTGACGCCGGCATGGACGAACAGATAGCCGCCTTCGGCGTGCGTCAGCTTCAGGCCGCGCATGAAGGCGACATGCGCCGGCGGAATTGCCTCGGCGAGCCGCCGCCGCGCGGCTTCGAAATCCGCAGCGCGCACGCCGTAGCTCGCCAGCGTGTCGAACCCGCCATAGGCGCACCAATGCGGCCCAACCTCGGCGCGTTCGAGGAACTGAAGAAGGTAGTCCTCGTGATTACCCATGAGGTGGACGTGTTCAAATCCGGCGAGCGGCTGATTCAGCAACAGGTCGATCACACCGCGCGAGTCCGGACCGCGATCGACATAATCGCCGAGATAGACGATGACTCGGCGGCCCGAAGCAGCCTTGGCGGCGTCCGCAGCGATGAGCATATGCAGCCGCGTCAGCAGATCGAGCCGCCCGTGCACGTCGCCGATGGCGTAAATCCGCGATCCCGCTGGTACGGCGGGCGCCATGCTGGCGCCGCGCCGGCCGTCATTCCTGCGCATCGCCTTAATATAATGGCCTGACGCCGGTTTTGCTTGCCTCAGAATGGGATTCGCCATCATAAACAGGGCTCTATGGCAGAGGCGGATCTCATCGGGTTGGTCGAGGCATTCGGCCGCGCGCGGGTGATTTGCGCCGGCGACGTCATGCTCGACCATTACGTGACCGGCCGCGTCGAGCGGATTTCGCCCGAGGCGCCGGTGCCGGTGCTGCACGTCGACAGCGAGGAGCGGCGGCTCGGCGGCGCCGGCAACGTGCTGCGCAATCTGCACGCGCTTGGCGCCGAAACCTGCTTCGTCTCGGTCACCGGTGCCGATCCGGTGGGCCGCGAGATATCCCGCATGGTCGCGACATTGGGCAACGCCGAAGCGCACGTCCTGGCCGAGCGCGACCGCGTGACCGCGGTCAAGACGCGTTACGTCGCCGAAACCCAACAGCTGCTGCGCGCCGATCTCGAGCGTGTCGCGCCGATCTCGGCCGAGACACGCGCCGACCTGCTGGCGCAGATCAAGGCGGCACTGCCGCATCACCAGCTCGTTATCCTGTCGGATTACGCCAAAGGCGTGCTCGTCGACGGTGTCGCCCGCGAAATCATCGATCTGGCGCGCGCCGCCGGCCGCAAAATCATCGTCGATCCCAAGGGGCACGACTACGCCGTCTATCGCGGCGCCACTGTGCTCAAGCCGAACCGGCGCGAGCTGGCTGAAGCAGTCGGCCGCGCTCTCCCCGACAACGACGCCGTCGTTGCTGCGGCGCGCGAGCTCATTCGCCGGCATGAAATCGGCGCCATGCTGGTGTCGTGCGGCAGGGATGGAATGCTGGTGATCGAGGGCGCCGAGGTCCATCGACTTGCCGCCGAAGCGCGCGAGGTCTACGACGTGACGGGCGCGGGCGACACCGTCGTTGCCGTGCTCGGCGCCGCGCTCGCCGCCGGCGCCAGCCTGTTGGACGCCGCGCGTATCGCCAACGTCGCCGCCGGCATCGTCGTCGGCAAGGTCGGCACCGCCGTCGTCCACGCCAACGAGCTTGCCGAGGTGCTGGTCGATCGCGACACGCTCCGCAATCGCAAGGAACTACCGTTGCCATTGGCGGTCGACCATGTCGCGCGCTGGCGCCGCAACGGCCTCAAGATCGGCTTCACCAACGGCTGCTTCGACCTGATCCATCCGGGCCACGTATCGCTGCTGACCGAGGCGCGCGCCGCTTGCGACCGGCTGGTCGTTGGCCTTAACAGCGACGCGTCGGTGCGGCGGCTGAAGGGGCCGGAGCGGCCGGTGCAGAACGAGGCCGCGCGCGCCGCGGTGCTCGCCTCGCTGGCGCCGGTCGACATGGTCGTGATTTTCGATGCCGAGACGCCGGTCGAACTCATCCGCGAGCTGCGGCCCGACGTACTGGTCAAAGGGGCAGATTACCGCCACGACCAGGTGGTCGGGGCCGACATTGTCGAATCCTATGGCGGGCGGGTGCTGCTGGCGAAGATCGTGTCCGGCTACAGCACCACGGCGACGATTGCCCGCGCCGCGCGCTGACACCGCAGAGGTGCCGAAGCGCAAAGTGCCCGAGAGTCCAGGCGGCGGCCGGGGAACAACGCAATGAACGGCAAACGACGAACTATGCTGCGCCTCGCCTGGCGCCTGGCGCGGCCCTACTGGTCCTCGGAAGAAAAGCGCATCGCCTGGGCATTGCTGATCGCGGTGATCGCGCTCAATCTCGGCAACGTCTACATCTCGGTGCGCATCAACGCCTGGAACAACGCGTTCTACAATGCGTTGCAGGAATTCAACGCCCCTGAATTCTTCAAGCAGCTGGGAATTTTCTGCGTGCTGGCCGCTGCCAGCATCGCGATGTCGGTCTACGCGGTCTATCTCCAACAGATGCTGCAGATTCGCTGGCGCCGCTGGCTGACCGGCCATTATCTCGACCGCTGGCTCGGTGACCGACGCTATTACCGACTACAGCTCGACCGGACGATCACCGACAACCCCGATCAGCGTATCGCCGACGATTTGCGTCTATATGTCTCCTATGTCGCGACGCTCGCGCTCGGCCTGCTGAGCTCGGCGGTCTCGCTGGCGTCTTTCATGGTCATCTTGGTGGGCTTGTCGGGGCCGGCGGCGATTCCGCTCGGGCCGCTTGGCACCGTTCATATTCCCGCGTATCTCGCCTGGGCGGCGCTGGTTTACGCCGGCTTGGGCACCTGGCTCACGGTCAAGATCGGCCGGCCGCTGGTGCCGCTCAATTTCGCGCAGCAGCGCTTCGAAGCCGATTTCCGCTACAGCCTGGTGCGATTGCGCGAGAATGCCGAAAGCGTTGCGCTCTACGGCGGCGAGCCGCCCGAGCGCGAAACCTTCGACGAACGATTCGGCAGCCTGTTCGACAATTTCTGGCGCATCATGCTGCGGCAGAAAAAACTCAACTGGTTCACGTCGGGCTATTCACAAGTGGCCGCAGTCTTTCCGGTGCTGGTCGTATCGCCGCGCTATTTCGCGAAGCAGATCCAGATGGGCGGTTTGTTCCAGGTGGTGGACGCATTCAGCAACGTACAGAGCTCGCTGTCGTTCATCATCAATTCCTTCACCGACATCGCCACCTGGGTCGCGGTCACCGAACGTCTCACCACCTTCGAGCAGCGCATGGACGAGATCGAGGCCGGCCTGCGTGCGTCGCAGCCGATCCGGCTGCGGCGCGAGGGCGTCGGCGTCGAAGTGCGCAACCTCGATCTCGATCTGCCGGACGGCACGCCGTTGCTGCGCGGCGTCTCGCTGCGTGTCGAGCCCGGCAGCTCGCTGTTGATCACCGGCCCGTCGGGCACCGGCAAGTCGACGTTGCTGCGCGCCGCCGCCGGCATCTGGCCCTACGGCAAGGGCGAAGTTCGCCTTGGCACCGGCAGGACGTTCTTCATGCCGCAGCGGCCTTATTTCCCGCTCGGCACGCTCCAGCAGGCGCTGGCCTATCCCGCGCTCGATACCGCAGCCGCGGATAGCAAACTGACCGACGCACTCGAAGACGTCGGCTTGAGCCCGCTCGCCGTCCACCTGACCGACGACCAGAACTGGCCGCTGCGCCTGTCGATTGGCGAGCAGCAGCGTGTCGCCTTTGCCCGCGTCCTGTTGGCGCAGCCCGATCTCATCTTTCTCGACGAGGCCAGCTCGGCGCTCGACGAGGACGACGAGGCGCGGCTTTATCGCTTGCTGCGCAGCCGCCATCCCGACGCGGCGATCATCAGCATCGGCCACCGCGAAAGCCTCAAGGCGCTACACGACCGCGTCCTCGATCTCACGCGCTTTCATGCCGGCGCGCTCGTTGCGGAATAGTTGCGCTTTGCCGCCAAGCCGTTACAACGAACCGCCGAAGGAATTGGGAATGGCGGAAAAACAGAACCCCGAAACCAAAAGCGCGACCGACTATCGCGCGCAACGCCTCGACAAACTGGCGCAGCTGAAGCAGCTCGGCGTCGATCCTTATGCCAGCGGCTTCACGCCCGATGCACGCGCCGCCGATCTCGACGCGAAATACAAGGAACTGGCCGCCGGCGCCGAGACGCACGATCGCGTCAAGGTCGCGGGCCGCATCCGCGCGTTGCGCAACAGCGGCATGTTCATCGACCTGCACGACGCCACCGGCAAGATCCAGATTTTCTGCCATAAGGACAATCTCGCGCCGGCCGCTCTGGCGATCCTGAAATTGCTCGATCTCGGCGATCTGATCGGCGTCGAGGGTATGGTGCGGCGCACGCCGCGCGGGGAGCTTACGATCAATGCGGGCAACTTGACCGTGCTGGC
>DASQGX010000189.1:0-3257 GCA_035632395.1 Allostellaceae bacterium
TCGGCTGCCACCAGGCTTCGTTGTCAAGATACCAGCGCACGGTCTTGCGCAGGCCGGTTTCAAGGCTTTCGACCGGACGCCAGCCGAGTTCGTGGCGAATCTTGCGGTCGTCGATGGCATAGCGCAGATCGTGGCCCGGCCCGTCGGCGACGAACTCGATCAGCTGCGCGTGCGGCCGATGCGGCGCCTTCGGCAGTTCGGCGTCGAGGATTGCGCAGATCGTTTGCACCAGGTCGAGGTTGCGACGCTCCTCGCCGCCGCCGATATTATAGGTCTCGCCCGGCTTGCCGCGCCGCACGACCAGCGCCAGCGCCGCGGCGTGATCGCCGACATAGAGCCAGTCGCGCACATTCTCGCCCTTGCCATAGACCGGCAGCTTTTTACCCTCGATGGCGTTGAGCACGATCAGCGGAATGAGCTTCTCGGGAAATTGCCAGGGGCCGTAATTGTTCGAACAGTTGGTTGCGATCACCGGCAGGCCATAGGTCTGGAACCAGGCGCGCGCCAGATGATCGGCGCCGGCCTTCGACGCGGCGTAAGGGCTGTTCGGCTGATAGCGGAAATCCTCGGCGGCGCGTTCTCCCGCCGCCAGCGAGCCGAAAACTTCGTCGGTCGAGATGTGATGGAAGCGAAAGCGCGCCCGCGCCTCGCCGCCCAGATCGTGCCAATAGGCGCGCGCGGCTTCGAGCATGGCGAAGGTGCCGACGAGATTGCTGTGAATGAATTCGTCTGGCCGGTCGATCGAACGGTCCACATGCGTCTCGGCCGCAAGATGCATGACCGCGTCGGGCTTGTGCTTGGCGAAGATGCGCGTCACGGCAGCGCGGTCGGCGACGTCGGCGATTTCGAGCGCGTAATTCGTAGTCGTCGCCAGCGCGCCCAGCGGCGGATTGGAGCCGGCATAAGTCAGCTTGTCGAGATTGACGACGCTGTCGCCGGCCGCAAGCAGATGCCGCACGACCGAAGTGCCGATGAAGCCGGCGCCGCCAGTGACCAGGACCTTCAAACCGTCTTCTCCCCCTCGGCCAGCGCCAGAACGTCGGCCAGCCGCGGCATCACCCAAACGCCGTCCTTCTTTGCCGGCGCGGCTGCGGATGCGTCCAATAGTACCAAGGTTGCCACGCCGGCGTCGCGGCAGGCGACGATGTCGCGCATCTCGTCGCCGATCCCCCACGAACGGGAAAAATCGAGGCCGAGATCGTGCTCGGCGGCGAGGATCATGCCGGGATGCGGCTTGCGCCATGGGCTGTCGCGGCGATAGCGGCCGACGCCCTCGGTCGGGTGCTCCGGCGCATGGTAGATCGCGGCAATCGGCGCGCCGTGGCGGCGGAACTCGGCAGACATGTAATCCATCAGCGTGCGGAAATCGGCTTCGGTGAACAGGCCGCGGCCGATGCCCGACTGGTTGGTGGCGACGACGATCAGATATCCCTGCGATACGAAATAGCGCGCCAGATCGAAGATGCCGTCGACAAAGCGGCAGCGCTCGACCTGCCAGAGAAAGCCGACGTCTTCGTTGATGACGCCGTCGCGGTCGAGAATGAGAGCGGGCGTGCCGCCGGCCTTCCGCTTCATGATGCCAGCGGGATGTTGTCGATGAGTCGCGTGCGGCCGAGCCATGCGGCGGCCAGCACCCGCGCGGGCCGCGACGGCAGCGGCGGCTCCAGCGTCGCGGCGTCGCGCACTTCGAGATAATCGACCTTGAAAAATCCGGCAGCGAGTAACGAGACGATGCCGCGCTCCGGCGCCGTCCGGTCGCCGCCAGCGAAAGCACGGGCAACCTCACCAAGAGTCCGATTCAATGCCGGTGCGCGCGCACGTTCGTCCGCGGAGAGGTAGGCGTTGCGCGACGACAAAGCGAGGCCGTCGCTCTCACGCACCGTCGGCACGCCTTCGATCCGCACCGGGATATCGAGATCGTGCACGACGCGGCGGATGACCAGCAGCTGCTGGTAATCCTTCTCGCCGAAGATCGCGACGTCGGGTGCGGCCTGTCGCAGCAGCGTGGCGACGACGGTGGCAACACCCGCGAAATGACCGGGCCGGAACGCGCCTTCGAGGATCGTGCCCAAGGGGCCGGGATCGACGCGCGCGACCGCGCCTTCCGGATACATCTCGGCGACCGTCGGCACGAACGCCAGGTCGCAGCCCGCCGCCGCCAGCTTGCGGCGATCGCCGTCGACATCGCGCGGATATCGCGACAGATCTTCGTTGGGACCGAACTGCGTCGGATTGACGAAGATGCTGGCGACGACGCGTTGCGCCAGTGCCCTGGCGCGCGCGACCAGCGCGAGATGCCCTGCGTGCAGCGCGCCCATGGTCGGCACCAATGCCACGCTTGCGCCAGCGCCGCGCCACGCCGTCACGGCGCCGCGCAGCTCAGCAACCGTTGGCGCGACAGCGAGGTCGCGTGGGCCAGATTCGGGCGAGCTCATCACGGACGTTCTCGCGCGCGCATCACCCGCTCAGTTGCGACGCGTGCCGGCAACGACGAGAACCACGCCGGCAACAATAGCGATGATGCCAACATAGTTCGGAATGACGTAATCGGTTTCCTTCTCGGTATTGACCGTCAACGAGCCGATTTTCGCGACCTGCTCCTGGTGGCGGACGGGAATGACATTCACTGCCAGCGCGACAATACCGAGGGCCACCAGCACAAGACCCGCAATCAACATTTTCCGCATCAATCTCTCCCGTAGCGATTTAAATCCACCTCACGTCAACCGAATGCCAAGTCCATGAGCGGCGCCGTGTCTGGAAATGTCTCCAGGCGACGGACCTCATCCGGCGTTAGCCATTTAACCTGCAGCGCGTCGTGCAGCGGCTCGCCTTCGCCAGAGCGCCAATCGAGCAGCACGCAGACCAGCGTGAAATGCGTCATCACCTTGCCGGCCTCGTCTTGGCGGATCGCCTCGATGACGGTCAGGACGCGCACCGGCTCGGCGGCGATTCCGGTCTCTTCCAGCAGCTCGCGCCGGGCGCATTCGAACACCGTCTCGCCCAGCTCCTGCGCGCCGCCCGGGAAACCCCACTTGCCGACGCCAGGCGGCAGCGAACGCTGCGCCAGCAGCGCGCGGCTGTCGCGGCGGACGATGGCGAGACAGCCAACGATCGGCCGATCGGGATAGAGGCGACCGGCCTTGGCGCCGGACGCGGCTTTGCCGTGTGCGGCGCTCACGGGTCGATAGCGGCGGCCTTGCCTTCGAGCACCTTGTAGATCTCGCCGCCGGCCTTGCGGAAATCGGCCGACTTCT
>DASQGX010000190.1:0-10501 GCA_035632395.1 Allostellaceae bacterium
CCTAGCGATTGCGCTGGCGACCAATGGCTCGGGCGGTTCGGCGCCGAACAACTCGTTTTTCCGCAACGAGCATTCGATCGCGGTAGTGTTGCGGACCGACGGCAAGAAAGTCCGCAAAGTCGCCAATGTCGAGGTCGGCCCCTTAGCTGAAGGTGTCGCCTTCAGCCCGGACGGCCGTTACGTCTATATCGAGAATTGGAGCGGCCAAGCGCTCGATGTCTTCCGTGTCGATGGCCTGAAGCTGGTGCCGGCGGGATCGCTCAAATTGCCCGGCCATCCTGCCTCGTTGCGCGGCAGCACGCCCTGACGGCTGGCCGCTAGGCGCCAACGATCTCGAACTGGACGTCGACGTTATTGCGGGTGGCGTGCGAGTACGGACAGATTTTCTCGTGCGCCTCGCGCGCCAGCGCTTCGAGGTCGGCCTGCTTCAGACTTTTGTCTTCGACGCGCAGCTTGGCCGCGATGCCGAAGCCGCCGGCTTCGCGCGGCCCGATCGACACCGAGCACGTGACTGTTACCTTGCTGGCGTCCTGCTTGCGCTGGCGGCCGACGAAATCGACTGCACCGCCGAAGCAGGCGGCATAGCCTGCCGCGAATAGATGCTCGGGAGTTCCGGTGTTGGGCTTGCCCGGTCCGCCCATCGCTTTCGGAACCGACAGATCGACCGAGACGATACCGTCGGCCGACTGGGTGTGGCCGTTGCGGCCGCCGGTTGCGGTTGCCGTCGCAGTAAAAAGCGGCTTGATCTTGTCCATGATGCTTCCTCGTGTTGCGTGTTGTTGATTGGCGATCAGTTTAGCCGAGCGCCGGCGCCGCGTCGTCGATCAGCAGCTGCACGCCTTCGCGGCCTTGCCAGTTGTCGGCGCGGATATGGCCGGCGATGTGGAATCCAGCGCCTTGCGACCGAAGCAACGCCGGACCCAGCGCGCCTTCGAGCGCGCGGAACGCGATCGCCTTGATTCGGCCGGCGCCGGCACCGTCGCCGAGCACGCAGCTCACATGCGCCTGGTCCTGCCCAACAACCGTTGCGCGCAGCACGCGGAGATTGGCGAGGGCGAAGCGTGGTTCGGCGTTGCCGGTGCCGAAGGGCGCCAGACGCTCAACCAATGCGGCAAATTCTGGCGTCGCCGCGGCGCAAGCCAGCGCGCCGTCGATGCCGAGCTCGGGCATTGGCTCCTGTCCGTCGAGCGCTTCGGCGACGCGCGCTGCCATGAAATCGCGCAAGGCATCGATCCTACCGGTCTCGACGGTGAAGCCCGCGGCCATGGCATGGCCGCCGCCGTTGACCAGCAGTCCCGCCTGACGCGCGGCGATGACCGCCGCGCCGAGCGCTACGCCTGTGACCGAACGGCCCGAGCCCTTGGCGATGCCGTTCTCGATTGCCGCCACCAACGCCGGCCGGCCGTAGCGTTCTTTGAGGCGGCTGGCGACGATGCCGATAACGCCCGGATGCCAGCCGGCGTTCGCCACGAAGATCAGCGGCGCTTTGGTATCGCTCGCCTCGACCTGTGCAATTGCCTCCTCGAGAACGCGTGCTTCGATCGCGCGGCGCTCGTCATTGAGGCGATCGAGCTCGGCGGCAATCTGGCGCGCTTCGATCACGTCTTCCGTCGACAGCAGCCGCGTACCGAGATCGGCAGCGCCAACGCGGCCGCCCGCATTGACGCGCGGGCCAAGGATGAAACCGGCGTGATAGGCGTCGATGCGCTCGGCCAACCGCGCCGTATCGGCGAGCGCGGCGATGCCGGTATTGCGGCGCTGGCGCATCACCTTGAGGCCCTGCGCCACCAGCGCGCGATTGAGTCCGGTCAACGGCACGACGTCGCACACCGTGCCAAGCGCCACAAGATCGAGCAGCGTCATGAGATCGGGTTCGGTTCGCGTCGCATAGTGGCCGGCCTGCCGCAGCGCGCGATTGATCGCGACCGCGAGCAGAAACGCGACACCGACGGCGGCGAGATTTCCATGTGCGCCGCTTTCGTCGAGCCGGTTGGGATTGATCACCGCCACCGCGCGCGGCAGGGTCGGTTCGGCGACGTGATGATCGACGACGACGACTTCGAGACCGGCATCGGCCGCCGCGGCCAACGGCGCGAATGCGGTGACGCCGCAATCGACGGTGATCACGATTGCTGCGCCTTCCGCCTTGAGCTTCAGCAGCGCCGGCGCATTGGGGCCATAACCTTCGCGTTGCCGGTCCGGGATATAGACCCGGACGTTGCCGCCGGCGGACTCGAGAAAGCGTTTGAGCAGTGCCGACGCCGTGGCGCCGTCGACATCGTAATCGCCAAAGACGGCGATCGTCTCGCCGCCGCGTACGGCGTCGACAATGCGTGCAACCGCCTGCTCCATGCCTTTGAACGACAGCGGATCGGGCAGCGCGTCGCGCAGCGTCGGCGCCAGGAAGCGTTCGGCCTCGCTTTCGATGACGCCACGGCCAGCAAGAATGCGGCCGACAATCTCCGGCACGCCAAGGCGCTGCGCCAGCGTCAGGCCGAGACGCGCATCGCCGTTGCGCTCGCGCCAGCGTTTGCCGAGGAGCGAGCGCTCGACGCCGAGAAAGCCGCGCGGATTGGCGCTACCGTCCATCCTTTTGCAGAAAGTCGAAATTGCTCTTGCGCTCGAAATTGTGCACCGCGTCGATCATGCGCACGGTGCCGCTCTTCGAGCGCATGACCATCGATTGCGTAACGGCGCCGTGATCGATGCGGCGCACGCCCTGGAGCATCGTGCCGGTCGTGACGCCGGTGGCGGCGAACATGACGTCGCCTTTCGCCAGGTCCTGAAGGCCGTATTTGCGGTTGAGATCGTCGATGCCAAGGCGTCGCGCGCGGCCTTTTTCATCGTCGTTGCGGAACAGCAGCCGCCCCTGCATGAAGCCACCGATACAGCGCAAGGCCGCGGCGGCCAGCACGCCTTCTGGTGCGCCGCCAGAACCCATGTAAATGTCGACGCCGCTATCAGGCCGTGCGGTGGCAATGACACCCGAGACGTCGCCGTCGGAGATCAGCATGATGCGCGCGCCGGCTGCGCGAACCTTGCCGATCAGATCGCTGTGCCGCGGGCGATCGAGAATGCAGACCACCAGGTCCGAGACGGCGACATTTTTTGCCTTCGCAAGATTTTTGAGGTTCTCCGCCGGGGGCGCGTCGAGGTCGACGACCCCGTCGCCGACGCCAACGGCGATCTTGTCCATATAGACGTCGGGCGCATTGAGGAAGCCGCCGGCCTCGGCCATGGCGATGACGGCGAGCGCGTTCTGGCCGCCTTTGGCGGTGATCGTCGTGCCTTCGAGCGGATCGAGCGCGATGTCGATTTTCGGCCCCTGCCCGGTGCCGACTTTCTCGCCGATGTAAAGCATCGGCGCTTCGTCGCGCTCGCCCTCGCCGATCACGACGGTGCCGTCGATGGCGAGGCCGTTGAGGGCTTTGCGCATGGCGTCGACCGCCGCCTGGTCGGCGGCTTTCTCGTCGCCGCGGCCCATCAGCCGGGACGCCGACAGCGCCGCCGCTTCGGTGACGCGCACCGCCTCAAGCGCCAGATTGCGGTCCATGCGATGGCTGTTGTCGCCCATCAATATTCTCCGCTCCCTTACTTACCCTTATAGAGCCTCGATGCGGATCATGCGCGGTTTCTCGCGCACGGTTTTCAGCCGGGCGATGCGATCAAGCGCCCGGCGCATTTGCGCCTCGACCGTGGCGTGCGTAGTGATCACCACCGGCACGGTTTCGTCCGGCGCCCGACCGCGCTGGATCATCTGCTCCATCGAAACTTTCTCGTCGCGCAACGCCGCGGTGATGTCGGCCATCACGCCGGGCCGGTCGACGACCATCAACCGTAAGTAATAAGCACCTTCGTGCCGTGCCATCGCCGCGAGCTTTGGCTTGGCGCCGGCGCTGAGGCCGGTGCCGGCGCGGCCATGCGCGATGTCGATCAGATCTGCGACAACCGCCGAAGCCGTCGGTTCGGCGCCGGCGCCGCGGCCTTCGAGCATGACGCGGCCGACAAAATCGCCTTCGACCACGACGGCGTTGAACACCCCTTCGACATGCGCGATTGGCGTTGCCGCCGGCACCATGCACGGATGCACGCGTTGTTCGAGACCATGCGGCGTCTGGCGCGCGATGCCGAGCAGCTTAATGCGGTAACCCAGCGCTTCGGCGAACTCGATGTCGGCGGCGGAGACGTGGCGAATGCCTTCGACGTGGACGCCTTTGAAATCGACCGCGCTGCCGAAGGCAACAGCGGCGAGGATCGCCAGCTTGTGCGCCGTGTCGATGCCATCGATATCGAAGCTCGGATCGGCTTCGGCATAGCCGAGCTTCTGCGCCTCTGCCAGCACGGCGGCAAAATCGCGGCGGCTGTTGCGCATCTGGGTGAGGATGTAATTGCAGGTGCCGTTGAGGATGCCGTAAACGCGCTGCACCTTGTTCGCGGCGAGGCCTTCGCGCAGCGATTTCAGGATCGGAATGCCGCCGGCAACCGCCGCTTCGAAGGCGAGTGCGACACCTTGTTTGGCGGCAAGCCGCGCCAGTTCGTTGCCGTGATGCGCGAGCATCGCCTTGTTCGCGGTGACCACCGGCTTGCCGGCGGCGAGAGCCGTCTTGGCCAGGTTCAACGCCACGCCGTCAGCGCCACCAATCAGCTCCACCACGACGTCGATGTTCGGATCAGTCGCGAATGCGTGCGGCGTCGCGTGCCATTTCGGTTTCGACAAGTCGACGCCGCGATTGCGCCTGCGATCGCGTTCGAGCACGGCAACCAACTCGAGCTTGCGCCCGGCACGGCGGGCAATGAGCCCGGCATTGGCAGCGAGCAGCCGCGCTACGCCCGTGCCGACGGTGCCGAGTCCGGCAATGCCGATGCGAAGAGGAGATGTCACGTTCGGCTCCTTGGGGAGCCGTTTGTACCCTTCGGCGACGGTGGCGGCGACAGTTTTCCGCCAGCCGAGTCGCCGGTTGGAGCCAATTCGCCGATCAATATTCCATGAAGACTTCGGCGCGCGGCTGCTCTTGCGCGTTGGCCGGTGCGGCTTCGACACGGATATCGCGCGCCGGCACGCCGAGCTTGGCCAGGGCCTGTGCGACAGCGTTGGCGCGATCGAGCGCGAGATCGAGGCCGGCGATGCGTTGACGAATCGCGTCGTTCGCGGCGCCCGGTTCGGAATGGCCGACGATCCGGATCTCACCGCCAGTTTGCTTGTAAAGGCCGGCGATTTCGGCGAGCGCGCTGCGCTGCGTTTCAGCAAGATCGGACGAGCCTTGCGCGAAAGCGACGTCGCCGACCGAAACCGAAATCGGATTTTGCGCCTTGGCTGGTGTGTGCATGGCCAGCGCCGGCTGGCCGCCGGCACGCACGCCCGCCGGCGGCGTCAAATGCGGCGCGGCCGGCGGCGCCGGCGGTGTCGCGGAAGGGATCGACGGCGCGGCCGGCGGTGTCGTGCGCGCAACCTGGGCGGGTGTCGGCGGTGGCGGCGGGACCTGCCCCTGCGGCACGTTCGGGATCGTCGGACTCGTCAACGTCGATTCCGCTGGCGGTGCTTCTTGCCCACGACCGCTTGTCGTCTGCCGCAACGGCGGACTGGCGGCAGTTGGAGCCGCCGCTGGCGCAGCGGGCACAGCCGTGTTCGATGGCGGATGCTGCGCCGCCGTCGCGGTCGCGGCGGGCGGATTAGGTCTGGCTGGCGGCGGTGGTGCGATGCTCGCGAGTTGGCTGCCGGCTTGCAGCTGGTCGTTGCTGTATTTGGCGTTCGTCCGGTCGGCGACGAGGCCCTGCACCAGCTTGTCGCGATCAATGGTGCTGGTTGCGCTTGTCGGTGCGTTCGGCACCGTTGCCAGATTGGGATAGGGCTGTTTGCTGCCGGCTTCGAGGTTCTGCTGATTGCGCTGGTTGGTATCCTGGGCATCTGCTTTCGCAGTCCCGGTCGCGTCGCGATACCACGCCACCGGATTGACTGCGTCGGGCACGTGACTGCAGCCGCCCAAAGGTAACGCTACGGCGGCAATGGCCGCTCCAACCCAAATCCGTGCAACCCGCATCCTGCGCCTCGGCCTCAACGTTCTGGCGAACCGCGCGCCCCGCCCCTAAGATACGCCGTGCGTCTCGCCGCCGTTGTATTAGAGCCCCAATTGCCCGTCAGGCAAATGCTTTCACGCCGTCAGCGCGAGCGGCCCGGCTCCGGGCCGTCGGCCCTAGCGGATCGCTGCGACCGATGACCGAGACCGCGCCCCAATCGCCCAAGATCCCAGATCCCGCTGTGTGGTCGCGCAACATGGCCGAAATCGCGGCGCGCAGCCAGCGGCTGGTGAACGAATTCCTGTCGCGGCAAGGCTCAGCCGGCGCCGACGGCGGTTTGGGCATGAGCGACCCGCTCAATATCGGCAGCGCCTTTCTCGAAATGACACGGCGAATGATCGCCAATCCAACGCCGGTGATCGAGGCGCAGTTCACGCTGTGGCGGGACTACATGCGGCTGTGGCAAAGCGCGGCAGAGCGCTTTCTCGGCGGTAATCCCCCGCCGGTGGTACAGCCGGCGCCGAACGATCAACGGTTCAAGGATGAGGCGTGGCGCGAAAGCACGCTGTTCGATTTCATCAAGCAGAGTTACCTGCTGACGGCCCGCTGGCTGCAGTCGACGGTGAAGAAGGTCGACGGGCTCGACGACAAGACGGCGCAGAAGGTCGATTTCTACACGCGGCAGTTCGTCGACGCGATCGCGCCGACCAATTTCGTCGCGACCAATCCCGAAGTGCTGCGCGCGACCATCGATAGCGGCGGCGAGAACCTGGTCAACGGGCTCAAACACCTGCTCGCGGATCTCGAGCGCGGCAAGGGCCGCCTGATGATCAAGATGACCGATCTCGAATCCTTCCAGGTCGGAAAGAACATCGCGGTCTCGCCCGGCAAGGTGGTGTTCCGCAACGATTTGATCGAGCTCATCCAGTACGCGCCGGCGACGGCGAAGGTGCAGAAGACGCCGCTGCTTATCATGCCGCCGTGGATCAACAAGTTTTATATCCTCGATCTGCGTCCGACCAATTCGTTTGTCAAATGGGCGGTCGAGCAAGGCCACACCGTGTTCGTTATCTCATGGGCCAATCCCGACGAGCGCCTCGCCGCGAAGACGTTCGACGATTATATGCGCGAAGGCCCGCTCGCGGCGCTTCACGCCATCGAGCGAGCGACCGGAGAAAAACAGTCGAACGTCATCGGCTATTGCCTGGGCGGCACGTTGCTGGCCGCGACGCTCGCCTGGCTCGCGGCCAAAGATGACGCCCGCATCAAGTCGGCGACGTTCTTCGCTTCGTTGGTCGATTTCAAAGAGGCCGGCGAGTTGTCGGTGTTCATCGACGAGGAGCAGCTCAAGTCGCTCGAAGAGCGCATGAACAGGCACGGCTATCTCGAAGGCGCCGACATGGCGACTACTTTCAACATGCTGCGTGCCAACGATCTGATCTGGTCGTTCGTGGTCAACAATTACCTGCTCGGCAAGGAACCCTTCCCGTTCGACCTGCTCTACTGGAACAGCGATTCAACGCGCATGCCGGCGGCGATGCACAGTTTCTACCTGCGCAATATGTATCAGGAGAACCGGCTGTCGCGGCCCGGCGGCATTACGCTCGCCGGCGTGCCGATCGACCTGCGCCAAATCAAGACGCCGACCTTCATTCTCTCGACGCGCGAGGACCATATCGCGCCGTGGCGCTCGACCTATGTCGCGACGCAGCTCTATGCCGGACCGGTGACATTCGTGCTTGCCGCTTCGGGTCACATCGCCGGCGTCGTTAATGCCCCCGGCCGCGCGAAATACGGACACTGGACCAACGACAAGCTGCCCAAGGATCCGGAAGCGTGGCTCAAAGATGCACAATTCCACGAAGGCTCGTGGTGGCCGCGCTGGGAGGAATGGTCGAAACAGTTCGCCGGCGGCGAAGTCGATGCGCGCGTGCCCGGCGCCGGCGCGCTTAAGCCGCTAGCGGACGCACCCGGCACCTACGTGATGGTGCGCTCGGGGACGTAGGCGCCCGTTGAACTAGATCGCGTCGCTCATGCCGCGGATGCGGCGCGCCAGCACGCCCATAATGTACATGGCGAAGTTCGGCACTTCGTCGACCATGAAGCGGAATTTGCGCTCATCGATGAGCGACAGTTCGCACGCTTCTTTGGCGCGCGCCGTCGAGGATCGCGGCTGCTTGTCGATCATGGTCATGAAGCCAAGCGCCTCGTTGGTGCCGAGCGTTTCAACCACTTTGTCGCCGATCACGATCTCGATGGTGCCGGACTGCACGATGTACATGCACTGACCGGGATCGCCTTTGTTGAAGATGATCTGACCCGCCGCCACCGCCATGTTGGTGCCGACGCTGCGCGCGAACTGACGCATGTCGATATCGGCACGCGCGCCGCGTCCCACGGATGAGACCATCATACACCCCCCTAAAACCAGTCGCCGGAATTTAACCGCGGCCTTCCGAGTTGGGAAGCGGTGCCTATGACACCATGTCGCCGATAACGTGGATGATCAGTAGCACGCCCCCGACCGTGAGCACGGCGAAGGTCAATGTCACGCCGGCGATGCGGCCAGGTGACGGCTGCTTGTGGTGTGTCAAACCCCAAGCATGCAGCAGCCGACCGGCAACCAAAGCAATGCCGAGAACGTGAACCCAATAGCGGCTGAAGCCGATTGCCTCGACGAGCACGATGATGAGCAACGCCAGCGGCACGTATTCGGCGAAGTTGGCATGGATCCGGATTGCGGTTTCGAGATCGGCGTGCCCACCGTGGCCGAGATTGACGCTGCGACGTCCACGGCCGCGGATCACCCGTGCGCTCAGCGCGATGAATATCAGCGCGCACAAGCCGACATAAAGCGGCGAGACGAGCAAGGCGTGCGCGAACATCAGCCCTGCTCCGCGCCGCGCGGCCTAGGCGGGCAGCCGTTCCGGCGCGAGGCCGGCAGCCTCGGGCAGGCCCAGTATCAGGTTGAGATTTTGTACGGCGGCGCCGGCCGCACCTTTACCGAGATTGTCGAGCAATGCGACCAGACGCGCCTGACGCGCCGTTTCCGAGCCGAAAACGTAGAGCTTCATCCGGTTGGTGCCGTTGAGCGCTTCGGGCTCGAGGGTCTTGAGCGCGGCGGCTTCGTCGAGCGAGGCCACCTCGACGAAGGCCTCGCCTTCGTAGGCGCGCGCCAAGGCCGCGTGCACGTCCTTGAGCTTGGGCGCAGTCGGCAGCGCGTCGAGCTGCAACGGCACCTCGACGATCATGCCCTGTGCGTAGCGGCCGACCGCCGGTGCGAACAGCGGACGATACGTAAGGCCGGTGTGCGTTTGCATCTCCGGCACGTGCTTGTGCGCGAGGCCGAGTGCGTAAATGCGATACGGCACCTTGGTGTAATTCGGCGCGGCCGTGTCCTCGAATTCGGCGATCATGCTCCGTCCGCCGCCGCTGTAGCCGGACACCGCGTTGACCGTGATCGGCCAGGTCGCCGGCAACAGTTTCGCCTCGACCAGCGGCCGCACCAGGCCGATGAATCCGGTAGCGTAACAGCCGGGATTGGCAACCCGCCGCGAAGTCGTGATCGCGCTCCGCTGCGCCGCAGACATTTCCGGAAAGCCGTACGTCCAGCCGCGTTCGATCCGATGCGCCGTCGACGCGTCAATGACGCGCACCGAGTTGCTTTCGATGAGACTCACAGCCTCGCGCGCTGCTTCATCGGGCAGGCACAGGATCACCAGGTCGGCGCCGTTGAGCAGCTCGCGCCGCGCGCCGGCGTCCTTGCGCCGCGCCGGATCGATCGACAGCAAATCGAGATCACGCCGCGCCTTGAGACGCCGGTGAATTTGCAGGCCGGTGGTGCCCGCCTCGCCGTCGATGAAGACCTTCGCAGCCATACGCAATCCTTTCACACCATAGTCGCGCACAAAAGAAAAGGGCACCGGCTTGCGCCGATGCCCTGCATGCGTGAAATCGCGTGCGGAACTCAGCGCTTCGAATACTGGAAGCGGCGTCGGGCTTTGGCGCGGCCGTACTTCTTACGCTCGACGACGCGGCTGTCGCGCGTCAGGAATCCGCCGGCCTTGAGCACGCCGCGCAGGCCCGGCTCGTAATAGGTCAGCGCCTTGCTGATGCCGTGACGCACGGCGCCGGCCTGGCCGGAAAGGCCGCCGCCGGTGACCGTGCAGACGATGTCGTATTGACCGAGACGCTGGCAGATGACGAACGGTTGGTTCAGCAGCATGCGCAGCACCGGCCGCGCGAAATAGGCCTGGCTGTCCTTGCCGTTGACGTTGATCGTGCCCTTGCCCGGCTTGAGCCAGACGCGCGCGACGGCGTTCTTGCGCTTGCCGGTGGCGTAGGCGCGGCCTTGCGCGTCGAGACGCGGCTTGGCCTCTTCGGACGGCGCCGGCGCGGCGGTCTTGAGGAGCTGGGCGCCCTGCGCGTCGCGCAGGGATTGCTGCAAGTCGGCCATGCTTACCTCTTGTTCTTCCGGTTCATCGCG